>CAYWCK010000207.1:0-9177 GCA_964456685.1 uncultured Bifidobacteriaceae bacterium | reverse complement strand
CTTCCGCGGCGAGGAGTAAATTGAGCACGGCGAGAAAAACAGCGCTGGCAGCGATCCGTTCAATGGTTGTCATGTGCGCACCTTACGCGCGTGAACCTTAAGTGGTCGTGAAGCCGTAAAAACTGACCCCAATTTTTCCGGCCGCGGGCGAGTCCGTTCTTCATTTCCCCTTAAGGTTGCGCTTGCGAAGGTGACGCCCGCGCTGATTCATGTTAAACCGGCGCCAGCAAACCCATGAGAATTCTCGTCGTCGAAGATGAACCGGACCTGCGCAGCGGACTCGCGCGGGCACTGCGCGACGAAGGTTACGCGGTCGACATCGCCGATAATGGTGAAGACGGCCTGTTCAACGCCGAGTCGGTGGACTACGACGCCATTGTGCTCGACGTGATGATGCCCAAGCTCGACGGCTGGGAAGTGCTGGCCCGGTTGCGAAAGCAGAAGAAGACCCCGGTGCTCATGCTCACCGCACGGGATCAGCCCCGCGACCGCGTGAAGGGGCTGGACACCGGCGCGGATGATTACGTGGTGAAGCCATTCGACCTGTCCGAACTGCTCGCCCGCCTGCGCGCCCTGATCCGCCGCACCACCAATGTCAGCACCAACCAGATCGAGATCGGCTCGGTGAAAATTGACACGGCGGGGCGAATCGTTTCGCTCAAAGGTCGGCCGGTCGAGCTGACCGCGCGGGAATATCAGCTGGTCGAGTTCATGGCGCTGCACCGCGGCGAAGTGGTGACGCGCACCCAGCTTTACGAACACCTCTTCGACGAAAACGACGCCACCCTTTCCAACCTGCTGGACGTTCACGTCTCGAACGTCCGCAAAAAACTGGGCGCAGATTTCATCACCACGCGGCGCGGCCACGGCTACTGCATCGAATGATCATTCACTCCATCCGCTGGCGGTTGCAGGCGTGGCACGGATTTCTCCTCGTGGCGCTGGTGACGGGGCTGATGTCCGGCTTCTACATCTTCGAACGCCGCGTGCGGTTGCAGGCGATCGACAGCGATCTGGCCGAGGCCATCGTGCCTTTGTTGCCGCATGTCGCGCCCCCGGTCGGTCGTGCCCCGCTGGAACGTGGACCAGAGGATCGCGGCCCCGGCGAGCGAGGCCGGCCTTTTCCGCCGCGCGATTTCGATGGCCCACCGCCGGGGGAGGAACCTTTCGACGGCCCGCCGCGCGAATTGCGGGGACGCGAGCCGCGCCCGCTGAATCTCGGCAAACTATATTACGTGGCTTGGAATGCCGACGGCCAGCGCTTCACGGCCTCAACCAATGCCCCCGCGGATGTGCCGTTGCCAAAGGCGCCGATGCGCGATGAGGGCCGGCTCTGGCGCACGCGCGGCGAGCAACGCGAGCTGGTGCATTTTGTGCGTTCCGGCACCCGCCTGCTGATCGGCGCTTCACTCGCGCCCACCATGGCCGAGTTGCACCAGCTCGCCGTGGGACTCGTGCTCATCGGGTGCGTCATTGTCGTGACCGGTTTCGCCGTCGGTTGGTGGCTGGCCAGTCGCGCGTTGCGACCCATTGCCGAAATCAGCACCGCCGCGCAGGAAATCGCCGCAGGCGATCTGGCCAAACGCATCAACGCGTCCGAGACGGAAAGCGAGCTGGGCCAGCTTGCGACAGTTTTGAACTCGACCTTTGCGCGACTCGAAGCGGCGTTTGCCCAGCAGAAACAATTCACGGCGGATGCGGCGCACGAACTGCGCACGCCGGTTTCGGTGGTCCTCACCCAAATTCAGAGCACGCTGAACAAGGAACGCACCGGGCCGGAGTATCGGGAGACCCTCGAGGCTTGCCTGCGCGCCGCCCAGCGAATGCGGCGGCTGATTGAGTCGTTGCTCGAACTCGCACGCCTCGATGCGGGGCAGGAAGTTTTGAAACGCATGCCCTTCGATCTCGCCCGGACCGCGGGCGATTGCGTCGAGCTGGTGCGGCCGTTGGTAACGGAACGCAAAATCAAACTCACCGCCGACCTCGCTCCCGCTCCGACCATGGGTGATGCCGAACGTGTGGCGCAGGTTGTGACGAACCTACTGGGCAACGCGCTGCAGCACACACCCGAGGGCAGCGCGGTGCACATCACCACCCGGCCGGAGGACGGCGCGGCATTGGTGACCGTCGCCGACAACGGCCCGGGCATAGCGGCGGAACATTTGCCGCACATTTTTGAGCGCTTTTATCGCGCGGAGACGGCCCGCACCTCTACGCAAGGTCGCACCGGCCTGGGCCTGGCGATTTCCAAAGCCATCATCGAAGCGCACGGCGGCAGCATTGAAGTGGAGAACAAACCAGAATCCGGAACAACCTTCCGGGTGCGCTTGCCCGCGGCGTGAGGCGGCGGCACGTTACCCGTCATCGCTCGTGCGGCCGAAATTCCCCGCGCGCCGCGCGTGCCGGCCATAGACCCATTCGAAAAGCGGCGTAGCCATCAAGGTGGTGGCAATGGCCATGACCACCATCACCGCAAACAAACCGGGCAAGATGATGCCTTTCTCCAGGCCGATGTTCAAAAGGATGAGTTCCATCATCCCGCGCGCGTTCATCAGCGTGCCCACCGCCAGGGCGGTGCGGTTGTCCTCCCCGTGCCAGCGGGCGGCGGCCCAACAGGCGAAGCCCTTGCCGAAACAAGCCGCGGCGAGCACGGCAAGACCAACGATCAGCATCGGCCCGGTGGTCACGAGATCCAGCCGCGTCTTCAATCCGGAGAAGGTGAAAAAAATTGGCAACAGCAGGACCACGACGACCGGTTCAAGCTGCTTCTGCAGTTCACGCACGAACAAACCGCGCGGCATGGCGACGCCCAGCAGGAAACCGCCAAACACAGCGTGCACACCTGCGGCGTCCATCGCCCAGGCGCCGAACATGAGGAGAATAAGCGTGACCGCCAGAATTCCCGGGGTGATGCCGCCGGCCTTTTCCGTGACCGCGCCCAGCCGCGCCATCAATTTGCGCCCCACGGTCAGCATCACCGCGGCGTAAATCAGGCCGCCCGCGATTGCCTTGACCGCCACGGCGGCCTTGCCGTCGAAAGTGGCGAGCACAACCGCCAACACGCACCAGGCGCCCGCATCGCCGATGGCGCCGGCGGCAAGAGTGAGTGCGCCCAGCGGCGTGCCGGTGAGTTTGCGTTCATAAATGATGCGCGCCAGCATCGGGAAGGCGGTGATGGCCATCGCGGCGCCCAGGAAGAGGCACGCCTCGAAGAGCCGCACTTGGTCGGAAAACAGGCCCGGCACCTGGACGAACCACAGGGCCAGCCCCACGCCCAACGCAAAGGGCACGAGCATCCCGAACACCGACACCGCCGCCGCGCTGCGCACACGGCTGCGAAAAAGTTCGGTGTCAAACTCGGCGCCGACCAGGAACATGTAGATCCCGATCCCGAGTTGGGCGACGACATGCAGGATATGGAGTGATTCCGCCGGAAAGAGCGCCTGCTGCCAAGTCGGCGCCAGCCAGCCAAAAAGCGAAGGCCCCAGCAGCACGCCGGCGATCATTTCGCCCATGACTTGAGGCTGTTGAATCCGCCGCGCCACCCACCCCACCAACTGGCAGGCCGCCAGAATGATGAACATCTGGAAAAAGAAGATTACGGAAGGCGAGGCGGAAATCATGACTTGGCGGCGAGTTAGACGGTGGTGATGCGGCCGTCAATGCAATTCCCAATCAACCCGGATCGGAACTCCGCCCGGCGGATTCAACAAGTCGATACGAGAGCCGGTGCGCCCAGAGTTGCCAGCCGATCATAACCCCAACGCAGCATTCGCTCCGTTGTCTCCCAACTTACGCACGCATCGGTGATCGAAACGCCGTAGCGCAATTCGTGCTTCGGTCGCGGGAACGGTTGATTGCCCTCGCTGAGATAGCTTTCGACCATCATGCCAATGAGCGACCGCGTGCCGCCGACGCGCTGTTCGATGACGCTGCGCCAGACGTCCTCCTGCCGCGCGTGTTGCTTGGCTGAATTCGCGTGGCTGCAATCCACCATCATCACCGGCGGCAGGTTGTGGCGCTTCAGAATCGCCTCCGCCTCGCGGATGCTGTCGGCGTCGTAATTCGTCCGCGCCCGGCCGCCACGCAAAACCACATGCCCGTCGGGGTTGCCGTTGGTGCGCACGATGGCCGTGGCGCCATCCGCATCAATGCCCAGAAAACTGTGCGGGCTGCGCGCGGCGCCCATGGCATCAATGGCAATTTGCAAACTGCCATCCGTGGCATTCTTGAAGCCGACGGGCATCGAGAGACCGCTCGCCATTTCGCGATGCGTCTGGGATTCCGTTGTGCGTGCGCCGATGGCCGCCCACGTGACGAGATCGGCGATGTACTGCGGGACAATTGGATCGAGAAACTCCGTGGCCGCCGGCAAACCCATCCCCACGATCTTGAGCAGCAGGCTGCGGGCGATCTTCAACCCCGCTTCGATATCCTGGGAGTCGTCGAGGTGCGGATCATTGATCAGGCCCTTCCAACCGATGGTGGTGCGCGGTTTCTCAAAATAGACGCGCATCACGATTTCCATCCGATCGGCAAACTCCTTGCGCCACAAGTTCAGGCGCGTCGCGTATTCGAGCGCGCCCTTTTCATCGTGAATCGAGCACGGCCCGACGACGACGAGCAACCGGGCATCCCGCTGTTGCAGAATCCGGATGACCCGCTCGCGGCTCTCGGCCACGGTGGCGCTGGTGGCTTCGGTGCTCGGGAGGGCGGCCTTGATTGCGCGCGGTGAAGACAGGCGTACCAATTCCCGGACATGCAAATCTTGGGTCTTGAACATTGCGGCCAATATAGCGAAGGCGCGGGCGGGCGAAAGAACTAAACTTGGAACTGGGGTATTTCCATCATTGCTTTGCTTGCCCCGGTTTGGTGTTTTAATGCCCCGACAACTCATGAGTTTATCCGATTCATCGCCGAAACCCGCCGCGCGCCAGCGGAAGCTGCTCGTCGCCAACCGCAGCGAAATTGCCATCCGCGTCTTCCGCGCCGCCACCGAACTGGGCCTGCGCACCGTCGCGATCTACGCGCAGGAGGACCGGCTCGCCATCCATCGCTTCAAGGCGGATGAGGCGTATCTCGTCGGCGAGGGCAAAGGCCCGGTGGGCGCGTATCTCGATATTCCCAGTATCATCGCGCTCGCCAAGGAAAAGGGCGTGGACATGATCCATCCCGGCTACGGCTTTCTGTCCGAGAACGCCGAATTCGCCAAAGCGTGCGCGGAAGCGGGCATCACTTTCGTCGGGCCGCGCGTCGAGCTGCTGCGCATGATGGGTGACAAGACCGCCGCGCGCGCGCTGGCGCAAAAAGTCGGCGTGCCCACTTTGCCCGGCACGCAGGACCCGATCTCCGACCGCGACGAGGCAATGAAAGCCGCCAAAAGCATCGGCTTCCCGCTCATCGTGAAAGCGGCGCACGGCGGCGGCGGGCGCGGCATGCGCGTGGTGTTGAAACCGGGCGATCTCGCCAGCGCACTCGAAGAAGCGCAGGGCGAAGCGGGCCGCGCCTTCGGCAATCCGGCCGTGTTCCTCGAGCGCTACATTCCGCGCGCGAAGCACATCGAAGTGCAGATTCTCGGCGACCGCCACGGCGAGGTGATCCATTTGCACGAGCGCGATTGTTCGGTGCAGCGCCGCCATCAAAAGGTTATCGAAATCGCGCCAAGCGTCGGTGTGGAGCCGAAAATTTGCCGCGAGTTGTGCGAAGCGGCGGCCCGGCTGTGTCGCGAAATCAAATACGACAACGCTGGCACGGTGGAATTTCTTTACGACCTCGATTCGAAGGAATGGTTCTTCATCGAGATGAACCCGCGCATCCAGGTCGAGCACACGGTCACGGAAGTCATCACCGGCGTGGACCTGGTGCGGGCGCAAATCATGATCGCGGATGGCAAGCCAATGCACGGCGCGGAAGTCGGCGTGCCGCAACAAAGCCAGATCGCGCGCAACGGTTACGCGGTCCAATGCCGCATCACGACGGAAGATCCCGAAAACAAATTCCAGCCCGACTACGGCCGCATTCTGACGTATCGCTCGTCCGGCGGCTTCGGGCTGCGGCTCGACGGCGGCATGGGTTACGCCGGCGCGGTCATCACGCCGTTCTATGATTCGCTGCTGGTGAAGGTCACGGCTTACGGCCAGACGTTCGAGGCGGCGCTCGCCCGCATGGATCGCGCGCTCCGCGAGTTCCGTATTCGCGGCGTGAAGACGAACATTCCGTTCGTTGAGAACGTGATTCACAACGATACGTTCAAGTCCGGCCAGGCAACCACGACGCTGATTGATACGACGCCGGAGTTGTTCAAGCTAAAGTTGCGCAAGGACCGCGCCACCAAGCTGCTCATGTTCCTCGGCGACGTGAGCGTGAACGGCAACCCGCAGGCCAAGGGCTATGTGCCCAAGACTGAATTGCTGCCCGGTCGCGTGCCGGCTTACGACCACAAGAAAACGCCGCCGCCCGGCAGCCGGCAGCTGTTGCTCGAACTCGGGCCGAAGAAATTCGCCGAGTGGATGCTCAAGGAAAAGCGGCTGCTGATCACCGACTCCACTTTTCGGGACGGCCAGCAATCCTTGTTTGCGACGCGCCTGCGCACCGAGGACATGCTCAAGGTCGGCAGCGCGATGGCGCATCGCACCCCGCAGTTGTTCAGCGTCGAGATGTGGGGCGGCGCGACGTTCGACACGGCTTTGCGCTTCTTGAAAGAAGATCCGTGGGTGCGCCTGCGCACGCTCCGCCAACGCATTCCGAACATCTGCTTCCAGATGTTGTTCCGCGGCTCGAACGCCGTCGGCTATTCAAATTATCCGGACAACGCCGTCGCCGGTTTCGTGAAGCACGCCGCGGAAGCGGGCATGGACATCTTCCGGATTTTCGATTCGTTGAATTATCTGCCGAACCTGCGGGTGGCGATGGACGCCGTGCAGGACACGCACGCGATTTGCGAAGCGGCGATTTGTTACACCGGCAACATCCTCGACAAGTCGCGCAAGAAATACTCGCTGCGTTACTACATCAAGCTCGCGCAGGAACTCGAACGCATGGGCGCGCACGTGCTCGCGATCAAGGACATGGCCGGCCTCTGCCGCCCTGCCGCCGCGCACATGCTCGTCAAGGCGCTCAAGGAACACATCGGCATCCCGATCCATTTCCACACCCACGATGCCAGCGGCATTGCGTCCGCTTCGGTGCTCGAGGCCGCCGCTGCGGGTGTGGACGCCGTGGACCTCGCCATTGCTTCGATGTCCGGCTCGACCTCGCAGCCGAACATGAACTCGATTGTGGCCGCGCTGCAACACACCCGGCGCGACACCGGCCTTGATCTCGACGCGCTGAACGCGTTCGCCGATTACTGGGAGCTGGTGCGGAATTATTACGCGCCGTTCGACACCGCGCCGCGTTCCGGCAGCGCGGAGGTTTATCTGCACGAAATGCCCGGCGGCCAGTTCACGAATCTGAAGGAACAGGCGGAGTCCATGGGCCTGGCGCATCATTGGCCGGAAATCGCCCGCACTTACGCCGAGGTCAACCTGCTGTTTGGCGACATCGTGAAGGTGACGCCCAGCAGCAAGGTGGTTGGAGACATGACGATGTTCCTCATCACGCGCGGCATCAAGCCGGCCGACGTTTTGAACCTCGAACCCGGCAGCACGCCGTTTCCGGAGTCGGTCATTGACATGCTCGCGGGCGGACTGGGGCAGCCCATGGGCGGCTGGCCGAAGAAGTTGCAGCACGTGGTGCTGGGCAATCGCAAGCCGCTTCGCGGCCGGCCGGGCGCTTCGATGAAGCCGCTCAATTTCAAGAAGGTCGAGCAGGAGATCGTCACCCGCTGCAAGCACGAGCCGACCACCGACGACGTGTTCAGCTACATCATGTACCCGGACGTGTTCGCGGACTTCGCGAAGTACGTCCACAACTACGGCGACCTCTCCGTGCTGCCGACGCCGGCATTCTTCTACGGCATGAAAGTCGGGCAGGAAATCGCCGTCGAGATCGAAGAGGGTAAGACGCTCTTCATCCGGCTCGTGAATCTCAGTCCGGTGGACGCGGAAGGAAAGCGCAACGTGACGTTCGAACTGAACGGCATGCCGCGGCAGTTGAGCATCGTGGATCGTTCGGTGACGCCCAAGGTGAAAGCCCGCGTGAAAGCGGATCCGGCGGTGGCCGAACAAATCGGCGCGCCTATCCCCGGATTGGTGACGGCGCTGCCGGTCAGCATCGGCACGAAGGTCGCCAAGGGCGACAAGCTGCTCACGCTGGAAGCCATGAAAATGCAAACCACGATCTACGCGCCCTGCGACGGCGTGGTGGCGGAACTCGTGGTCGGCGTCGGCGATTCGGTGGAAAGCAAGGATCTGCTGATGAAGCTGCGAGCGTGAAGTTGGGGCTGGCGGCTTGATGGCCAAGCCGCCGCCATTGATTTCCCTCGCCTTCTGGCGCAGAATTCTCAGCGCCATGTCCGAGGACCGACCCAGCCCCGCGCAGAAAGCGCTCACGATCAATCGCGACGCGCGACGCTACGGCACGTTCGCTGAGATCGGCGCCGGGCAGGAAGTCGCGCGTTGGTTCTTCCACGTCGGCGGCGCGGCCGGCACCGTGGCCAAGACCATTTCCGCCTATGACATGGCGGTGAGCGATGCGATCTACGGCCCGACCGATCGCTACGTGAGTCGCAAACGGCTCCAGGCGATGTTGAATCATGAGTTCGATCTGCTGCTGGAGCGGCTCGAGGCCAGTCGGGGCGACAAATGCAATTTTTTCGTCTTCGCCAACACGGTGGCCACCCACAGCTTCACGCGCAAGGAAGAGGGGCACGGCTGGTTGGGCCTCAAGTTTCAAACTCAATCGCGCGGCGAACCCTCGGAAATCATCATCCACGTCCGGTTGCTCGATAAGGAAAACGTGCGCCAGCAGGAAGCGCTGGGTTTAATCGGCGTCAACCTGATTCACGGCGCGTTCTACAACTATCAATCGCCCGAGCGAATGATCCGGGGCCTGCTGGATAATCTCACCTGGGAACGCGTGGAGGTGGATATGATCAGCACGTCCGGCCCGGCCTTCGCGGGCGTGGATGACCGGCTGCTTTCCCTGCAACTCGTCACGCACGGCCTGACCGAGGCGGCGATGTTCACCGCCGAGGGCGAAGCGGTGCAGTGGTCGGAGGTGCTCTACAAGAAACCG
>CAYWCK010000206.1:0-9257 GCA_964456685.1 uncultured Bifidobacteriaceae bacterium | reverse complement strand
CCCACTACCTCGGCAAGGAAATGACCATGAAAGCCGTGCTGCCGGATGGAAAGGAAATGATCCTATTGCGAATGCCCGACTGGGATTTTGCCTGGCAGGAGCAATACAGCTTCAAGGATCGCGTGAAATTGCCAAAAGGCACGCGCCTAGAAACCGTCATGACCTACGACAACTCCGCCACCAACCCGCGCAATCCCACGTCCCCGCCGGTGCGCGTGAAATGGGGGCCGGCTTCCAAGGACGAGATGGGCAGCATCACGCTGCAAGTGGTCGCCGTTCGCGAAGCGGAAACGGCTGCGTTGCGGGAAGTGCTCAAAGATCACACTGCGGACATGGTCATCGATCGCGCCGCAACCCACACCCGCCGCGCCGCGATGGTCAAAGCCATCTTTGAACGATTTGACAAGAACGGCGATGGCCAGTTGCAACCGGAAGAACGTCCCGAATTGCGGGAGTTTATCAAACGCAGTGAATGGCTGCCGGGCGGATTGAACAACACTTTTTAGCGCGCCGCGAACCGCAGGGAACCCAAACCCCAAACTTGTCATTTGAAGACGAGCGGCTAACTTGCTGAATGGCCAAGTTGTTTTTGTTGCTTGCTCCCGCCGGATTCCCATCTCCGGCCAGTTCGATTCTCCGCCCACCTGCGGCAGCGCCGCTGAGTTCACATCGCTAGCCTGCGTTTGATCATGGCCGGTATCGCCGTCATCTCCGCTTTCAATTGCCACAACTACGGCATGTATTCGGTGGACCTCGCCGCCGACCATTTCTTTCGCGAACTGGGACTGCCTTTCACACACGTCGTTACGCAACGCCGCACGCGCGTCGGCAAGCTGCGCTTCCAGTTGCTGCGCCGGCCGGAGGATTTCGCCGGGTTCGACCGCGTGGTTTACTGGGGTGATTTTCTGAACAACCCCATGTGGGGCGCGGAGGACTACGCCAATCGTGAAATGCGCCGGCACGGCGTGCGCGACCCGGCAACCGGACTCGCCAATTGGTCCGAACTTTATCTGAACTTGAAGCGCCATCATCCGGCCGTGTCTGTCTTCGCCCTCGGCGGTTGCTTTCTGGGCGCCGATACCCGTACCTCGCAACCCACCCGCGACCATTTGGTCGATTTCCTCCAATCGGCCGAACTGGTATTACCGCGCGACGGGAAGTCGCTCGAGATCGTACGAGAACTCGCGCCAGTCGAGCACGTTCGCCCGGGAATGGATTGCGCCTGGCTGTTGCCGTTTGGGCCCAAGCCGCAGGTGTCCGAATCACGCTACTTTGTTTGCTTTCTTGGACGCACTTTGCGCCGCCAACATAAACGCCTGGCAGCCGAGTTGGCGAAGGCCACGGGTTTACAACCGGTTTGGCTGGACTGGCTGAATTTGCGGCTGCCGCGCTTCGTGGCGCACTGGAATTTCAACCGCATGCACCGCCTCATCGCTGGTGCGCGCTTTGTCGTGACGGACACTTATCACCTGGTTATCAACGCGCTCAATCGTGGCGTCCGGACGGTTTGCCTCTATGACGCCAGTCAGTCTCCCACCGCCGGGAGTTGTGGCGATGTGAAGAAGCAAGTGTTGATGGAGGAATCTGGATTTGCCTCCATGCTGGTGGAGGTGGCCGGATCAGTTCCGCTCGCGCAACGAATCCACCGCCGGCTCCAGACTTGCGACGAGCAAGCCGAATCCGCGAGCTTTGCACGACTAGCACAACGCCGGAGCGAGTTTCGCCGTGAACTGCGTGCGGCCTTGATGGCTCATGCTCAGCCGCAGCCAGCCATCGGATCTCTGATTCCGCAAGCCGTTACCTGAATCATGAAGTGCGTTGTGATAAACCTGGCGGAGCAGACCCGGCGTTGGGAGGCCATGGCTGCGCAATGCACCAAGGCGGGGCTGGACTTTCAACGCTTCGAAGCCATCCGGGCGAATGCGCTCTCTCCAGAAGCGCTCGAAGCCGTCTATTCGCCGGCGCGCAATCACCGCCAATATTTCCAGCCGCTCACCGCTGGCGAAATCGGCTGCTATGCGAGCCATGCGGCCATCTGGCGGGCGCTGGTTGCCTCCACGGATTCACACTGGCTGGTCTGCGAAGATGATGTTCATTTCCAACCGAACCTGTCCGCAGTGCTGCAAGCCATCACCCGTCTTTCCGACGAGTGGGAACTCATCAAACTGATCGGCCGCCAGCATGAAAAGATCATCGCCGCGCGGCCATGGTTTGGCGGCCAACGATTGATTCGCTACCGCCGCATCCCGAGTTTGTGCGGCGCTTACGTGATCAGCCGCCGCGGAGCGGAACGGATGCTGGCGTCCCATGTCCCTTTCGGCCGGCCGGTGGATCTGGATATGCGCTATTGGTGGGAGAGCGGTTGTCGGATTGTGGGCACTCAGCCGTACCCCGTGGCGCTCTCACCTCTGAGCGAGCAATCCACCATTGGTGACCGGCGCACGAATCTCGGTTTAACCGTCCTGCTGCGTCGCGCCTTGCTGCGGACCGAATACAACTTCCGCAACTGGCGCGCTAATCAAAGTACATCCGCAATTTCGCTGCCGGACTTGCCGGAGGACGATTCCGCCCCTGCCCTCGTCACTGGTGCAACCGGCGCCGCCGTTCGCCCTGCTGGTGAAACGCCCGCCCTCACCGGACAGCCCTGAATCTTGCCGGTGGCTGCGACGCGAGTTCACTCGATAAACCGGCCTTTCAACTTGGCGACGGTAAAATCAGGGCTGCGCATGAAATCCAACAGCCGGCGCTCGCGCGCGCGGACCTGTTCCACCGCAGACTCGACTCCGTCCAGTGCCGCCGCCGGAACCGTCATCACGCCATTCTCATCTCCGTGCAACAAATCGCCGGGTTTGATCTCGACACCGAGGATTTGAATCGGCACGCCCACGCGCACGATTTTGAAATGCGCGTGACTCACCACCGAACCGCGCGCGAAATAGTGGAACTTCAAGTTGCGCACCTCCGGCACATCGCGCACGCCACCATCGGTCACCAGCCCCACTGCGCCGAGCCGGGAAAAAGCCGTGGCCATGATTTCCCCGCTGTGCGCGGAATAATCCGCATGGCCGCCAATTTCCTGAAACGCCACCACTGCGGGCTTCGGCGAATCGGCGACAGCTTGGAACAGGTCGAGAAACGTGCGCTCTTCGGTAGGATAAAGTTGGGTAACGGTCTCGACCTGGGCCGTCACGGCATAACCGCACAGCCGGCCCAGCTCGGGAAAGAGGCAGCGGACTTGAAGCGGCGTGAAGCCTTTGTCGCGCGGTTGAAGGTGCAGCGTCTCGACCGCATTGGCCAGCGTCGGGCTGTCCACAGTTCTCAAGAACTCGATAAGTTTTGGGCTGGGATTCATGTTGGGAGATATTGTTTGGCTGAATTCGAAATAACCAGGACCGGTTTGACTGTAATTGCTAGAGATCCACTCCTCGCAGACTCCATATCCATCGGGCCAAAACCTGGGCGATCAGGAATACCCAGAGAGCGCCGTATTTCACAAAATGGATATCAGAAAGTTCCGGACGCACTGGACGGCGAATGATCACGAGGACAGTCACCCCCCAAAACGCTACCAAGCCAAATGGCGTTGCAGACAGCGTGGCCCCTCCGTCCAAAACCATCATCGCGAGCACCAGCAGCAACACGGAGATCACGCCGGCACAAATCAGCGGCTCCTTGTAGTATGGGGAGAGGTCTTGAACCTTCATCGTGAACAGAACCTAGCGCGGAATCACTGGCAACACGAGCCGCGAGGCGCGCGGCCCGTCGTGATAAATCGTCTGCTTCGCCGTCAACAATTCTGTATCCGTTCCGAACGGCTTGCCGGAATTCGGATTGCGATCGAAGCGCGGAAAGTTGCTGCTGGAAATTTCCAGCCGGACGCGATGACCGGCCTGGAACAGGTTGCTCGTCACCCAAAGATCGATCTCGAACTGCTCCGGCTTGCCCGGGTCGAGGAGCGAAGCCTGGGTGAACGAATTCCGATAACGCGCCCGGATGATACCGTCGCAAAGATTGAACCCGCGGCCATCCGGGTGCACGTCCACCAGCTTGGCGGTAAAGTCCGTGTCCCGGGCGCTCGACGAGGCGTATAAAATCACCTTCACCGGCCCGGTCACTTCCAGGTCCTTTTCCAGCGGTGCGGTCGAATAAACCAGCACGTCCTCGCGCGCCTCCACCTTGTTCTGATCGTACGGCCCGGCCGGAGCGCCCACGAGATTGTTGCCGCCGGCGGTGGGCACGGGGTTGTCGCCATCATATTCGAAGCGGTCAGCGACCTCCTCCCCCGGCGCCACCGTGCTCAGCTGTCCGTCGCCCTTCAAACCATTGGCCTTCCCCTGACCGTGAAGATAATAAGCCGTGAATTGCGTCCGCTTGAGCGGCCACTCCTGCTCAGCACGCCAGCGATTCTCCCCCATCACAAACAGATAATACGGCGGCCAATCTTTCACCCTCGGCCCGCGCGCCTTGAGCCAGTATTCGAACCACTTGAACTGCCATTCGCTGACGCTGAATTTTGCCTTCTCGCCAAAATCCAGTTCGCCGGTTTTTCGCCCGCCCACGCCATGCGCCCAAGGGCCAATGACCACGAATTGATTTTTCCGAGCCTGCTGGTCCGTCGAAACGGCGCGCACTTGTCTGGTAAGATCGATGGTTGTCTTGGAAAAAATATCGTACCACCCGCCAATGTTCAGCACCGGCACGGTGACGTCGACATAACCGCCCGGCCGACTGCGCTGCGCCCAATACTCATCATAGGTCGCGTGCTTCACCCACTCATTGAGATAGGGAATCTTTTTTGCAAACTGGTCGCCGAAATTCTCCAGCGGCAAATGCCGGAATGCCTCCTGCAGTTTGTCCGGCCCCGGCGCCACGCCGCCGACGGCCATGCCCCATCCCATCAAGAGCGCGAGTTGAAACGCGCCGCCGGCATGGCTGATGTCATACGCATTGTCGAACGGTACGGTCGGCACCATTGCCTTGAGATGTTGGCTGGCGTTCGCGGCACTCGCCCATTGCGTCCACCCGCCGTACGAGCCGCCCGCCGTGCCCAATTCGCCGTTGCACCAAGGTTGTTTGCCAACCCACTCCTGCGTGTCAAAACCATCCTCGGCGTCGTAGCGAAACGGATCCCAAACTCCGCCGGACTTGCCCCGGCCCCGGCAGTCTTGCACCAACATAACGTAGCCCGCCTTCACATAGCGCCGGGCTTCATCCCATTTTTCGTCCATTTTGCCGTAAGGCGAACGCAGCAAGATCGCCGGATATTTCCCCGCCTCTCTCGGCCGCCAGACATTGGCCGTCAGTTCCACTCCGTCCCGCATGCGCACCGGCACGTCTGACTCGAAAACCAGACCGGAATCGCTGTCTTGCGCGAGGATTGCGATTGCGCTCAGCAGGAGTAACAACCACGACCAGGAGCAGTGACCGAGTTTGGTTTTCACGTGAAGATTGAAACAGGTTTGCACCGGGCAAGTCCAGCCGCGCGCTTAACGAACCGGCCACAAACCGTGCGCCGGCACGGTATGCTCCCGACCATTGAACCGCAGACGGGTGGGTTCGTCGCGGAAACTGTAAAACCACGCCCGCCGACCAGCGAGCACCAGGGAAACTTGCGTGGGTGCTTGCAACTCGAGCTTAAGCGGTTCGAGCAATGGACGCCGCAGTTCGTTCACCACGATCTCGGGAAGCACCGGCAACCCCAACAACCGCGGGGACAGCAACCATTCTCCCGCCAAGCCGAAATCCGCCTCTGAAAACGTCCGCACATTCAGCACCCAAAGCTGGCCGCGGCCGACAACGTGACGCGTCAACAGCGGCAGCGACTCCACCCCCGCCGATGCCGAGAGCAGCACCGCGCAACGATCCGCCTTGAGGCCGCCATCCATTTCGAGCGGCAGATTCAGCTTGATCGTGTTCCCGCCGACGGTGACTGATTCCGCCTGAACCGGCTTGCACTCGCCCGAAAATTGCACGCCCGCCCACCCGGCGAATTCCGCACCAAGCTTTCGCAGCAATGCAGGCGTCACCACTAGTGTGACGCCGCGCTCCAAATGCCGCCGCGCTTGCTCCTTAAGTTTTGGGTCATGCGCAGCTTGCACCGGCAGTACCGCCACCTTCGCATCGCCCGGATACTTTGCCACGGGCAAAATGGGCAGACCTAACATGCCGAGATAATCCGCGAGGTACATGTTCTCGTCACTCTCACTGCCCGCCGGTTTATAAAATGCAACGCCGCGACGCTTCTGATTCCCCAGTCCAGCCGCCAGGTCACGCAGTTCCGGCAACCGATCAGCCAGCGAGACATCGCCCGGGTGTGCGGCCACCAAATCTCCCAGATGAAACAACGTCAACTCCCGCGCACCGGCCAGCACGCTTTGGTAGGCTTGATCCACAAAATTCTGCGCGCTGCACTCGATGTGGTCGAACCAAGCGCCGCGCACCTTGGCACCGGCAATCGAGGTGATCCACCGGAAGTTCATGTAACCTTCCGTCGGCTGCACAAACCCCATCCGCCGCGTGGCTGGATTCCGCACTTCCGCGCCCACCCAGACTTCATCGAACGGCGCAGCCATGCGCGGCGGGTCGTAACCAAACAGGTGAAAGCGATCGTACCATTGTGGAAATTTGATGATGAGCCGGGTTTGCCGTCGCGCCTGTTTCGTAGGCTCAAAGATCATGGGCTTCATCAGCGAAACCAGGAGGTCGCGTCGATAATCGCCCCACGCCCGTTCACCGCGCGCCGTCGCGGAAACGAGCGACACATCGCCCGTGCAATAGAAGTCGTCCACGATCAACTCGTCAAAGATCGGTGCGTTTTCCCGGAAGAACTGCGCCACGCCGAATCGCGTCTTGGATGACTCCCAATTGAGCCAGCCGAGTTCACCTTGCTGGCGCACGCCGAAGTTGGCCCCCGGAACGGTCGCAATACCGCCACTGCATTCGATGTGATGAACCGCGAAGAAAGCGCGCAGGGACTTCAACACCTCCGGCGCTACGTACTCATCACCCCGCCGACCTTCCAGAAACAACCGCGCTAAGCCCAGCGGTTGCAGCACCGACAGTACGCGTTGCCTTCCTTCATCCGTGGTGAGGTGTTGCTGAATATCTCCCGCGGTGCAGTAGACGCTGATTTGCAAATCAACCGCGGCGGCGGCGGCGGTCACCGCTGCTGCCAGCCCAACCCCCAAAATGGAACCGGCTATTCCGATTTTCATGAATGAAATCATTTGGTTTCAACCACGCTGTTGGCGACGACTTTCGCGTCCACCTCCTGCAAAAAATGCAAGGCATCCCTCAAGACGCGCATCGTCAGTTCCACATCCAGATCCCGGGTCTTGCCGAGATGATCGCCTTCGTACCAGAAAATGGTCTTGGGCTCCTTCGCGGCGGATTGCAGGGCGCGCGCGGCGGCGGGCGCTACGAGGGTATCCGCTTTGCCATTTTGCAGCAGCACCGGCCGGGGCGAGATGCGGCCGACGTAGTGAACCGGATCAAACACGCTGCCGAAATACCAAGCAATCGCCTTGGCCAAGCTGCCCCATTGGCCGAGTTCGTTGCGGATCATCTCCGCGGAAAGCAACTTCCGCAAATCGCCTCCGCCGTACGTCAACACCACGGCCCGGATGCGCTCATCGAAAGCCGCCGCGGTGCTACCCGTGACCGCGCCATAGCTCGCGCCCAACAAGTATATGCGATTGGTGGCGATGTCCGGTCGCGTCATGAGATAATCGATCAGCCGGCGCGTGTCCCCGACAGTATGCGCCGCGCGCACGCGAAACGCCTTCGCCTCGGCAGATGTGGATTTGTCCTTCAGTTTCCGCTCCCCGCGCATGAGTTGATCGAAACTAACAAACACATACCCCGCCCGGACAAATGGTTCGTCCAACTCATGCCGCCGCATGAAGCTCTTGTCGTCGCCGATGCCATGCAGAAAGATCACGCAGGGCCGCCGGCCGCTGGGCTGGTCCGGTTGCAGGAGCACCGTTGGCACGCGATCGCCCCGGAAGCCGTCGAAGAACAATTCCGTCCATCGACCCGCAGGCAATTGTTTTTCCTTCACCACCTCCACGTTGAGCGGAGCCTTGGGGTCGTAGCCGTCGAAATAGGTGACATCGAGATAAAGCTTCGCAACCGCCAGCAGCAAAACTGCGATCAGGAGCAAAGCGCCGAGCACTTTGGCCAGAAAACGCAGAAGTTTCTTGATCATTACACGATCGGGCGGCTGCCCGCGTCGGAGGTATTAAGTCCGCGCCGAACGAAAGACAACCCGATTCGCACTCGAAACGGAATTGCCACCTGCTGGAATACCACAGAAGCTGACGCCGTTTATGAATTCATCCTGCCACACGCGCCCGTGGGCCGTTCGCCTCTGCCGCCTCGGCCTCATTTGGTTTTGTGCCCTGAACTTTCCGAGCCTCGCCAAAGTCATCTCGCTGCCACAACGCGGGGTAACACTTTACGTCTCGAAACTGGGTGACGGCTCAGACGGCTCATCGTGGAACAAGGCGTTCACAACCATCCAAGCCGCGCTCAGCGCCGTGCCCGATGATCGTGGCGGGCATCGCATCATCATCCGGCCGGACACCTACATGGAGGCAAATTTATTTCCCGCGCAGCGCGGCGCCAGCGGCGCTTACAACGAGCTGATCGGCGATCAAGACGGCTCGCTCGGCTCAGGCACACGCGGCTGGGTGGTGATTGATTCCGGCGACGCCGAGAAAGGGTTCAAGAGCTACGACTGGTGGGGGCCGATTCGGGCCTACAAGAAGGCGTGGTCAAAGGAGCACAAGGAGGAGACCTTTTCGTCCATCGGCTGGGATCGCTGGAGCTTGCGGCAACTCTATTTCACCGGCGGCGATGCCGGCGCGTTCTTTGATCTCGTGGACAAAGCCGAGCCGTTCAGCGTGCGCGTGGAAGATTGCTTCAGCATCGGGCGCGCGTTCGGCGGCGGCGCGGCGAACATTCTGTCGCGACCAGACGAACCGTGCGTCTTTCGGCGCTGCCAGCTTTGGTGTCTCGATTGGTGGGGCGACGCAGCCGGCGCTTACGTCCGGGCCGAGCATCCGGAAATGCCGGCGCATCCGGACGTGGTGTTTGAAGATTGCACTTTGGTGGGACCGGACAACGCGTTGCAGGCGGGCAATCCGGGCTACGCTGGCTTCACGCGCGTGGCATTGAAGAATTGCCGGCTGATCAGCTTGAACTTTTCGCAACCACAAGGAAAACCCAGCAGCGGCGTCATCTTCAGCACGATCGAA
>CAYWCK010000205.1:0-9277 GCA_964456685.1 uncultured Bifidobacteriaceae bacterium | reverse complement strand
GGCAGCGCGTTCATGGCCACCAATGAATCCTTTGGCATCGGTCAATCGCCCTTTGACCTCCATCCGGTCTGGAACCTCGTGAACGGAATTCCGGGCAACGAGTACGCACTGACGTTGAAACTGCATGACCAGAACGGAATCTACTCGGATAGCGATCCGTTCGTCTTGCCGTTCACCCCGCAGCCTTTGCCTGGACCATTCAGCCTCCACATCGCGCGACCGGACGCCACCCACGTCACTCTTTCGTGGCCGACGCAAGCCCTCGGTTGGGAACTCCAGTCGGCACCCGCAGCGAACACTGCGAGCTGGGAGCTGGTCACCAACGCGCCGGTCGTGGTGGGTACCAATTTCTCGTTGAGCATTTCCACGGGGACGGAGCCGCAGTTCTTCCGCCTGCACCGGCCTTGAGCGGCCCGCCGCCGAGCTGGCGACTGGGCTTTCCCTTGCTGTTGCAGCTATTCGTGCCGGAGGGCTTCCACGGGGTCCATCTGGGCGGCGCGCAGCGCGGGGTAGATTCCGAAAACGACACCGACCAGTGCCGAGATAGTGAAGGCCAGGAGCGGGGACCAGAGCGTGATAATGGTCGGCATGCCGGCGGTCCAGGTGACAATGAAAGGAATGGCCACGCCCAGCAACACCCCCAGGATACCGCCGGCACCAGCCAGCAAAACGGTCTCAACCAGGAACTGGAGGATGATGTCGTGCCGGCGGGCGCCGAGCGCACGGCGAATGCCGATCTCGCGGGTGCGCTCGGTGACACTGGCCAGCATGATGTTCATGATACCAATACCGCCGACGAGCAGCGAGATGGCCGCGATGGAGCCGAGCACGATGTTGAAGATTCGTTTCGTATCCTCGGCGCGTTTCAACAATTCCAGCGGGACCACGATGTCGTAATCCTTCTTCTTGTGGTTGTGCTCGAGCGTCTGCTTGATGGCGTCGGCCACCGGCGCGACCTGATCGAGCGCGTGCACTTTGACGGTAACCTCGTGCAATTGGATGCGCTCCGCCTCGAAACTGCCGGTGCGGCGGCGCATGAGAATTTCCCCGTAACGCAGCTTGATGGTTTCCAGCGGTATGTAGAGGTATTTGCCGGTGGTCTTGGCGGCGTCCGGCTTTTCGTCCGATTTCACATCGGCGCCCCGCGGCTCCATGATGCCGATGACGCGATAATAATTTCCCCCCACCCGCACATCCTTGCCCAAGGGTGATTCCAACGGAAACAGCGCGGAAACCATCTCCGCTCCCAGCACGCAGACATTGGCCTTGCCGTCCATGTCCGCGTCGGTGAAGAACCTTCCCTGGGCCACGCGATGGCTCCGCATCTCCGGATACCACGGCACCGTGCCGAAGATATCGCAATCAACTCGCCGGCTGACGTTCCACGCGTAATCCCGGATGATCCGCGCCGGCATCACGATGGTGACGCCGGGAATGGTGGCGCGGATGTTCTTCACGTCCTTGTAGGTGACGCCGTATTGCATCACATAACTCTGGCTGCCCTTGTCGGTGACCTTTTGTTCCTCCGGTGGCTTGATGCTTTTGAGGATGATGTTCTGGCTGCCGAGGCTCTTGATGTTTTCCTGGGCCTGGTAGCTGGCGCCTTCGCCGATCGCCAGCATCGCGATGACCGAGCACACGCCAAAGACGATGCCCAACACGGTGAGCAACGAGCGCAGCCGGTGCAGCCACAGGCTCTTCGTGCCGAGCCGGATGGTGCGTTTGAGTCGCACCAACGTCAGGTCGCGCAAGAGATTTTCGAGCAAGCTCATGGCCGGTGACGGGTATCGCTTTCGAGCAGGCCGTCCCGCAACCGGATGGTGCGGCGCGAACGCGTGGCCACGTTCGGATCATGGGTCACCATGATCAAAGTTTTGCCCTGCTGGTTCAGATCGTCAAACAAGCGCAAGATTTCTGCGCCGGAATTGGAATCCAGGTTGCCGGTCGGTTCGTCGGCGAGAATCACGAGCGGATCGTTCACCAGCGCGCGGGCGATGGCGACGCGCTGCTGCTGGCCGCCGGAGAGTTCGAACGGCTTGTGCTCCAGCCGGGCCTCGAGCCCCACAAGTTTGGCGAGTGCGCTGGCCTTGGCGCGGCTTTCGTCTTCCGGGCGGCCCTGGTAATAGAGCGGCACCTCGATGTTTTCCACCACGGTGAGCTGCTGGATAAGGTTGTAGGATTGGAAAACAAAACCCAGCCGCGCGCCACGCCCCGCCGAGAGGTCGTCATCTGGCATTTGCGAGACGTCCTGCTCGCCGAGCAGGTAGCGTCCGGAAGTCGGGCGGTCGAGACAACCGAGGAGATTGAGCAACGTGGATTTGCCGCAGCCGGATGGCCCCATGATGCTGATGTAATCACCCGCCTCGATGCCGAACGTCACGCCGCGCAACGCTTCCACCGTTACCACACCCATCTGGTAATGCTTGCGGACGTCTTCGAATTGAACAATGGACTTGGCCACAGACTGGTAATTCAGGCTTTGCCGGCCTTCGGTGTCTCCGCGGTCTTTTCGGGCTTGGCCGCGGGCTTGGCATCCTTCTCTTTCCCGGCGGGCTTGCCGGCGTCCGACTCCACGCCATCCGGCGTGCGGAGCAAGACGCGGTCGCCTTCCTTCAAGCCGTTCTTGATCTCGATGAATTCATCCGTGAACTCGCCGATGGTGATCTCCCGGCGCTCCGGTTTCAGCCCGCCCAGGACATAACAAACCTGTTTGCCTTCGTTCAACGACACCGCTTGAACCGGAATTTGCACCACGTCATCCAGCCGCTTCACCATGATTTCCACCTTGGAACTCATGCCGGGCTTGACCCAATCGTGCGTGCCATCAATTGCCACAGTTACGGCATAGACCTTCATGTCGGGATTCATCCAGCGATTCTGCGAATCCGGCAGCACGCCCACCTTGGTCACTTCGCCCGTCAGGACCTTGTCCTGAAACGCATCCACCGTGATGCGCGCCTTCTGACCTTTCGACACCTTCTTGATGTAAGTCTCGTGAATCTTCACGTTCACGGACATGCGGGTCATATCGGGGATCGTAATAATCGCCTGGCGTTCGCGCACGGTCGCGCCTTCGCGAATGCGTTCCTCGCCACCGTAGTAAAACATCTGGTCACCCCCCGCGCCATAGACCACCAGCCCGCTCTTCTTGGCGGTGATCAGGCATTTCTCGCGTTGCTCCTGATAGTCCTTCCGCTGGCGCGATTGCACTTCGAATTGCCCGATGGCGGACTTCAACCGCGCTTCGGCCTGCGCGAGCTTGGAGATGGCCTGCCGGCGGGTCTTGTCGAGTTCGCGAACTGAATCCAGAAACTTGGAGAGCGATTCCTCGGCCGCCTTCGGGAAATCGTACTTCAAATACAGATCCCGGGCGGTTTCGGCGGTCTGCACCTTGAGGCGGCTGTTGTCGAAGGCGATTTCGTCCCGCTGCAAATCGTTCCGCGTGACGAAGCCTTTTTCAAACAAGCGCTTCGTGCCCTCGATGGTGACGGTGGCCTGGCCCAACTCCTTTTTCGCGACCTGCAGATCGTCGTCGAACTTGCGCAACTTTTGCTTCGCCTCGCCATCGCCCAGCACCTCGATGTGGGCGTATTTATCGAAATCAATCGCCGCCGTTGACGGCAGCTCGAACGTGGGCTGTTTGGCCAAGGGCGCTTTCTCCGCTGGCGCAGGACTGGGAACGGGCGCGGGCAGCGGTCCCCGTGACCCCGGCCCGGCGATCATGGGCGGCGTGTCGCCGGCTTCCTGCTTGCTCACGCGCACGGGAGCCGGGGCGTTCGTGCCAGACCGCTTGATGGCCGGTGGCGGCGTGGGTGACGGGTTGCGCGGTGCTTTGTCGTCATTCGGATCGCTGGGAAGACTGACGTTCACATTGTTCGTGCTGGCCTCCGCAATCAACGCATCAATGCCCAGCTTCTTCACGATGTCCGCGGTGACGGTGTCGCCCAGAAATTTGTCGAAATCCATCCGCGCGAACCGGACTTTCTGTTCGGCGCCTTTGATGTCGCTCTGGTTCTGGTTGACCTGGATTTCGTAGTTTTGCTGCGCGTCGGTCAGATTCGCAAAGGCCGATTGATACTGGATCTCCTGCTGGACGATTTGCTTTTCGATTTCCGATGAGTCGAGTTCCACGAGCACCTTGTTCGTTTTCACGTCATCTTCCGAAACGAGGTAACCCTCCTCGACGATCCTCAAGATCTTCGTCCCCTGATAACCCACGCGGACTTCGCATTTGATTTCCTGCGATTCGAGCGCCTGCAAGCTGCCGCCCTCGAGCACAGTGATGTCGAGCGGCCCGCGCTTGGCGGTGAAGGTGGCCGCGCGGGTGTCGCCGGCGCCGCGGCCCTTGAACCACCACCAGCCGCCGGCCACCAGCAACGCCACGACCAGCACGATGAGCCAGCCGGGCTGCCGCCGGATGAACGAGATCAAATTACTGAGCTTTCGCATCTTTGATTTCCTCCCACTGACCGCGGTCTTTGATGTAAAGAATGCCCATGTTGTTCCAGAACTGCACCCGGGCAATGGTGTGCGCCACCAGCGCCTGCGTGCGCTGATTCTTCGAATTCACCAGATCGTTTTGGGCGTCCACCTGATCCTGCGCCTTGGCGCGGCCGAGTTCGGCGAGCAAGGTCTGCTCCTCGACGCGCCGCTCGGCGAGCTTCACGCCAATCTCGCTGATTTCAAAATTGCGCTTGGCCTGGTCAAGCGTGCGCCAACTGTCCCGCACCTGGAGTTTGATTTCGTCCTGTTGTTGCTCCACCGCCCGGGCGGCGCGGTCGCGGGAGATGATTGCCGTGCGGTAATTGTTGCGATCCGTCGTCTTGTCCAGGCCGGGATCAACGTCGAGGCCGAAACTGTAGTTGTAGCGATCCAGTTCCGGCAGCACGAGCCCCTTGTCCGCTTCCGGGTCGCTCCGCAACGCAACCGTGGAGGTGAAATCCACCCGCGGCTTGAGCAGGTTCACCGCCAGTTTGAGATTACGGTCGGCGTCCTCGAGTTGCTCCTTGGAGTTGAGGTAATCGAGCCGCGCCGCCAGCGCCACTTCGATGGAATTTTCCACGGAGATTTCCGGATGGCGGATTTGCAGCGCCGCCAGTTCGGCGTCTTCCAACACGATGTTCTCATCCACCATCAAGCCGAGCTGCAACTTGAAGTTGTCGAGCTGCTGCTTGTAACTGCGGATGGCGTTGATCCACGCGCCTTCGGAGGACAATTCCTGCTGGGCCAGACGGCCGAGGTCGGACTGCGTCACACGGCCTTCATCGGCCAACGCGCGCGTGCGCTCGGCATTTTTGCGCGAGCTTTGCAGATTCAGGAAGTTGTTCCGGACGGTGTCACGTTGACCGAGCACGGCGTAGTAGGCGGTGGCGATCCCGACGCTGAAATCGCGCCGGTAACGGGTGAAATCGCGCAGGTCATACAACATCCGGCGCTCGGCGACCGTCAGCGCTTCCATCTGCTGCTTGAAGCCGGCATCCCGCAGCAACGGGCGCATGAACTGCGCATTGAGCTGCGACGACGGGCGTTGCCCGCCGCTGAGGTAACGGAGAAAGGAAGTCGTAAACGCCGTGCTCAGCCGGCCGACGTCCTGGATGAGCCAGCTCGCGCCAATGGAAGCGGAGCCGTTGACCTGTTGCTGTTCCACCAGATTGTCGCTGAGCACCGGCTTCAACTCGCCGGTGACTTCGTCAATTTGGTAGGTGACCGCACGCTCAGTGCCCCCGGAAAACGTGCCACTGGCGCGGCCGGAAAAGATCGGGGTGTATTGATGTCGCGTGGCCGCCAGCGACAACGCTGAAAGATAAAGCTGTTCCTTTCGGGCTTGATACGCGCGACTGTGCTTCACCGCCAGGTCCAAGGCATCTTCCAACCGGAGCATCCGTGCGCCGCGCTCGCTTGCCCCATCCGCTCCCAGAAACGCCGGCACGTTGGTCGCCAGCGGCAGACCGCTCAGCGAAAGCCGGTTCGTCTGCTCGATGGTAAAGCGCGGATCCATGTTCGGCACCTTGGGCGACTTCTGCCGGATGACGTCATACGCATCGCGATCGGCGGTCTTGCGATAATGCGCGGCCGTGCAGCCAGCCAGCACAAGTGCCAGCGGCAGAACAAGCCAGGACCGGGACATCAGGATACCGTTCATTTCTAGAGGACTCCGGGAACAGTCGTATGGAGCCACGCCCTAACGCAGCTCCATTACTACTAACAGCCTACGACGCATTTCGTTTCAGGAAAGTTCAATCTACGCCGCAGAATTCTTTCCGCCGGTCGAGAATCGCGAACTGTCCACGTATTGCCCGCTTCCCAGAGAATAAAGCCCTGTCCACCTGCCGGCTGCTTTGCTAGCTTGCGCGCCGAATGGATTCACGCGTCCTCATAGATGGCCTGCTGGCATACATAGGTTTGGTGATTCTTTTTGCCTTCCATGAGTTCGGGCATGCTTGGATGGCGTGGAAATGCGGTGACAGCACCAGCAAGGACGAAGGTCGGTGCTCACTCAATCCCCTGGTTCATCTCGACCTGCTGGGCTCGGTGATCATGCCGCTCCTGATGATCTTTTCGGGGCCTGGCCTCGCGGGTTTCCTGTTGGGCTGGGCCAAACCGGTACCGGTCAACTTGAACAATTTGCGGAACCCGAAACTGGACGACATCCTGATCACGCTGGCCGGGCCGTGGATGAACTTGTTGCTGGCCGTGGGCTTGATTGGGATCGCGCGGATCGGGATCGCCATTGGTTCGCCCAATTTGCAGGATTTTTGCGTCAAGACAGCCGTCACGAGCCTGGGATTGTTTTTCTTTAATCTGGTGCCGATTCCTCCACTTGACGGTTCCCGCATCGTGCGGGTGCTCGTGGGAATGAGCCTGGAGACTTACGCCGAAATCGCCCGCTTCAGCTACATTCTGATCATGTTGGTCCTGTTCGTGACGCCGATTCCCAACCTCCTCCATCACGCCACCGAGTCTTCGCTCCGGATCATCTGCGGCTGGTTTGGGCTGAGCTAATCCGCCACCACCACCGCCACCTGTCCGCTGAAATCCGTCGTCAAGACTTCCTTCGCACTCAGCGGCACCACCGTGTTCATCACGCCTGTGCCCAGCTTGTGCTGCCATTTGAGTTGGCCGGTTGCCGCATCCACCGCCAACAGCAGCGAATTCTTCGTGCCGTAAAACAAAACGCCGTCCTTCTCGGCCAGCATCGCGGAGTTGATGTCGTAGCCAAAGCCTGCGTTCAGTTCCCAAATTTTTTGCGGCCCGTTCGCCGTGGTCGAGAGCGCGTAAATGAAATTGTTCATCGCCCGCACATAAACCCGGCTGCCATCGGCGCTCAGGCCGATGGTCTCGCGCACCTCCAATTGACTGCTCCGCCAGATTTCGCGACCGGTTTTTGCGTCGAGCGCGGTCATCCGCCGATCCGGCGCCACGATGAACACTTTGCCGTTAGCGGCCACCGGCCAGCAGGCAGCGGGTGACAGCAGCGTGCCCGGGCGGTCACCCTTCCACTTCCAGACGAGCGCCCCGGTTTTTTCGTCGAGCGCATAAAGGTGTTGATCCCACGCGCCGAAGATGATCTTGCCCTCGTAAGCACAAGGCCGCGTCTCCACGAATCCGCTGACGCCGTCGAAAGCCCATGCCTTAGCCCCATCCTTCAACTGCCAGGCCCTGAACACACCTTCGCTGGAGCCCAGGAAAACTTTGTCCCCGACAATCAGCGGACACGCCACCAAGGGGCGACCGGTTTCCTGCCGCCAGATTTCCTTCCCGTTCGCTGCATTCAGGCAATACACATTTCCGTCCGTGCCGGCGAATACCACCCGGTCGCCGCTCACGTCCGGCGTGGAATACACCGGGCCTTTCGACGTGAACTTCCAGCGCACGGCGCCGTCCTTCAAGGCGAGCGCGTAAACTGTTCCCGAAGCGTCGCCCACAATGGCGGAGTCCTGCCAAACGGCCGGCGTGGAGGAAATTGTATAACCCGTCGGGAACAACCAGCGTGGCTTCACCCGGGGATACCGGGTGTTCACCGAAAAATCCGGTCGCGGACGAACCTCCGGGTTGGCGGCGTAATCGTGCCGCTGCAGCACGTTGGTCTGCCAGGGAGTGGCGGCCCCGCCATGCAAATGCTCGGTGAAAATCATCTGCCCATCCCGGATTTCCACGACGTTGAATCCGCCCATCATCCGTGTGGCGCGCAAATTTGACCGCCCCATCACCGCCGGTATGCCCTCGAAGAAGAACCGGCGATTCGCGTGGCCGTGCCCACAAAGCACAAACTGCGTGTTGTGGCGCTTCAGCTCGTCCAGCACCTCGAACCAGTTGGCGATCCCGTCATCCAGCGGATAATGCGTCACAAAAATGAGCGGTTGCGCCGGGTTCTTCATCGCGGCGAGCGTCTCCTTCAACCAGCGCACGTCCTGCGGCGACCAAAAGCCGTCCCCCATTTTCATCAGCGGCCCCTCATGCAAACCGATGAACCGGTAACCGCCGTGCTCGAAATTAAATCGCTCGGCGCCGAAGAGGCGCGCGAAATCCGTGCCGCCGGACTCGGACCACTTCATGTCGTGATTGCCGGGGATGATGTGCAGCGGCACCTTCAGGCCGGAGAGAATCTGTTTCGCCAGTTGCAGAAATTCCCGTGAACCGTATTCCGTGACGTCGCCCGAAAGGACGACAAACGCAATGTTGGTGAGCTGGTTGATGTCCCGCACCGCGGCGCGCAAATCCTCCTCGCCAGTGCTTGAACCGACGTGTGTGTCGCTCAGCAGCACGAACCGGAAATTGCTGCTTTCAGCCGAAGCAACGCAAAACCCCAGCAGCGCGATGAGCAGGCTCAATCCCCAATGACGGACATGACAAAAGCGGAACTTAAACTGGTTCACGCTGGCATTGTTGACCGGCCCGCGGACCGATTCAAGGTTGAATCCGGTGCGTGGCTTTTCGCTTCCAGCCGGATTTGCGTTGGCACCGTCCCAAAGAAATTCACAAGCTCACGCCATGAGCCTGACCTTCCGAATGTTCGCGCTCCCCCAACCCGGGCGGAACGGTTGCTGCCACCGGCCATGAGCTCGCTCGACTGGATCATCGTGCTGGCCTATCTCGCCGTCGTCTTCGGGATCGGTCTGTATCACTCGCGCCGGCAAAAAACCACGGAGGACTTTTTTCTCGCCGGCAAGAATGTCCCCGGCTGGGTCGTCGTCTTCGCCATCGTTGGCACCATGATCAGCAGCACCAGTTTCATCGGCCACCCTGGAAACGTCTTCGCCCGCGACATGTGGAATCT
>CAYWCK010000204.1:0-9315 GCA_964456685.1 uncultured Bifidobacteriaceae bacterium | reverse complement strand
TGGATGACGCCCATGGTGGTGGCACCATCGGCGCGCATGGCGGCGGGGCCGTCGAGGTTGAAGCGGTGGATCGACATCGCCTCGTGCAAAGCGTCACGCTCAGCAAAGCTCTCGGCTGTTACGGCGGAGCCGTTCTGGGTTCGCCGGAACTGCGCGAGCGGATCGTGCAGCGCAGTTCGCTTTTCATTGGCAGCACGCCGCTGCCGCTGCCGCTCGCCCATGCAGCCACCGTGGCCTTGAAACTTTTGCGCGCGGATCCGCGCCTGCGCCGCCGCCTCAACGCCAACGCGGACTTTGTGAAGGATTCCCTCCGCCGCGCCGGAATGAATCTGCCGGATCATCCAGGCCCGGCGATACCGTTTCCGCTGCCCACCCCGGCCGCCAATGCGCGCTTGCGCCGCGCCTTGCTCGCCGCGGGAATTTTTCCGTCCTTCATCGAGTATCTCAACGGACCAAGCGGTGGCTACTTCCGCTTCGTGATTTCCAGCGAGCACTCGCCCGCCCAGCTCAAGAACCTGGTTTCAGTCCTGACCAAATTCATTCCCTGAACGAATGGCCGGCGGATGCAGAGTCGTTTCATGTATCGCCTTGCCCGTCGGCAGGCCCTGCGCTAGCGTCGGCTCATTATGGAAAGCAACGACGTCCCGCCACTGAGCGCGCCTTTGCCACCACCGCCACCGCCGAGCCCGCCGCCACCACCAGTGCTGGTGCCGCCGGCGCCTTCACGACCGACCCGGAAGGGCCGGGGCTGGATGATCTTTGCTTTGATTCTGCTCGTCTTGCTGGGCATCAGCATGCTCTTCAATGTGGGGCATTTTATCGAGTCGGCGCTCTCGGTCGGGGGCGGATCAACTTACCACGTCGCCGGCCCGCGCCTGGAAGAGGTCACGCTCAAGGAACATGGTGGACATCACAAGATCGCCGTCGTGCCGATTGAAGGCATCATCACCGGCCAGCGGATGGATCAATCCGGATTCAACATGGTGGATGTCATCAAGGCACAACTCGAACGGGCGGCGGACGACAAGAAGGTCAAAGCGGTCCTGCTCAAGGTGGATTCGCCGGGCGGCGAGGTGCTGGCTTCGGATGACATCGCTCAGGCCATCGCCGATTTCCAGACCCACACGAACGGCAAGCCGGTCATTGTGTCCATGGGCAGCCTCGCAGCTTCGGGCGGTTACTACGTCTCCGCCCCGTGCCGCTGGATCGTGGCCAACGAACTCACCATCACCGGCAGCATCGGCGTGATCATGAGCACATGGAATTACCGCGGGTTGATGGACAAAGTCGGGGTGCGGCCATTTGTTTTCAAGAGCGGCAAGTTCAAGGACATGCTCAGTGGGTCGAAGGAACCGGAGGACATCACCCAGGAGGAGAAGGACATGATCCAGAAACTCATCACCGAGACGTACGGCAAATTCGCGAGCGTGGTTGGCGAAGGCCGCAGCCGAGCTTCGAACCTGAACTCCCAACAGAAACGGAAAGGCCGGTCACTCAAGGACAATTGGCGCGAGTATGCCGATGGCCGCATTCTCTCGGGCAAGGAAGCGCAGGAACTCGGCTTTGTGGATTCGCTCGGCAACTTCGATGAGGCCGCGGAAAAGGCCGCGGAAATCGCCGGCATCGAGGATTACGACCTCGTCGAGTACCGTCTGCATTACGACCTGGCGGATTTTTTCCGGATGTTCGGCAAGAGCGACGCCAAGGGCGTGAAGATTGATCTCGGTTTGGAAGTGCCGAAACTTCAGGCGGGCAAACTCTATTTCCTCTCACCGACTCATATCCCTTAACGTGCGCGCCTCCTCTTCATCGCGGCGCGGTCGCGCCGTCCTCACCGGCCCCGGCGAAAAGGGCGTGACCGTCATCGCGCATCCGCTCGTCCAGCACAACCTCACGCGTTTGCGGGACCAGCGGACGCAGCCGCAGGAATTTCGCCGCGTCCTGAGCGAGGTCGCGGCGCTGATGCTCTACGAGGCAACGCGGTCATTTGCCGTGCGCCCCACCTCGGTGATGACGCCCCTGGCGCGCGCGGCCGGCTCGCATCTGCAACGGGAAGTTATTCTCGTTCCCATCTTGCGCGCGGGCCTGGGTATGCTCGACTCCATCCTGCAACTCATTCCGCACGCGCGTGTGGGTTTCATCGGCCTCAAGCGCGAGGAAACCACGCTGCGCGCCACTTCCTACCACAAAAGCCTGCCGCAACGACTCGACCGATTCGAAGTCATCCTGATTGATCCAATGCTGGCCACGGGCGGCAGCACGGTGGCGGCGATGGACTTGCTGGCCGAGCGCGGCGCCCGGCACGTACGCCTGGTGAACCTCGTCGCTGCGCCGGAAGGCATCCGGCATGTGCGCAAGTTCTACCCCAAGCTCCCCATCTTCACCGCGGCAATTGACCGCAAGCTGAACGACCGCGGTTACATCGTCCCCGGCTTGGGCGATGCCGGCGACCGGCTTTTTGGAGTCTAACCCGCAACGGACCAACCTATGGGCGCGAAAAATTCGGAAAATCTTCTGATGGTCGCGGATAGCGAACACGACGCCAACATGCTTTACGCAGTGGGCATGTTTGTGCCGGACCCGTTTATTTACCTCAAGCTCGGCACTCGGGCCACGATTGTGATGAGCGATCTGGAAATTGATCGCGCCCGCAAACAGTCCCCGCACTGCCGCGCGATTTCCCTCAGTCAGTGCCAGAGAAAACTGCGCGCCGCCGGTGTGAAGTCGCCCGGATTGGCGGAAGTCGTTCGCCTGCTCCTGCGCGAGCGCAGCGTCCGGCGGGTGACTGTGCCGCATAATTTTCCGCTCGGCCTGGCGGTGGAGCTGAAGCGCCTGGGTGTGACGGTGCAGGCGCGGCGCGGAGGTTTTTTCCCGCAACGCGAACAGAAGTCGCCCGAGGAAGTTAAGAAGATCAGTGCGGCGCTCATGATGGCGGAAGTCGGCATGGCGGAGGCGATGCATGTGCTGCGTAACTCCAAGATTGCCCGGGGCAATCGCCTGTTGCACCACGGCGTGCCCCTCACGTCGGAGAAGCTGCGGTCGGTCATTGATACTGCCATCATGCAGGCCAGCGGCCTCGCGGCGCATACCATTGTGGCAGGCGGCCGGCAGGGTTGCGATCCGCACGAAGCCGGCTACGGCCCGCTGCGCGCGAACGAACCGATCATCCTCGATATTTTTCCCCGGTCGCAAAAGACCGGTTACTTCGGCGATATCACGCGCACCGTGGTGCGGGGTCGCGCCACCGAAGGGGTGCGACGCCTTTACGATACGGTGTTGAAAGGGCAACAACTCGCCTTTGGCAAGGTGCGCGCCGGTGAGTTGACGCAACTTCCCCACCAAACGGTGAACGATTATTTCGTCGCGCAGGGGTACAAAACCGAACGTCGCGATGGTTGCATGCAAGGTTTCTTTCACGGCACTGGCCACGGACTGGGTTTGGAAATCCACGAAGCCCCGCGCATGTCCGCCGCCTCGACCGGGCGTCTGAAGGCGGGTCAGGTTGTGACGGTTGAGCCCGGACTCTATTACCCGGGTCTGGGCGGCGTGCGGCTTGAAGACGTCGCCCTCGTCACTGCAAGCGGCGCCCGCAACCTCACCCGTTTCGAGAAGGTGCTGGAACTCTGAGGCTGTGCCAAAACGCTCGACTGGCGCAACGCGCCGCGTCGCGTTGGCTCGAAACCGGACACCGACAGGCCCATTCCCCGCAGAAACGCCCGTTCTGGCGCGCGGCACGATTGGCGCTAGATTGAACGCGACACAAAAACACAGGTCAACCAACTGAACAAAGTCGCTGGGAAAGTTTCGGGTAAATTTCAGCGGCGAGTCGGATGCGAATATGATACTCGACAGCAATTATCTGCTCTTCGTCGCCCTGCCGGGTCTGTTGCTCGGTTTGTGGGCGCAGGCCAAACTATCGATGGCGTACAGCAAGTACAGCCGCGTTGGCCTGGCAGCTGATTTGACCGGGGCGCAAGCTGCGCGTGAGATTCTGGATCAAGCCGGCCTGGTCAACGTGCCGGTACAGGAAGTGCACGGTCACCTGACGGATCATTATGATCCGACCAAGCGGGCCTTGTTTCTGTCCACAAACAATTATCATGGCCGCTCCATTGCCGCCGTCGGCGTTGCCGCCCACGAAGCCGGACACGCACTTCAACATCAGGCGGCCTATGCGCCGCTGGAATTGCGCATGAGCCTCGTTTCCGTGACCCAGTTTGCCAGCATGGCTTGGATGGGGATCATCCTGCTGGGTGCGTTCCTCGGCGCGGCGGTGTTTGCCAAACTGATCTGGGTGGCTGTGGCCATTTTCGCCGTCATGGCCTTTTTTCAACTGGTGACCTTGCCGGTCGAATTCGATGCCAGCCGGCGCGCCAAGGAGCGCTTGCTTAGCCTCGGCCTGGTGCAATCGCACGAAGCCGAAGGCGTGAACAAAGTCCTCGGCGCCGCCGCCATGACCTATGTGGCTGCGATGGTGAGTTCGGTACTGACCCTGCTCTATTATTTGACCCTGGCTCGTAACAGTCGGAATTAGTTTAGCCACGCGCCGGCGCCAATTTTACTTGCCGCCGCGCGCTCGGCTCGTAACGATGGCCCCGCTTTATGCCGGTTAGAAAAAGCACACGTACCGCCACCGACCGCAATGCTGCGGCCGCTCGCAAACCCAATCCAGGCAAAGCCACCGGCAAGGTAAAACCGGTCGCGCCGGTGCTGCTCGCTCCTATCTCTCCGCCCGCGGCCGAAGCCACGCCCCGCCCGGCGACCCCGGAAGTTCAACCGGCGCAGCCCGATTCGGAGCGCCCTCGATACGACGGTGACACAGCCATCAAGCTGTACTTGCGCGAAATCGGCCAGGTTAAACTCCTCACGCCGCAGGAAGAAATCGAGCTCGCGGCCCGCATCAAGAAGGGCGACAAGAAAGCCCGCGAGCAGATGATCAAGGCGAACCTCCGTCTGGTCGTGAAGATTGCCCGCGATTATGAAGGCATTGGGTTGCCGCTGCTGGATTTGATCAGCGAAGGCAACATCGGCTTGATGAAAGCCGTGGAGCGGTTTGATCCTTCCAAGGGGGGCAAGCTTTCCACGTACGGCTCCTGGTGGATCAAGCAATCCATCAAACGCGCGCTGGCCAACCAGTCCAAAACCATCCGGCTGCCGGTACATCTGGTGGATAAAATTTCCAAGATGCGCCGCCTCGCGATGCGCTTGCAGGAGGAACTGGGCCGCGAGCCAACCGACGAAGAGTTGGCCATCGAGATGGACATGCCGGTCTCGCGCGTCACGCAGATGCGCCTCGCCGCCATCCGGCCTGCTTCGCTCGATGCCCCGATTGGCGATGATGACTCGAACAATTTCGCCGAGGTCGTTCAGGATGAAAACGCCGACACGCCATACGAACAGCTCGAAGATAAAACCGTGACGAGCATGTTGCGCGAAATGGTGACCACGCTCGATCCCCGGGAAGCCACCATTCTGCGTTATCGCTTCGGTCTCGACGGCGGTCCGGAACGCACCTTGGAGGAAGTGGGCGAGAAGTTCGGGGTCACCCGCGAACGCGTCCGCCAGATTCAAAATATTGCCCTGCGCAAACTGCGCAAAATGATCGAAAAACTCGAAGCGCAGAAGAAGTGACATCCGTTGATTTCCAACCTACATGAGCAAAACCCACCCGACCGCCGCCGAAATCGAAAAGGCCATCCGCAACGTTCCCGATTTTCCCAAGCCGGGCATTCAGTTCAAGGACATCACCCCCGTACTCGCGGACGCGCATTTGTTTTCCGGCGCGATCGATCTGCTGACGGCCCACTACAAACCCGGCGACGTGGACGCGGTGGTCGGCATTGACGCTCGTGGTTTTATCTTTGCCGCCGCGGCCGCGGTCAAACTCCATGCCGGTTTCGTTCCCGTGCGCAAGAAGGGCAAACTCCCCTACCAGACGCATGAGCAGGACTACGCGCTCGAATACGGTCACGCCACGATTGCCATTCATGTGGATGCGCTGCACCCCGGCAGTCGCGTGCTTTTGATCGACGATTTGCTCGCCACGGGCGGCACCGCGGCGGCGGCGGCGGATTTGGTCGGCAAGCTGGGTGGCAAGATTCTTGAAATCGGTTTCCTCATCGAACTCAGTTTCCTCAAAGGCCGCGACAAGCTCAAAGGTTACCCGATCCGTTCGCTGGTGATTTATTAAGCCGCGGCGGTGGCGGCTGGTGGTGTGGCCGTCGGCGTGGTTCGCTGCCGTTTCATGTGCGGAATCAGCAGCATCGCGACGACGAACGTGATCAAGGCAACGCTCGTGATCAACAATCCCTGAAAGCGGGTGTGAATTGCGGCGGTGATGGTTAATCCCAGAATCATCGCCGCTGGAAAGACGGTCCCAAACAAGGCCAAGCGCATCCGCATGATGGTAATGGCGCGCACGGCAATGACGCTGAGCACAACAAGGGAAGAACCCACAATGGCAGCACTGAGCGGGATGAATTCCTGTGCGAAATACATCAGCGGATAGGCACCCGTGAACGTGCCCAATACCAGCAAAAGCATCCACCGATCAAAATGGGTGATGGCAAACGCATGGGCGACGAGCCCAAGCAAAATGCCAAATAACACCACACTGGCTGGCCCGAGCCAGGCCAGTTCACCCAACCGGTCAATCGGCGCGACGCCCAGCACATCGAGCGCGATTGGCCGTCCAAAAACCAATCGGCGATAGTCCCACGTGTAAACGGTCTTGCCATTGCTGCGCGCGAACTTGGTCGGTTGCAGCGAGAGTTCCAGCATGCGCACGTCCGAACCGATCGCCGAGAGATCAATGTGGAACGTCTCCAGAATTCCGCTCGGGGGAGTTTGCAAATGATACAGCCCCTTTCCCACGGCCGAGTAGGCAATCACCATCGGCGTCGGTTCGCCGGGCAGTGTTCCCGACCAGACGAGTTGATTCCCGCGAATCTCGGCCGCTTCGCTGCGTTGCCCGCCGACGGTTACTTCGAGATCAGCCAACGAAAGGATTTGGGGTGGGAGCGGCAACAACACTTCACATTCCCCTGCTCCTCCTCCAGAACTCGCAGCTTCAAATTCCGTCCGCAACTGCACCGTATAGATGGATTCGGGCTGGGCTGTGCCCACGCTCAAGCTGGGGCGCAGCGCGACTTTTGCGGAAAAGCTGTTGATCCGCGCCAGCGGGCGGGCGCTCGCAGTGATTCCATTAACGGCGGTGGGCTCGGTACGTACCGGGTGTTCTGCCGCGGTGGTCAGTGGAGTCATGCTGCTGCGCAATGCCCGTTTCTTCGCCGACGACAACGCCGGCAAAAGCATCGCAGCCAGGACGGCCAGCAGCGCCACGACGACCATGAGTTCAATCAGAGTGAAAGCTCGGGATGACTTCTTCATTTTGGACCTCGCAAAGTTGTTTCAGTGGACCCGACTAGCACGCCCGTTGCCACCTCGATTGCTCAAGCATTCAGGCCGTTTGGCGTCGCCCACCCAACGCGATGTGCGCGTGAAACACGCTTTCCGCGTCAATTTTGCGCAGGACAAGATTGCTACTTTACCTCTGGAGACCGCCCCAAACAGAAGGTGGCGGGTTTATTCAAAGTATTTGAACGAAAAAATGTGGGTGGGCCCGAATGAATGCAAACTCCCTCCGTCCCATCGCCATGACGACAAAGTCATCGCAAAGCAAACAAACTATGAAAGCCCTGAATCGCCCGCTTACCCATGCCGGACTGGTTTTGTGCAGCGCTTTGGCCATGGCCGCGACCGGTTGCCGGAGTCACGTTCATTACACTCACACAACTCATTTGCCGGCGCCGCCACCGGTGATCGTCACGCCGCCGCCAGCTCCACCCGTGGTGGTCGCGCCGCCGACCGTCGTGACTCTACCGCCGCCAGTGGTTGTGGCTACTCCAGCGCCTGTTGCGGTGTCGCCCGCGCCCGTTGTCGTAATCAATACCGAGACCGATTTCTACGAACCGCTGACGCCGCATGGACGTTGGGTTGTCATTGCCGGCTACGGCCGGGTTTGGACGCCAGCGCACGTCGAAATCGGCTGGCGGCCTTACTCCAACGGCTACTGGCATCGCACTGACGCCGGTTGGTACTGGATGAGCGATGAACCGTGGGGCTGGGCAACGTATCATTACGGGCGTTGGGATTGGCATGCGCAATTCGGTTGGTTCTGGGTGCCACAAACGCAATGGGCGCCGGCCTGGGTTTGCTGGCGGGAGGGCGGCGGTTACGTCGGCTGGGCGCCGCTGCGCCCGTCCGTGACCATTGGCGTGAGCCTGACCAGCGTGAACTACGAAACGGCGTTCGCGTCGCGTGCGTTTGTATTCGTCGAACATCGCCACATGATGGAACCCGTCCGTCCCAAAACGGTCATCGTGAACAACACCACCATAATCAACAAGACCGTCAATATCACGAATGTGAAGGTGGTGAACCGCACGGTCATCAATGAAGGTCCGCGCGTGGAGGTTCTCGAACGTGAGAGCGGTCGGAAGATTCACGCCACGCCGGCAAACGAGTTCCGCCGCCGCGAGGAATCGGCCTTTACTTCCCGTGGCCGTGCGCCGGCGCCGGTAACTGAGGTGAAGCCGCAACCCCCGACGCGCAATCAACCACACCCGGCTCCGACGCCGAGTGTGCCCTCACGCGAAACTCGATCGGTGGAACGAACGCCCGCGCCGGCACCGGCCGCTTATCCCGTCACCCGCACGACCACGCCGGCGAACGGCCAACGAAATGAGATTCGCAATGCACCGACGCCGAGGATTGAAACCGGATCGGCTCCACGAGAAGCGGCACGCAAATCGGAACAACCCGCGAAACCCGTCAGCCCGCCAGTGGTCGTCGTGCCGCCCCGCCCGACTCCTTCTGCGCCAAGTCATCCAGCGCCGGCTCCCGTCACAGCCAATCCAAATCGTGAAAAAGGTCGCCCTGCAGCATCGGCTTCAACGCCGACGCCTGCGCGCCCGACATCACCACCAACCACCGTCCGCACCACTGAGCCTTCGCGGACCTCACCACCTGCGGCCACGCCCACGACAGGTCGAGTTGTAACCCCACGCACTGCCGCCACACCACAACCGCAACTCTCTCCCAAAGGCAAGGAGCGGGCGATGGAACGGATTGAAGCGCGCAATCTCAAGAAGGATGAGAAAGTTGATGAAAAGGGTAATGGAGCCGAAACCGGGCGCCCGGAAACGGGTTCTCGCTCACGCGGCCGCTGACCTCTGCTCAAGCTTAAATTGCCGGGCGGCGCCAAGTGGCGCCCCCCCCCCCATGTGGTTCGTAAAACCAGTACACAATGTAAAA
>CAYWCK010000203.1:0-9320 GCA_964456685.1 uncultured Bifidobacteriaceae bacterium | reverse complement strand
CGGAGGGCAATTCCGCGTATTGCTCCAAGTGTTCCCCCCGCAGCGGTTCGGAAATCACGTGTTCGCCGCCCAACCATTTGCCGAGATCAATCAATTTGCAGCGCTGGGAGCAGAAGGGGGCGGACGCACCGCTCAACCAGTCGCCGGATTTCCGGCAAGTCGGACATCGAATGGAACCGGCCCGCCGCATGCGCTTCAACTGGCCGGGCCGTTCTGAACTTCCGCCACCACGCCGGCGAGGTTTTGCGCGGTCAACGTCGCATCGCCCGCGGGCACGCCCGCCTTGGTCAACCAGCCTTGAACCTCGTCGTTGATCTCCTGCAGTCGCGTGGCGGACAATCCTTTGCTGTTGAGCGAAGTCACGATGGCTTTGATCAACTTGGTATCCTCGGCGAGCGACACATTCTTAGCGGCCAGCGCCGAGAGCAGGCCGTCGCCAAATTTGGCCAGGGCGGCAGCGGAGGGGCGGCTGCTGCCGGAAACTGCGGCGGCGAGGTTGCCGGCGAATTGTTTCTTCAACTCAGCGGTAGCGGCACCCTGCTTGTGCGCTTCAGCAATATCCGCCTTCAGCTTGGACGCGGCGAGTTGTTGCGAGGTCGGCTTGATTGGCGCAGCGGCGGGCGGCGGTTGCGGAACGGATGCCGGCGGCGTTGCCGGTTGGGCGCTGCCTGGTCGAGGCGGCAGGCCCGGCGGCGGGGCGCCGTCTTCGGCGGCCCGGTGACGTTCGTTGATCTTCCCCTCCAAACTGCTGGCCTGACGTTTGGCGCTGGAGTACTGCGCGCTGGCATTGCCGACCAGCAACGCGGTTACGGTTAGAATCGCAGCGAGGATTTTCATAATCGTGCGCTTCGCGTTGGTTCAAGAGCCTTGCTTGATGCTGAGAAGATTCTTCCGGGCGAGCAACTGGATGTAGTCCTTGAGAATCTGTTCCGCTTCCTCGAGGGTGGCGTCCACTACTGGCGCCTTTTCCTCGTCCTCTTCGTTGTCGGGTTGAACGGTCGCTTCCGGAGCTTTGAGGGAGATGGCCGCGGAATTGGTCGCAACGATGGCGGCGGTGGGTTTGCCGGAAACCGTCGCCACGGCATTGGTCTTGGCCACCGGCGCCGGCAGGCCGGGCAGGTCCACCTGCTTGAGCGCCAGTTCATAAACGACCTTCGGCGATTCCTTGCGCGCCAGGCGTTCCTTATCGCGGGCTTTTTGCCGCGCTTCCGCCTCGTCTTTTTCCTTCAGCCGGCTGGCTTCGTTCAGAGAAACGGTCTTGTCCGCCTGCGCTTTCCGGAATTGCTCGATGTCTTCCCGGACGTAAACAAAGTCCTGGTTGGTGGCGATCCGTTGGGTGGAGTGGCGCAACAGTTCCCCGAGATAAGGCGCAACCAGATCCAGTTTGGTGAACTTGGCGCTCTGGATTGGCGCCGCGTGCAGCGCGTTGTCGAGGGCGGCTTCGCCGATTTCCGTCGAATGATTGAAGATGGATGGCAGGACGATGTCCGGCAACACCCCGCGCAATTGCGTCGAGGCGCCGCTGGCGCGGTAGAACATGCTCATCGTGATCTTGAGTTGACCGGGATTATTCGTGGGATTGGTGATCCGCATGGGGCTCGCCAGACCCAACACGCGCTGCACCGTGCCTTTGCCGTGCGTGGTCTGATCGCCCACGATCAACGCCCGGCCATAATCTTGCAGCGCGCCGGCCACGATCTCGGACGCGGAGGCGCTGAAGCGACTCGTCAACACGATCAACGGACCGCTGTAAGTCACGCTGGGATCTTCATCCTCGTCCACAAACAGGCTGTCATCCGAACTCTTCACCTGCACCACCGGGCCATCCTTGATGAATAATCCCGTCAGGCGCACCGCTTCTTCGAGCGAACCTCCGCCATTGCGGCGCAGATCGAGAATGACGCCACTGACTTTCTCGCGCTCAAATTTCTTGAGAAACGCGGCCACATCGCGCGAGGTAAACCGGCCATAATTGGCGGCATCCGATGCCCCCACCGTCGGCTGGCTGTCGCCAAAATGGATGGGCGCGTAGAATGAAGGGAGGTCAATCACGCCCAATCGCAACGGGGCGCCTTTTTCGTTCGGTAAATCAATGACCTTGGCTTTGGCTGCCTGATCTTCGAGTTTGATTTCTTCCCGAATGAGGCTCAGCACATAGCGGTCGGCGGCGTCTTTGTTCGCCGGCTGAACGGTGAGGCGCACTTCCGTGCCTTTCGGGCCGCGAATCATCTGGACCACCTTGTTGAGCGCCATGTCAATCGCATCCACAGGTGGCGCATTGCTCTGTGCCACGGCCACGATGCGGTCGCCGGCCTTGATTTTCTTGGAATTCATCGCCGGTCCGGGCTTGAGTTCCTGAATCTTGCAATAACCATCGAGGTCGGTGGTCAACACGGCGCCGATGCCAATCAAGGCATTGTTCATCCCGATGGCGAAATTGTCCGCCTGGGCTGGGTTGAAATAGTCGGAATGCGGATCATAGACGTGTGCCAGGGCGGTAAGATAAACCTGCATTACGTCGTTGTTGTCCCATTCCTTGAACAAACGCAGATTGCGGGCATAACGCTTCGTCAGTGCTTCCGTAATTTCCTCGGCCTCGGTCTTCTTGGGCGCTTTAGATTCGGTGGCCGCCGGTTGCTTGTCGGTGGATTTCTCATCCGCTTTCTTCGCTGCATGCCGGCCCAGTTTCTCCTGGAGATATTCATGACGCAGGCGCTGCTTCCAAAGCTGCTTTGCTTCGGTCAAGTCCTTGGGATAGGGCGCATCCTTGCGATTGACCTGCATGCGTTCGTCGTCCTTGAACTCAAATTGTCCGGCCTTGAGCAGTTCTTCGACGTATGCCACGCGTTGCTGCAGGCGTTCAAAGAAGCGATTGAAGATGTCAAAGGCCGGGGTGGCATCGCCGGTCCGCTTGCTGGTCAGGTCATCGAGTTTCTCCCGGTAATAATCGAACTCGGTGAGGTCGGCCTGCGTGAAATGGAGATGTTGCGGGTCCAGCGAATCGAGGTAGCCGTTGAAAAACTTCGCGGAGAACTCGTTATCGAGCGGATGGTGAGAATAATGGTTTTGCCAGAGCATCATCGCCGTGACGTAGGCAATTTTGCCATCGTTCAGGCCGGGTTCGACGAGATGCCGGCTGGTTTCAAAGCCCAGCAGGCTGGAGACGGTGGCAACCCACAAGGCGACGGCCGTCGCAATGCGCAGTGCGGCGCGGGTAAAGATAGGCAACAACTTCATTTTAAGCTGAGCTTTTGACTCATTGTAGCGTGATTTGTTCAGGGTTGAAAGCGAACATTTTGGGCGGCGGGTGGTCTCAGGCTGTGTTCAACAGAATGACATTGAATTAAACCGGGAGATTTTGAATAGTTCCGCGCCATGAATACCAAGATCGTGCGAATTGCTTTATTGTCCCTAGGGCTGACCGCCTGCACCGCCCTGGCTGAGGACACCAACAAGTTCAAGAGCGACCTCGAGAGATACAGCTATGCCTTGGGTATGAGCTGGGGAACGCAATTGAAGCAGGGCGATGTCGAAGTGGATTACGAGCAAATGCTCCGCGGTTTCAAAGAAACCAAGGCCGGCGCTTCGGTGCTGACCGACGCCGAAATGCGGGAGACATTGACCAAGCTCTCCTCGGAGGTGCGCGCCAAAATGATGGAAAAGCAGCGCCTCGCCGGGGAAAAGAACAAATCAGAAGGCGAAGCTTTTCTGGCGGCGAACAAGACCAAGCCGGGCATCATCACGCTGCCGAACGGCCTGCAGTACAAGGTCATTACCGAGGGCAAGGGCGAATCCCCCAAACCGGAAGATGTCGTGGAGGCGAATTATCGCGGCACTTTGATCGACGGAACCGAATTCGACGCCAGCAAGCCTGGGCAACCCTTCACCCGCCCCGCCAATCAAGTCATCAAGGGATGGACTGAAGCCCTCACGCGCATGAAGCCCGGCGCCAAGTGGCAATTATTCATTCCGTCCGAGCTTGCTTACGGGGAGCGCGGTTTTCCGCCGAAAATCGCGCCCAATGCCGCCCTCATTTTTGACATCGAACTGGTTTCCTTCAAACCCGCGCCGCCTCCGCCGCCGGCGGCAGTGCCCCAGCCGCTGACGAGCGACATCATCAAAGTGCCGTCGGCTGAAGAGATGAAGAAGGGCGCCAAGATCGAAACCATCAAGGCCGAGGATGTGGAACGATTGCAGAAGGAAGCGGCAGAAAAGGCCAAGACGGAAAAGAAATAGTTCCCCGCCATCGGCAAACGATTTCCGGCCTCCCTCGCGTGCAGCGGCGGAGGCCGGAGTGCTTTCTACATTCCTTCCCCGGCAGCCGCGGCAGATTTTCTGGTGGCGGTGCGGGGGAGATTGGTAGCCATGAACACCAACGACCAAAACGAACTTCCCGACCGCGTCGAGCGTGACTAGCCTGCGGGCGGAATTACTCGCATGAAAGCCGCCTACATCACCCGCACCGGTCCGCCCGACGTCATCGTTTTCGGAGATCTGCCTGAGCCCAAAACCGCTCCCACCGAATGTCTGATCAAAGTTGGTGCGGTCGATGTTAACCCGATTGACACCTACGTTCGCGGCGGTTTGGTGCCGGCCAAGATCAATTTTCCCTTCATCCTCGGTCGCGATCTCGCTGGGACAATCGTCGCAGTTGGCGATCAAGTGAAACGATTCAAAGTCGGCGACCGCGTCTGGGCCACCAATCAAGGATTCGCCGGGCGACAGGGAACTTTTTCTGAATTTGCCGCCGTGGATGAATGTTGGCTGCACGCCACCCCTGCGAATGTGCGCGACGAAGATGTTGTAGCTGTCTCCCTGGTCGGGCTGACCGCACATCTGGGATTGTTTAGGGACGCAAAATTGAAGGCGGGGGAAATCGTTTTCGTAAACGGTGGGACGGGTGGCGTCGGCTCGTGTGTCGTGCAGATGGCCAAAGCGATTGGCGCCCAGGTCATCACGACAGCCGGCTCAGATGACAAGGTGGCCCTGTGCCGAAAACTCGGCGCGGATCTCGCCGTGAATTACAAAACGCAGGACGTGGTCGCTGCGATCAAGAGCTTTGCGCCAAATGGCGTGAATGTTTGGTGGGAAACGCTCCGCGAGCCGGACTTCGAGCGCGCGATTCCGTTGCTTGCCATGCGCGGGCGGATGGTGGTGATGGCCGGACGCGAGGCGAAACCGGCATTCCCAGTCGGCGCGTTCTACACGAAAGATTGTTCGCTGTTCGGCTTCGCCATGTTCAACTCGTCCGCAGCCGAGCAGCAGGCCGCTGCCGCGGACATCAATCGCTGGATGAGCGAAGGCAAGCTTCGAGCGCAAATCGATCGCGTACTGCCGCTTTCCGAGACCGCCGCGGCGCATCGGCTGCAGGAAGAAAGCACCATTCAAAAGTCCGGCGCGCTGACGGGGAAGATTGTGCTGAAACCTTGATGGCTGGCGAACTTTTGAGAGCGGAAGCCGAGCGTCGAACGACACACGGTTTACTAACCGTCCAACGCCCGACTTCTGATCTCGCGAAGAACTTATTTCTAAATTCGACGACTGCAAGCGCAATCTCTGTCGGACCGATCTGCTTGCGCCGGCAACGCCACGCGGAGCATACTCCCGGCGAACAACAGTGAGTCCGGTGGAAGTTCGACCGTCAAATTTCAAAACCAAATGAGAACACTGCTTTTCGCGCTGTTTGGATTTGCCATGATCTTGCTCAACGTCCAGCCCGTGGCCGCAGCCAAAGAACCGCCCGCGGCTTCGCTTGCCTTTACTTCGCCGGACCCCATCGTCAAACAGGCGCTGCGGCTCGTGGAGGCAGGCCAGTTCAAGGCGGCGGAAGATCTGCTCGCGGAGAATTCGAAATCTGGCTCGGCCGATGCGCTGCGCGCCCGCAGCGAGACGGCGGACATCATTCGCCGCATTCGTTACGAATACTCGCTGACTGCGGAAGCGCTCCTGGCCAAAGTGCGGAAGACGATTGCCGATGCGTCGGCGAGCGAAGTCGAGCGTTGGGCCAAGGCGAGCCAGGCGCGCTTTCGGATGATCGACGGCACGAAGTTTTATTTTCGTCGCGAGCCGCAGAACATTTTTCTCTTCAGCAAGGAGGCCCAGCAACGCCGCGCCAAGGCCGGCAAAGCGCCCGCCGAGCCGAAATGGAAGCTGACCGATCATTTGCGGGCGGTGGTTGAGGAAGCCGAGCGCACCGGCAAAGACGAGGTGCAGCCGATGCATCACAAGTTCACGCACTCGCTCACGATTCCGGCAAACTCACCGGGCGTCAACGCCGGCTCGACCGTGCGGGTGTGGTTGCCGTATCCGCAGGAATATCGCCAGCAGCGCGACGTGCGGCTCATCAGCGCCTCGCCCGAGCCGAAACTGATTTCCCCCAGCGCCGTGGAAGGCAATCCGGTTGGCGGCAGTCCGCAGCGAACCATTTATTTCGAGCAGAAGGTCACTGATCCCGCCAAACCCATCGAGTTCAAGATCACTTTCGAGTACACCTCGTTCGCGTATTACCCCAAGCTGGACGACGCCAAAGTGCAACCGTTGCCGGCGGATTGGAACGGCGCTTGCCTCGAGGAGCGCCTGCCGCATCTAGCCTTCACTCCGGAAATCCGGAAACAAGTCGCCACGATCGTCGGCAAGGAAACCAATCCGCTCGTCAAGGCGCGGAAAATTTTCCACTGGGTCAGCGAGCACGTGCCGTGGAACGCGGAGGACGAATATTGCATCATCCCGTCGTTCGCCGTGAAAGGCTTCACGGCCCGCCGTGGGGATTGCGGTGTGCAGAATTCCGTTTTCGTCACCATGTGCCGCATCGCTGGGGTTCCCGCGCGCTGGCAGAGCGGTTACGAAACCAAGCTGGACAACTGGAGCATGCACGATTGGGCAGAGATTTACATCGCGCCCTGGGGCTGGTTGCCCGCCGACGCTTCCTACGGCGTCCAGAAATCCAGCGATCCGCGCATCGCTGATTTTTACTGCGGCCATCAGGACAGTTACCGGCTCATCGTGAATCTGGATTGGGGGCGCGAACTGTTCCCGCCAAAACAATCACTCCGCTCCGAGCCGGCAGATTTCCAGCGCGGCGAGGTGGAGGTGGACGGGAAGAATTTTTATTTCGACCAGTGGGAGTACACTTCCGACGTCGAGCGCACGCCGTTGAACCGCCCGGAATAGCGAGCCTCCGCCTCAAACAACTTCCACCGGACACTTCGGCAGTGCGTCAATGAACGCCTGGCCGTACTTTTTGCCGAGAATCCGGTTGTCCAGCACCACCACGATGCCGGTGTCCGTCTTCGTGCGAATCAAACGGCCGACGCCCTGGCGAAATTTCAGGATCGCTTCCGGCAACGAGAACTCGCTGAAGGAATTTCCGCCGCGCGCTTCGATCGCTTCGATGCGTGCTTCGATCAACGGATGATCCGGCACGGCGAACGGAAGCCGGGTGATGATCACATTGCTCAGCGCTTCGCCCGGCACGTCCACGCCCTGCCAGAAGCTGTCCGTGCCGAAGAGCACCGAGTCCACGTCTTCCTTGAACTTCTCCAGCATCGTCGAGCGCGGCGTGCCCGTGCCTTGCACGAACAGCGCGATCCCAAGTTCGTCGAAGAACGGCTGCATCCGCTCGCCGAGCTCCTGCATCAGTTTGAAGTTGGTGAAAAGCACGAACGCCTTGCCGTGCGTTTGGCGGACGAAATGTTCGATCCACTTTTCCAACTGCTCGGCGTAACCGTGGTCGCGCGGGTCGGGCATCTTGCTCACGACGTGGAGCGTCATTTGCATTTGGTAATCAAACGGCGTGCCGACTTGGAGTTGCGTGGCTGATTCACAACCGACGCGCTTGGCGAAGTAGGCGAGCGCGTTCCGACGTAGGACAGGCGTCGCGCCTGTCTCCATTTTCTTCGGTTCCTCCTGGGAAGGCTGAGACACGCTCGAAGCTCCTCCAACACTGCTGCCATGCCCCATTCGAAATTGCCCGGGCTGCAGCCGCGCCGATTCTGGGTTCGCCACAATATATGAGGAGAATTTTTCCAGCGCCGTCACATCGCGCACGATGTTGTCGAATGATTCGTCCTGCCAAACTGTGCCCGTCCGCCCGATGATGGCGTTTATTTTCTTCGCCGTGAACGATTTCCAGGAATGCAGGATTTCCGAGAGAGAATTGTCTCCAATGGGTCGGACTACGACGTGAACATGGTTGGGCATCACGACGAAATTCCCAAGCCAGTAGCGTTGGCCGTCAAAGTACCGCAAGGCCTCTTCAATCGCGAGGGAATGTTCGGGCTGCTGTAGCCAGCATTCCCCGTGTCCCTCGTCCAGCCAGCGATGAAATCGCTCAGCAAAGAGTTCATTGAATTGTTTGTCTTCCTCAGGCGTGCGGGGTTCTGGGTGCTCTGCCAACCACGAGTGCAATTCAACTTCCCATTGGAGCAGCTTCACTTTCGGAATGGAATCCGCCAGGCGAAACGTGACGAAGTAGGTGCAACCTGCCTGGGTCCAATGCGGCAAGTGCCGCCCGGTTTTCGCCACTGGGGCTTTGGGATCGAAAGGGATGAACGGTAAAGGCGGAACAACGGGCGATGCTGGTTTCCTTGAGCGTAGGACAGGCGTCGCGCCTGTCTCAAACTTCTTTAACTCTGATTTTGAAGATAGAGACAGGCGCGACGCCTGTCCTACGGTGGCCAGCGTCGCGCTCGTCATGACGATGCTCGTGTCGCTCTCGAACAGCCGCCGGCGCAAATACTCGGCGACATCGATCGGCGCGGCGTTCAGCGCGAGACTGCGCTGTGCTTTGCCGGCGCGCTCGACCCAATACACGTGCTCCGGCGCGCCCTGGCTGAGAAATTCCGCCACCTCGATTTTCAATTCGCCGAGCCGGCGATTGCATTCGATCAGCTCCTGCCCCATGTCCTTGTCTTCGCTGACTTTTACGAGTTCGCTAACGGCTTCGCGGAGTCGTTGAATCGGGAGCGTGATGTTGTCCTGCACAATTTCCGCACGTCGGATGCGCAGCTCGGACCATGCGCGTTTGCGTTCGCCGCCGCCGAAGGAATTCTTCCGCACTTCGCTCGCCAGCTCCTCGCACGCGCCCTCGACCGATTCAAAAAACTTGTCCGACTCCTCCAGCAATTGCGCCACAAGCTTCACCGCGTTGCCCTGGCGCAACGTCGCGAGCAAACCTTTTTCGGTGCGCGGATTCCACAGCCGGTTCAGCGCCCAACGCACCTGTCCGCTCGAAACGCTCAAGCCGATGTGCCGCGACGCGACGTTCTCCATCGTGTGCGCCTCGTCGAAGATGACGAAGTCGTTCTTGAACAGAATGCCGC
>CAYWCK010000202.1:5121-9349 GCA_964456685.1 uncultured Bifidobacteriaceae bacterium | reverse complement strand
ATCTTTTCCTCGCTGCCAGCCGGCACGCCCAGCCCGCGATCCAGCACGCGCACTTCCGCGTAGGGCAGGGGCGTTTCATGCCGGCAGGCTTCGATCTCGATTTGCTTCGCGTCGCCCGAATATTTTTCTGCGTTCGACAGGAGGTTCACCAGAATCTGGGCCAGCGCATCCGCGTCGCCGCGGACCGGGAGCATGGTGTCGCCCAGGCGGCAGGCGAGGGTGAAACCGTGGTTCTCCAGGTGCGGCCGATAACTTTCCGCCGTTTCCCGGACCACACTGACGAGATCGCACTCCTGAAAGTTGTATTTCTTCTCCCCGCGTTCAAACCGGGCGAAGTCGAGCACGTTGTTGATGAGCCGGGTGAGGCGTGCGGCTTCGGCGGAGATGATATGCAGGTAATTGCGTTGCTTGGCCGCGTCGCTCACCCGGCCCTCGGCCAGGAGTTCGGAGAACATGCGAATGGAAGTCAGCGGCGTCTTGAGTTCGTGCGAGACGTTGCTGACGAAATCAGTCTTCTGCCGCGCGAGCGTCATCTGGCGGTTGAGGTCGTTCACGATCAGGAAACTCCCAACAATCATGGCGATGAGCAGGAGCGCAATCAGCAGGCCGAGCGAGATGCGGATGGTGAAGGCGGCGTTTTTGAGCGCGTCGGGATTCTTCAAGTAAGCCGCTACTTCCCAGTGCGGCAGCGCTTCGCCGATCTCGGTGGCGACGAAGGGACGTTTCAATTCCATTTTGTAGACTCTACGAATGTGAGCGGAAAACGATTCGGCCAATTTGTTGCCGGGGGGGTCGGCTAGAGGGGACGCCATCTTGATTACAGAATCCGAAATATCCACCGGATTTGCGTTGTCATCGAGGATCATGACGCAGAGATCCTCCGGTAAAATAGCTGCGGGATTCTCCGTGAACGCGCGATCATTAACGATGGTGTTTAAGTTAGAGGACCGCCGCGAGACGTAAGGGGACTTCGTTTTCCCTTTCATGATTAGTTCAATCGCAGTCTTGATGGCGCCAAGATCGAGTTGCGCGCCGAAGACCAGTTGCGGATCGCGCGTAAGTCGGTGCCAGAACATCAACCGCAGTTTGTTCTGCACGAACCGCGCCATCATACCGTCCGCCGCCTCGCCGATGAGCTGGCCGACGCCGGCTTCGGTGGATACAACGCGAGATTGATTTAGATCGGCGACCGCTTCATTGGGCGCGAAGAGCTGTTGCCCTTGCTGGGCCGGGTTGATTTTGCGCGACTGGGTTTTGAGGTTGGTGACGTAGTTATTAAGGGCCTGCGGTTGCGCATTGCTATTGCTGGTATTATTGAAAACCGGAACCTGCTCGGCGACTTCGGCCTGCTGATTTCCGTTTCGCTGGGTCAGTAAATTTCCGCCCTTGCCTGAGTAATCGTTCCAGTAAACCTCCACGCTCTCGCGATTCGCGAGGAAGCCGCCATTGTCGAGGCAGAACGTGCGGGTCTCAGGGCGGGCAACGGGCGAGGGGCATAGCAAACTGCCATTTAGTGTGACGCAGAAGCCGACCTCGGCAATTGGCCAGGCGGCGCGTAACTGATTGTCGAACGTGGCAGCGGCGGCGCGCGGCTGGGGATTGGTCACGAGACTCTCGACGAGTTCGTTGAATTGGCGCTGTTGGTCGGCGAGGTAGTCATTGATCTCCTTCGCCAGCGCGTCGGTGACTGTTTGGTAGAGGAGGGATTGCTGGCGTTCGACGACGAACTGCTGGTCGCGCAGCGTGCGCGCGGCGAGGAGCGCGAGCACCACGCTCGGCACCAACACGGCAAGCACGAACAGTAACGGCACTTTTTTCATCAGCGCATCTCCGCAACTTGACCGGCCACCAGCACAGCTCCCTCCAGTTCGGGCGGCGACACACTATCACTCGAACAGGCGCGAGGCGACGGGTTTGTTCGCCGGCGGTGCGGTCGGAATTTTCGCGGCCAGCTGTAACGCCGGACCGGCAAAGCGGCCATACTTGTGAACGAAGGCGGTAATTTGCTCACGCGCCGCGGCATCACCCGAATTTGAGCGGGCGATTACCGGCGCGAGTTCCTTCACCGTTGCGGGTGGAATGATTTCCGCGCGACCCACCATCACCCGGACCAGTTCGCGCGGCTTTGGGTTCAGAGTAAGCGGGAGGATTTCATCCGTCCAAGGGCGCGGCAGAAGATAAAGCACCCGCACGCCTTCCTCGGTGAACCATGCGTGATCCCAAGTCTTCACCATTGCGCGTGCTTCGGCCGGAAACAAGCCGGCGCGTGTCAATTCCCGCGCCATCGCTGCGCCCAGTTCGGCCTGCACTTTTGGGACGGATTGCAACTCACCGGCGCTGGCCATTTCGAGCGTGGCGGCGACACGTTGGGTTTGTGATGCGAGGGGCGGTAACTTGGTCCAACGCGCCGCGCCGTTTTCGACCTGAAGCAGAAACAGGCTGGCCAGCGGCGAGCGGCCGGTGTTTGAGACAGTGACGCTGCCGCCCTCTGTGACCGTGACGGTCAGCGGCGTTCCGAAGTCGCCGGTGCCGCGGTAAAACAGGAATTTCTCGTATTGCACCGGCAGGTTGGTGGATGAGCTGTCGGTTGCGCGGACGAAGGCGGAAGCAGTTTCGCGTGCGGCAAAGTAGTGTGTCCCATTGGTGCTGGTCGGAAGCAGCGCGGCTAGCTGGGCGTGCTCTTTCGCTGGCAACACCCGGACATTTTGCCAACGGATCAAATTACCGCCGGTAGGCTTCTGGGTGAGCGGCAGGGTGACACGCGCCAACGGTCCAGGTTCCCCCAGCGCATCCGCCTGCGGAAACCATTCGGTGATGTGGCCGTTGGGGAATTTCACCATCACGTCCGCATCGAATTCCTGGTCCGAATAGAAATAGATGACCGGGGTTTCCATGCGTTGCAGGCCGGCGAGGCCGCCTTTGCCAAACGTGAGGATCGTCGGCGTCATCCGGTTGCGCCCCGGCCGAATCCAGTCGTAAACGAACTTGGGTAAATCGCCGATCTGTTGCGCCTGCCACGAAATTAGTTTGCCATCGCCGCCTTGCACCGAGGTAAACGTGCCCCACTCGTGAACCACAAGGTCGCGCGGCGGGCTGGCCGCAGGGAGCAGTTTCACGGCGGCGAGGCAGCAGGCGAGGGCGAGCGATTTCTTCATGGGGTGATTTTCCCAGACTGGACCGCTTCGTGTGCCAAGCGCTGGTAAAAGGATTGTAAAAAAGTTGTGAGACCAGTCCGGAAACGGCGGCTTGATATTGCCCGCAATTCCGCCAGGCTCCATCTACGCTTCAAACGCCTATGTCGTTGAAGGCGTTCTGCTCTCGTAAGCACTTCGTAGTTCGGCTTCTCCCCGGTTCGGACTGGTGGGGAGTCCAAACACGCGAGCATTCGCTGGGGTTGTGAGGCTGGTCCTGCGTGTTGGCCTGGCTTGGGCGGCGCTTGGCACCTCCGGCGATGACGATGGAACTTCGATTTCCACCTTGCAGCGCCGGTCGTCGCTGGTGTGATTGGCCGGAAAAGTTCGCTTACGATCTCTGGGGTGACACGGTGAATCTAGCCAGCCGGTTGGAATCGCATGCACCGGTCGGTGGGATTCTGGTTTCTTCGGTGACCCACAAGTTGCTCAAAGGAAAATTTCGCTTCGGAGCGAGTCGTCCCTTGCGGATCAAAGGCAAGGGGAGGGTTACGGCGTATCCGCTGCTTGGAAAAGCATAGCGGCGGCCGGAGGCCGCCGCTCGCGTGACAACTCTTAGAATCAGTTACTTGCCCAACAGATGCTCGATCACCAATTGGTCGAGGGCTGCATAGTTTCGATCAGCGATCAACGCTTGCGCCTGCTTCTCCGGATAGGTCCGCGCCTTCTTCACCAACTTCAGGAACGTGCGCCGGCTGTTATCCAAGTGAGCGAGCCAGTGCTCGACTTTTGTGGTGCGGAAGGGATGCACATCGAAACAAACATACTCGCCACGCTTGCCGTAGCCGTTGCGTTCGAGCGCGCGAACTTGATTGAACGCGACGCGCAGGTTGGCGCTGCCAAATGGTTTGTCTTGATCGAATTTCAATCCGTTTTGGTCATTCAAGTGGAGCGACCAGAGTTTTCCGAACGAGCAGGCGAAGTCAATTTCGTCGGCCGGATCGAGTCCGGCGAGAATGGCGTGGGCGCTTTCAATCAGGCAACCCACCCGCTTCGGATCGCGCGTGAGTTGTGCGATGGCGAGCGCATGTCCGATG
>CAYWCK010000202.1:0-5111 GCA_964456685.1 uncultured Bifidobacteriaceae bacterium | reverse complement strand
GTCGGAACATAGGCATGATCCATAGGCTCATTGGGTTTGGGTTCGATGGAGAGACGAATTCCCTTGTCGTAGGCCAACATTTTGTCGAGCGCCGTGACCAGGTAATCCATGCAACGACGGGCGTTCTTGGCTTCGCGGATGTAACTGCCCTCGCGCGCCAGCCAGAGCACCACCAGGTCCGAGCCGAGCTGCCGCGCCACGTCGATGCAGCGCAGCGAGCGTTCGATGGCGTATTTGCGGCACTTGGGATCGTTGCTGGTGTAGCCGCCGTCAATGGTGCGGGGATCAAACCACAGCCGCGGGGCCGCCATTTCCGCGGCGACGCCGGCGTCATTTAGTTTCTTGCTGAGTTCGCGGGTTTCCTTGCGGATTTGCGCATCGGACTTGTTGTCGATGTCCGGCACCGCGTCGTCGTCGTGGAACATCATCGCGTCGAAGCCGAGTTTCTTCAGCTGCGCGAGTTTCCAGTCGAAGGTTTGCGCGGGTCGGGTGGTGGGGCCGTAGGGATCCTGACCTTCACTCAGATTCCACGGACCGAAACAAAATTTGTATTTGTGGGATGCTGCCATAGCGGGCGCAGCGTAGCCGGCGCCATGGCAAAATCAAAAGCTTTTGTTGTCTGAACCTGAGCGTTGGCGGAAGGACTAACTCCGCAGGGTATTTTGAATTTTCGCGAGAATGGTTTGCGGCGGAGAGGGTTTCGGAAGGAACGGCACGCCGCCAATCTGTCCACCGCGTGCGAGGACATCGTCCTGCGTCGCCGCGGAGGTGAACATCAGCACCCGGACGTCCTGCAATTGCGTGTCCCGCCGCATTTCGCTGACCAGATGGTCGCCGGTGACTCCGGGCATCATCAAATCCATGACTACCAGATGTGGCTTGAACGTGCGGACGACGTCGAGCGCGTTGGTGCTTTTGTTGATGGTTTTGACGGTGAACTCGCCGGCACGCTGCAAGAGCAGTTTCAAGATTTCCGTGATATGAAATTCATCATCCACCACCAGAATGCGACGTTTGGTCATGATTTCCCCTTTGGTTGTTTCGCCGGTACCACTTGATTTGTGGAAGCGCTTTCCGCCGACAGCGCGTGCGTCACTGACAGGCTTCCGGACTATACGTGGGGCTGCAATCGCAAATCACATTCCACGATTTCGGTGGCGAAGAAAATTATTTGGCCCGGCGGTAAAAGCAGAATATTTCTCGCCATTGTCGAGCGGGCGAGCCGCGATAACAGGTTTGTCGCCACCGCGTCGGTGTTTGGTCGTTCGCATTTCTGCAACCTTTATCGCGGTGCGCGGCAATTTGTCAGACGGATGCGGACGTGACCTTGCGGGGTGGACAGACAAGTTCGGGCAGTGGGCGTTTGGGAATCCGCACGATTGAGAAAATTGTGTCCGCTAGCGCGCCGCCCGGGCTTTGAGGATCACTTTCCCATCCTCGATCTTCAGTTGTTCGAGTTTGCGCAAGGCTTCCGCGTTCTTCGGGTCCTTGTAGGCTTCCTTGGCGAGATTCTCCTGGCGTAACTTGCTCATGAATGCTTCCGGCAGCGGTTTGCCTTTTACCCGCACTTCGCGGGTAGTGACGATGAGTACGCCGTTCTCAAGCGAGACATTGAAGCTAGCCTCTCCGTTGAGATAACGCCCTTTGCCAATCCAGCCCAGCCGGGAGAGCGGAAGGCTGATCTGGCCTTTAACCTCGTTGCCTTCCAACGTGACATGGACGTGATCCGCCAATTGTTTGTGCGCGTCCGAATTCCCCATCAACGCGTTGATTTCGCGTTCGGTCAGCACCAATGGTTCGGCTGGTTTGCCCTGGTCCAGCGCCTGTCCGAATGCCTTCACCCGGGCCTGGAGTTCCTTGAATTCCCCATCGGGCATTTCCACTCGGGGCAGCGCGACCGGTTGTGTGTCCGTGTAGTCGCTTAACTTCTTTTGGAAATACCGGGCGGTGAAGAACGCCAGCAACAGGAGCAGCAGCATCGCCACCACGCCGGTAAGGCAGCCATAGAAAAAGCAACCGCGGCCTTTCGTGGGAGGAGGAGTAATTGGATTATTCATGCCGGGTTCTCAATCCTTCTTGCGGGACTGACCGGGGCGCACGCGAATTGGCGGTGGCACTGGAATCTTTGGGAGGGCGGGTGGACTGCGCCGCAACGATTCATCGGCTTTGGGCCAATGTTTCTCGGCAAATTCAATGACCTTCTCCGCGACGTTCAACCCGGGCGAAGGTGTGGTCCCCGTCGTGGGCGCCGCGGGCGGCTTGATTTCAAGCGAATCGACTTTTTTCGCCAACCAGTCCTCTGCCTTCGTCACCGTTTCCCCGATCCTGGTTTCGGGGAATTTCATTTCGCCAATCTGAAAATCGGTCAGGGCTTTCAATTTGTCGAGCGTCTGACCCGCGGCCTGCATGGTGTCATTCCACTTTTCAGTCATGCTGGCCCACTTCTCATAACCGTTGACCAGCCATTCCAGCTTGCCGGTTTGAAGGTCCACGAGGAGACCGTGCACGGGAATCTTCGGCCCGATCAGCGGACTGCGGCGCACCATCTCGCAGGCCTTGATGACGTTCTGCCGTTCGCTGCCGAACATGCCGAAATATTCGTTGAGGTTCTCCGGCAGCATGTGGCGCTCGACGCCCAATGCCTTGAGCCGTTCGAGCAGTTGCATCGTGCTCGTCTTGCACACCTGGCAATCCGTGTGGCCGATGATGGCAATTTCTTTACCGCCCTTCACAGCGCACGCCAGCGCCAGCGAACGCATCGTGCTGGAAGTTGGCCCGGTGATAATGTTCCCCGCGTTGCGCAGCCAGATGAAATCGGCTTCCGTGATCCCGAGCACTTCCGGGATGAGCGGCCCGAGCCGGACATCAATGCAGGTGAGGGCGGCGATTGGGAGCGCCTCGGCGAATTCGGCAGGATGCAATCCCGCCTTCGGGTCGCCCGCCACCGCGCGGTTATTGGCTTCGAGGATGGCTTCGAAGAGGCGCATGCGATCGTTCCTCAATGCCGCCAGGGTTGCAATGGCGCCGGTTCGAATTGAGGTTGCGGCGGCGCTGCCTTCGGCATCAAAAACCACAGCGCGATATACACCACCAAACCGGCAAATGCCGTGAAAACCGTGGCCAGCACCCAGACAAGTCGCAGCCGTGCCGGCGACCACCCGGCGTGTTCCGCCAGCCCACCGCATACCCCTGCGATCCACTTGTTGGAGAGCGAACGTTGCGTCTTCATAAACCTAGGCCGCCAGCGTGTTCTGCATGCTGGCGATCTCGCCATTCAGGCCGCTGATGTCGAGCTGCTGCCCGACGTTGCCCAGCAAAAACATTCGTCCCCAGCCCATATCAGCCTTTCGCCGGGTCTTCGCCTTTGCCCATCGCCTTTCGGATGGCGGGTACTTGTTCGAGTAATTTTTCGAATTTCACCCCGGTGAGACTCTCGAGCACGGGCGGCAGTTGCGCAATGATCTGCGTTACGTCGCCCGTCAGCTTGCTCGCGCCACCGCCCGGTCCGCTGCCGGAATTGATGATCACCATCTTTTCCGTCTTGCTCAGCGGTTCGGCAATCTTGGCGGCGATTTCCGGCATGACTTTGACCAGCAGTTCGATGACCGCGGCTTCGTTGTACTTCTGGAAGGCTTCGGCTTTGAGCCGGGTGGCCTCGGCGTTGGCTTTGCCTTGGGCTTCGATGATCGCCGCTTGCGCGAGACCCTTGGCCTTGTCGGCCTCGGCCTGCGCCAGACCCGTGGCTTGATTCACTTCGGCATTGGCGAAACCTTGGGCCTTGGCGGCGGCGGCGGCACCGGCCGCTTCCGTTTCCAACTGGAACTTCTTTGCGTTTGCGAGCGTCTCGACCTTGTAACGTTCGGCATCTGCCGGACGTTGCACCGTGGCTTCGAGTTCGCGCTGCCGGCGCATAATTTCCTGTTGTTGCAGTTCGATCTGCTTTTGCTTCTCGATGATCTGCACCTGGACTTCTTCGGCTTTCACCAGCTGCCCGGTCTTGTATTTCTGCAAATCGTAGGCGAGATCGGCCTCAGCCTTTTTCTGGTTTACCGTGGCCATGAAGCCAGCGTAGTTCGATTTGTAGTCCCGCTCGGCCTCGGCAATCTTGGTATCGGCTGCAAACTTGGCTTCCTGTCCGGCTTGCGTGGCTTGCGAAGACTTGATCATCGCATCGCGGTCGGCTTCCGCCTGCGCGATCTGCGCGTCGCGTTTAACCTGGGCAATCCGCGGTTTGCCGAGTGCGTCGAGGTAGCCTTGCGAATCGCGGATATCGCGAATGGTAAAACTCACGATGCCAAGACCCATGTTGGCCATGTCGCCGGCGGCAACTTCCTGCACCTTCTGCGCAAACGCATCGCGATTCTGGTAAATCTCTTCGACGGTCATCGTGCCAAGAATTGCGCGCAAGTGACCTTCGAGTGTCTGCATGGCGATGTTCTTGATTTCCTCGTTGCCTTTGGAAAGAAACTGCTCGGCTGCCGTGCCGATTGAAATATCGTCGCCCTTGACCTTGATCTGAGCCACGCCGTCCACGCGCACCGGGACGCCTTTGCTTGTGTAAACTTCAGGCGTCTGGACATCAATCGTCAGCAGTTCGAGTGAAAGAATGTCCACCTTCTCGAACACCGGCCACACAAAGACGCCGCCGCCTTTGACGATGCGAAAGCCGACTTCGCGTGTCGTGCCATCTGGATCCACCGTGCGATGTTTGCGGCCGGAAATGACGAGTACCTGATTGGGGCCGACCTTGGTGTAACGGCTGGCCCAGATGCCGGCGAAGATGAAGAACACCAGCAGCAACGCGCCAACACCGAGGACGACGGTGAGCCACGGAATTTCTCCGGCAGCAGCGAGAATGGGAATCAAGTTCATGGTTGTCTTGGTTGAGGGTTAAGTGGTTTGAAACTTCATTGAACGGCTTCGACGTAAAATTGTGTGCCGACGATGCGGGTGATTTTGACCGGTTTGCCCGCGCCCACCGCAGCGCCCTTTTCCGAGCGGGCGGGTGCGGTATAACGCGTGCCGCCTTGCACGTAAGCGATCTCCCCGACGCCATTTTCCGGGATCGGGGTCACAATCGAGGCCGCCTGGCCGACCAAGGTGGCGACGCG
>CAYWCK010000201.1:0-9390 GCA_964456685.1 uncultured Bifidobacteriaceae bacterium | reverse complement strand
CGCGCACTACGGCGGAGAATTTCTGCGGGTCGTAGCACACCAGCGTGTCGAGCCCGGTGCGCGTCACAATCTCGTGGCGCAATTCCTCACGCGGCGGCAGCAACGACAGAATGCGCAGATTCACGCCGCGCCGCTTAAGCTCGGCCAGTTCCCCGGCAATGAACGTCTCCGAGAGTTTCGGAAAGATGTTCAGCACGTAAACGACGCGTTCCGGAATCATCGCCGGCCTCTCCGCGTCGCGGTCAACTTATGCGCCAGGGCCACGACGCGCGCCGCATTGTGATCCCAGGTAAACCGGCCGAGCACGCGTTTCGCGGCCGCTGTTCCCAAACGATCGCGCAGGGGCGCATCGCCCAGCAGTCGCTCACAGGCAGCCGTCAACGCCGTCAGGTTTCCCGGCGGATAAAGGAGACCGGTCCGGCCATGGCGCATCACCTCGGCCACCTGACCTTGCTTCGCCGCCACCACCGCCACCCCGCACGCCATGTATTCAAATAGTTTGAGCGGCGAGAAATAGAAATCGTGGTCATGCTTCGGATACGGCGCGAGCGCGATGTCGAAGCGCCGGATCACCGACGGCACTTCCTCATGCAACAACGCGCCGGTAAAGGTCACTCGCTGCGACAGGCCGCGCTGGCGAAAGCCGCGTTCCAACTCGCCCCGCAACTGGCCGTCGCCGGCGATGACCATTCGCAGATCGGGATGCCGCTGGCTCAAACGCTGTAACAACTCGGGCAACACCTCGACTCCGTGCCAGGGGCGCAACCCGCCCACAAAACCCAAGGTGAGGCGGGTCGCTCCTTTTGCAGCGCGCTTTGCGGGCTGCGGCGTAACGCGCCCGGAACGGCGCGCTGTCTTGGGTGGCGTCCAAAACAACTCGGGATTCACGCCGTTCGGCATCACCTGGATTTTCGCCGCCTTGACACCCAGCGATTTCACATGTCTAGCTAGTTCCGTGGAGACGACCACCACCGCATCCGCATGCATCAAGGTCCAGCGTTCCGCCCGCGCGGCGAGTTCACCGAAACCGGTGGCGCGATATTCCGTCTGCTCGACCGCCAGCGGCGCATTCAACTCCACGATGTGCGGCACTTTGAATTTGGCGGCCAGCCGTGCGCCCGCCGTGGCGTAAAGCGAAGCGCGTTCGTAAATGAAATCGGGCTTGTGCCGGAGAAAGCGGCGTTTGAGTTCGCGGTACAAGGCTTCGTTGTAGAGCATCCGCCGCAATTCGCCGGGCATCGAGCTTTCGGCACCGAGGAGTTGGTTAAAGTCCTTGAACTCGCGCACCACGGCCGCTGCGGCCGCTTCCGGTGCGACCTGCAGGACGCGCGCCCGGACCCGCGCCGGCTCTTCGCCCGGCGACTTGAGCAACGTCTGGGCGGCGAGCGTGACCCGATGGCCGGCGCGCGCGAAGGCGCCAACCAGTTCACGAACATGCACGGACGCGCCTTTGCGGCCGAGCACCGGAATACCGAGGTCGGGGCAGAGATAAAGAATCTTCATGCGGCGGCGACCTCGCCCGACAGAGCCCGGACCAATCCGACTTCGGAATCCGGGACGGTTTCGCGCTCCAGCCGGCGGAGATGATGCAACGCCGCATAACGGCCGCTCAACCGCATCAATTGATCATGCGTGCCGCGTTCGACGATGCGTCCGTGTTCGAGATACAGGATCAAATCCGCGGTGGCGGCATGCTGGGGATCGTGCGTGATCAGGAAAGTCGTGCGGGTGGCGTACAGCTTTTCCAAGGCATCCATGATGGCGCGCTCGTTGCGCCGGTCCAGACCGGTGGTCGGTTCGTCCAGAATGAGGATTGGTGCCTGGCGGATGGCCGCGCGGGCAATGGCGATGCGCTGGCGTTGGCCGTGCGACAAGGTCACGCCGCGTTCGCCAAGCACGGTGTCGTAACCTTGCGGCAGGGCCATGATGAAATCATGCGCATTGGCCAATTTCGCTGCTTCCTGCACGCGCGCCAGCGAGGCTCCCGGCGCGGCGCAGGCGATGTTATCGCGGACGCTGTGGGCAAACAGAACGTTGTCCTGAAGCACGACGCTGATCTGAGCGCGCAAGGATTCGAGGGTGAACTCGCGGAGATCGTGACCATCAATCAGCACGCGGCCCGCCACCGGGTCGTAGAGCCGGAGGATGAGGCTGAACAACGTGCTCTTGCCCCCGCCGGACGGCCCCACCAACGCGACGTGCTGGCCGGGTTTAACGGTCAGTTGGACGTCCTTGATCAACTCTTGGTTGGAATCGTAATGAAAATCCACCGCGTCGAAAGTGACTTCGCCCCGGAACGCGGGGGCTTTCACGGCTCCGGGCAAATCGCGCACATCGGGCACGCGTTCGAGCAAATCAATCACGCGTTCGCCGGCGGCGGAAGCCTTGCCAAGCCGGGCCGTGTACTTGGCAAAGTCCTGCACCGGACGATAAGCAGACTTGAGGTAGGCGAGGAAGACGAGCAATTCGCCAGGCGTGATTTCCTGACGGATCACGAGCCGGGCACCGAACCAGAGCACGAGCGCCGTGGCGATGGCGATCAGCACGTCCACCGAGCGCTCCAACGCGGCGGCGAGACGTTTCCCCTTCACATCCGCGGAGGCGTTGCGATCACTTTCGGATGAAAACGCGCCCGCGAACGATTCCTCCAACGAGAGCGCCTGCACGGTGCGGATGGCGTTGATGGATTCTGCGACGGACGCGGCCATTTGCCCCTCCTGTCGCCGTTGCTTCTGGGCAACTTCGCGAATGCGCGCGCCCAGGGAAACCGTGCGCAACCAGAACAGCGGAAACACCGCCACCGCCACCAGGCCCAGCTGCCAATGCATCGTGAACATCAAGGCGAGCATGCCGCCAACGACGAGGAATTTGGCGAGCATCGGCAGCAATGCGGTCACTGCCACGTCCTGCAACATGCCCACGTCACCAATCAACCGCACCACTAGGTCGCCGGTTTTTGCGCGGGTGTGGAAGGAGAGTGAGAGATATTGGACATGCCGGTAGAGTTGATTGCGCACCTTGGAGAGGGCGCGATTGCCGAGCTTGGCGAAGCCGATGGTTTCCCAATAGGACGCCACCGCGCGCAAACCGGTGATCAGGACCACGGCGACCGCGGCCAGCGTTAACAGCGTGATCGTCTCGTGCTGCCCAAGCCAATCGGGCAGCGGCCGCTTCACGCCCTGACCGTGCCCCAGGATGTAATCGAAGACGAACTTGAGCGGCCACGGTTCGAGCAACCGCAGGCCGACCTCGGCGAAGAGCGCCAGGAGCGAGCCCAGAATCAAACCGCGATACTGTCGGAGATGCGGCCAGAAATAGCGGGTGATCCGCCAGAGGCCCGGCAAGCTTTGCTGAATTTTTTTGGAGTGTGACATCGTTATCTTGATGGTTGCCCAGCTTGATCAGGCCGCCGCCAGCGCGGAGGCCTTGTCACGATCAACCGCCTCCCGCCCGATTTGTAACAGATGCTTCGCCGCCAGCCGCGCGCCATCAAACTGGAGCTGCGCGCGGGCGCGCGCGCGCAATGGCTCCCGCGGCGACGCCAGAGCGGTATCAATTTTCTGTCGTAGCCAGGCCGGATGCAATTCCGTTGGCAGGCAGACTTGCAACAACCCCAGCCGCGCGAAGGCTTCGGCGCGGATCAATTGCTCCCGGCGAGGCACGTTGCGCGGCACGCACACGGTGGGAATGCCGTGCGCGACGGCTTCGGTGAGCGTGTTGTAGCCGCCCATGCAGACAAGCGCATCGGCCGAATCAAACAAACTGGAAAGATGCGGCACGAACGCGCGGAAAATCACGCCGCACGCCTTCGCCAGCCGTTCGAGCTCGGCCAGTTCCACATCCGGGGTCATCGGCCCGGAAACGACACAGCCCTGCCACGGCGCACCGACCGCCGAGCGCATGAAAGCTTCCAGCATCCGGAAGCCGTCCTCGCCGCCGCCGGCCGAAGCCAGAACCACCGGCCGGGTACGATGCGACCGCGAAGGGAAGGGTGACTCAACATCCGGGATGACGGCGGCGCGCTCGTCGTTCAGCACGTAACCGCAAAACCGCGTGCGTTCCGTCATGCCCGGCGGAAAATGGTAGGCGCTGACCGGATCAAAGACCGCGCGTTCGCCGTAAACCAGAATCTGATCGAAATTGTGTGCGATGCGTTGCTGCATGCGAAAGGGCCGCCATTCCCGCAGGACTTGCTCCGGTTCATCCAGGATGTCCCGGAAGCCGAGCACTGCGCGTCCCCCCTGGCGACGCAGCGCTTGCAGGCCGGCACGAAATTCTCCGCTCGCGCCGAAGGGATGTTTATCCACCAGCACCACGTCGGGGTGGTAGCCCTTGACCGTCGCCCGCAGGAGTTCAGACCGTAACGCGCGGATTTCATCGCCGGGAATCAGCAGATGGCGCGAACAATAGGCTTCGTTGGCCACCTTTCGTAAGCTGGGCAGCTTGAGCACTTCCACGTGGCGGGGCAGTCCGAGCCGCGCCACGTAATCCGCTCCGGTTGCGAGCAGGATGGAAGCGTTCGGGTTCAGTTCCCCCAAAGCCGACGCCACCGCCAGATGGCGTCGCGTGTGACCCAGCCCGAATCCATCGTGCGAATAAAACATGAAGCGCATGCCTTCCCTGATGCACTTGATGTGCCAGCAAGAAATTCAGGAACAAAAGCGGGGGGACGATGGATTTTTGTTCCGGTGGCGGAACAAACTGGCGCGGAATCGGAACAGGAGGCCGGCGTCATTCATCGTAGCTCACGTGCGTCGCCGAATTTGCTCGAAATCTGGAAGATTCACTGACGAAAACGGCGCTGGCAAAAGGACTGCTATGACAGGATATTGTGAACCGTTCGTGGGATGATGGTGAAACAACGGCCGCTGAGGCGCGAGGCTTCAGGCTGCCGGGGTTAAACCAGTCAGGGGGGATATTTGATGGGAAGTAATTGAACATGGACAACAGGCTGCGGTTGGCAACCAGCGCGATTCGCCAGAGATGGCGAGTCGGCTGGTTTATTGTACTGGCCTGGCTTGCATGCATCGCCGCCACGCCTGCCGCCCAGCTGCAGGATCTGTTTGCCAATCGCCAGACAACGAATACCGCAAACGGTAAAATCAGCGCGAACAACACCGGCGCCACGATCGAGGTTGGCGAACCCAAACATGGCGGCCGCACCGGTGGTCATTCCCTGTGGCTGACTTGGATCGCTCCAGCGAACGGGGTCGCCAAGTTCGAGACCGAAGGCAGCCGGTTTGATACGTTGCTGGCGGCGTATCATTTCAATTCCACCAACGACAACACGCTGGACAAATTGCAGCTGGTTTCCGGCGCCGACGATTCGGAGGGTTTCGAGCGGGAAAGCGAGATTGAATTTGGGGTGCAGGCCGGTGAGCGCTACGAGATCGCCGTGGATGGTTACTTTGGTGCGGAGGGGCCGCTGGAGCTTAACTGGAGTTTTGTTCCGACCGACACGGCACCGCCCGTGGTCCTCAGCACGCCCGCCGACCTCGCCGCCCGGATCGGCGATGCCGTCACGCTCACCGTTTTTCTCACCAACCTCGGCAGCGCGCAGTTGAAATGGTTTTTCAACGGCAACGAACTGGGCGTCACTTCCACGAACCTCACCATTCCCAGCATGCAGGTCAACAATGTCGGCCGCTACAAGCTGCGCATCCGGGTGGATGGCGAATCGTATTACCTGCCACCGACGGAACTGCAGATCAATTCGGACGGCGCAACCGATTCCCTGGCGCGGGGCAAATTGCTGGATTCACCGGAAACGCCCTTAATCGGCAGTGACGGCGGCGCGCCGCGCCCGGCGGGCCGCATCAAGCCGATGGGTGGCGGGGGCACGGGGCTGGCGCGCGGTTACAACGGCACACAGATCTTCGACACAACGTACGCCACCGTTGATACCAATGAACCGCCGCATTGTGGCGTAAGCGGTGGTGTTTCCTACTGGCTGATCTACCAACCTCCGACGAACGGAACCATCACGCTGGACACTTCGGGCAGCAGTTACGATACGGTCATGGAGGTTTACACGTACGACGGCGCCTTGACCGGCTACCAGGATTTGATCTCGATCGCCTGCGACAACGACGGCGCCGGAACCAACGGCGCCTCACGCATACAGTTCGCCGTGGTGAAATCACGGCAATACGTGGTGGTGGTCGAAGGCGTGAACGGCGCGCGCGGCACGGCCTGGCTGAACTATTCGCTCAACACGAACCAACCGCCCGCGGCGCCCAGCTTGCTCGCGTCACCTTCGCCGGTGGCGGTGGCCGCGGGAACTCCGGCGCTGCTTGCCGCCAGCTTGGGCGGCTCGCCACCACTGCGCTTCTCTTGGAAAAAGAACACGAACTCCATTCCGGGAATGAATTCCTCGGCGCTCTATTTTCCCAGCACGGCCATGAACGACTCCGCCGATTACATCGTTACGGTGACCAATGATTTGGGTTCGGTCAGCGCGACGTTGCCGCTGCGGGTGCTGGTGGCCCCCGCTTGCACATTGACGCGCTTTGCGAGCTGGTTACGGCTCGGCTTTCCCACCATCAGTGGCCAGAATTACATCGTGCAGGAGGCAACCAATGTCAGTGGCCCCTGGCAAACCTGGCCGAATTTTTACCCGGGCGACGGGCAGCCCGTCACGGTCTATGTGCCGGGCGGAGGGACGAAGTTTTACCGCCTGCGCATCGAATAACCGGACCAGCGGCGGGGCGTTGTTCCGCGAATGGAACGATCTTTTTTTCAAACGAAATCTCCCTTCCGGCCATCAACTGACATCAGGCCAATGAAATCAGGGCATTACAACTCGCGCAGGATCGGTTACGACGGCTGGCAAGCGTGTTGCTAAAGGGTTTGGACCAACCAATGGACATCCGGTCATTTCAATCGGTAACGACGCCCGGCCTTTTCGGGCGCCGGAAGACCGTGCCGCTGTCGCCGCGAAACCGCCGGCTGCCGGTGGCGTTTGCGCCTGTTGGCAAACCGGAAGCCGTGGCCATTCGACAGGTTGCTCCAGCCAGACAGCGGAGCATTTTCATCATTCAACCGCGCCGCCATCTGTCGCATGCTGCCCGCGTGCATCGGGTGCTGTTTGGGCTGCTGTGGATGATTACCATGTCGGGTTTTGCCCACGCGCAATCCACCAATGCTCCACCGGCGGGCACCAATTCCGCCAGCCGGCTGATCGAGATCGCCGGTCAGGTGGAATTCACCCGCGGCTCCACGAATTGGCAGGCCGCCAAAGTTGGAAATGAACTGCAACCCGGCGACCGGGTGCGCACCCATGCAAAAAGTCGCGCCGCCGTCCAACTCTCCGACCGCAGCGTAGTTCGCCTGAGCGAACGCACCACCCTCGAGATTCTCCCGCCCCGGCACGCCGAGAAGAAGCGGTTTGGATTGCCCTCGGGTTCGTTGTTCTTTTTCAACCGGGAAAAGCCGGCCGATGTGGAGTTCGACACGCCGCTGGCCGCGGGGGCAATTCGCGGTACGGAATTCCTGCTCGAGACAGACGAATCCAGCCGAGCGCTGCATCTCGCGCTGATTGACGGTCTGGTTTCGCTCAACACCCTGGCGGGTGAGGTCCAGCTTGTCCGCGGGGAAGAATTACGCTTGGCGCAGGATCAGCCGCCCCAAAAAACCGCGCTGGTGAATGCCGTCAGTGCGGTTCAATGGGCACTTTATTATCCGGGCGTTCTCGACCTCAACGACCTGCGTTTGACCGAGGCGGAAAATCGCGCTCTCTCCGCCGTGCTGCTCCACTACCGCGAGGGCGACTTACTGGCGGCTTTGGCAACCTGGCCTGTTGATCTCCAGCCCACCAGCGCCGGCGCCACCATGTTGCTGGCACAATTGGAACTCGCCGTTGGTCGCGTGCATGAAGCGGAGCGATTGCTGGACACGGTTACAACCGATGCGCCGGCGAAACGCGCGCTTTCGGAACTGCTCGCGGTGGTGCGGGGCGAGGTGCAGCCGTCCCTTCCCGTGGCCGGCACAGCCAGCGAGTTCCTCGCCCGCAGCTACGCGCTGCAGGCGCGGGCCGACCTGCCCGCGGCGCGCGCGGCGGCCGCCGAGGCGGTCAAACTCGCGCCGCAATCCGGTTTCGCCCATGCCCGGCTGGCGGAGCTTGATTTCGCTTTTGACTCTCGCCGCGCGGCGCTGGTTGGATTGAATCGTGCGATCCGTCTCTCCCCACGACTCGTTTCGGCCGAAGCGCTGCGCGGCTTTGTTTTGTTGGAACAAGGCGATGTGCCCGCAGCCCTGAGCGCCTTTGACCACGCCCGGGAACTGGACGCGGCGTTCGGCCCGGCCTGGCTGGGGCGGGGGCTGTGCCTCCTGCGCGAGCGGAATTTTTCCGAAGCCCGGTCCGCCTTCCAGGCGGCTGTTGCGTTCGAACCGCAACGCGGGTTGTTCCGTAGCTATCTTGGCAAAGCCGCCAGTGAATTGGGCGATGCCGCGGTCGCGGAAAAAGAATTTCATCTGGCCAAACGGTTCGATGGCAACGACCCAACGGCGTGGCTCTATTCCGCGTTGCACCTGTGGCAGGAGAACCGGCTCAACGAAGCCGTGCGGGATCTCGAAACCTCGGCCGACCTAAACGATGCGCGGGCGACTTTCCGCTCGCGGCTGTTGCTCGACGGCGACCGCGCCGTGCGCAGCGCGAATCTTGCGGCACTTTACGACGACATTGGATTGCCGGAGGCGAGTCGCCGGGCGGCCGCCCGCGCGGTGAGCGAGCGCTATGCGGATTTCTCCGGCCACTGGTATCTGGCGAACACTTTTCAAGCGCAGTCCGGCAACAACCGCCTCGATCTCCGTCTTGAAACGGCGCGCCAAAGCGAGTTGCTCCTGGCGAACTTGCTCGCGCCACCCGGGGTCGGAAATCTCTCCCAACTCCTTTCGCAGCAGGAGCACCTGCGATTCTTCGATGCGCGGCCCGTGGGTTTGAGTTCACTCTCGGAATATGGCAGCGGCGGCGACTGGCGGCAGGCGGCAACGGTCTTCGGCACGATCAACGGCTTCAGCTATGCCTTCGACTCGATCTACGAAAGCCTCAACGGTCAGCAGCCGAACGGCCAATCTGAAAACCGGCAGTTCATCCTCACCCTCAAACAACGCGTCACGCCCGACGACGAGGCTTATTTCCAGATCGGTCATCTTGAATACGAAGCGGGCGACGTGGGAAATTATTATGATCCCGCCGCGGCGAAGGTTGATTTCCACGTCCGCGAGAAACAGGAGCCAACTCTTTACGCCGGCTGGCATCACACTTGGTCGCCGGGCAGCCACACGCTCTTGCTTGCGGCCCGGCTGACCGACCGCCTGACGCTGCAGGATCCGCGACCCAACGTGCCTTTCCTGGTGCAAAGCGGCGGCGTGACGGACGAGATTCAATCC
>CAYWCK010000200.1:0-9450 GCA_964456685.1 uncultured Bifidobacteriaceae bacterium | reverse complement strand
AAGGTGATGGGTACGACCTTGCCGCTCTTGATCGCTTCGCACGGGACTTCGTAGGAAGCGCGCCCCTGCGCCACACAACCGTTCCCGTTACCGCTGCCGTCATCGCCGCCCGGACCGGGATCTGGCGGCTCCGGTGGATCATCTGGATCCGGGTCGGGATCGGGACCGTTTGTGCAGGAGCCGGTCGGCGAGATCACCAACGGAATCTTCACAGAGGCTCGCGCCGGCACCGTGCTCATCCGCCGCACCAGTGGCGAAAACTTCCAACACTTGCTCTTGTCGAAATCCAGTTGGAAATTCCGCGCCTCGATCAGCCCGTGGTTTTGGACGTTGAGGTCCACCTGTTGTCGGCCAACCCGTCCAGCCAGGTCAATCACCGAGGGCTCAACCGTCACCACCGGCAGCGGCACATCCGTTTCAAAAGTGGATTCGATCCGAATCTGGTAGCGATCGGGAATCTCCGTCGGCACCACGGTCCATGTATAACGCACCGTCTGCCGCGGCAGGAAAGCCCGCGCCTCGTTCGTCACACCGGCCAGCACGAGGTGCGTGCTGAGGTCCGAATCGTGTTTGTCGGCCGTAACCGCGATGTCGTAATAGCCCTCCGTGAGCTGCGGCACGAAGAACCGCCCGTCCGCGCCCGTCACACCGTTCGTCACCAACGCGCCGCTGAGCGAATCGCGCACGGTCACGCTGGCGTTGGTCAACCGCGGGCCGCCGGCGGCGTAGAAAGTCAGTTCATCTTCCGCCGTGATGCGCAGATCGCCCTTCGCTTCCGACAAACAACGGAACGTAAATGGCACACTCGACACCTCGCTGCCGGCGCCGAGCAACAAGTTGCCGCCATAATTCCCGAACGCGAGCGTGCCGGGCGGCGTGAGTTGCAACGAAACCGTGTTCGTTTCGCCCGGCGCGAGTGAGGGCAGCGGATTTAGCGACGCCAGGCCCAGCCACGGAATGGCCGGCAGCGAAATTGTGACCGGCCCGCTGGCCACACCGCCTTGATTCACCACCTGGAAATTAACGATGGTCTGCGCCCCGCGTTTGAAGCCCTGCGTGAGTTCACCCGGCAAGGCAACCAGGCGTGGCACGAGTTCGATCACACTGACGGCAAACGGCACATCGAGCACCGCGCCTTCCGCGCTCGTGATGCGCACAACGGGTGCGCTCTCCAGCACCGACGCGTTGTTCGCACTGATCACGCAGGTCAGCACGTTCGTGGCGAGGCCGGTGAGCAGGTTGGTTTGCAGCGAGAAGGAGAAATTTAGATTTGGTGCATTGGAAAGCACCTGCGCGGTCAGCCCGGTGAGCGGCACATCGCCCGCGTTGAGAATGGCGATGATGCTCGTGACGCTGCCCGAAACCGGCACGCTCACCACCGGCGCTTCCGGTTCGGCGTACATCCCAAGCAGCGTGAATGAATCCTGGGCAGCGGCGTTGGTCGCGCCCGGATGCGCCGCGCCGATTTCGTAATAGCCCGCCTCGCCGGGCAGCGGCTGCCAGTTCAGTGAGAAATTTCCTGCAGCATCGGTGAGTGCGGACACGACCCGGTGCGAGCCGCGCACGTTGATGTGAACGCTGGCGATGACAAAGGGTGCCGGCACGTTGCCGGGCTTGAAGGCATGACCAATCAACGGGACGGGCGTATCCGCCAACGCCGTATTGAGCGTCGTGGACACTGTCGCGTCGTAGGCGGCCGTCACGTGCATCGGTGTGGCGGCGATCAAGGTGTTGTTATCCTCCAAAATCTCGTTCACGACGTTCGTGCCATCCGTCTGCACGATCACCCAATAATCTCCAGCCGCGCGCGGCATGGGGAGATTGTAGGTCTGACTGAATTGCAAACCGGCGGCAACACTCCCGGTGAAATTGAATTCGCCCAGCAATTCGTCGTCGCCCAACACGGCATCGCGCGAAAGGAACACGCGTTGCACAATGCTCGTCGAGGTCATGCTTGCCAGCCCCTGGTTGCGAATCTGGTAGCCGATGCTGACGAATTGTTCCGTCTCGGCGCTGGCGGGAACGGAAATCGAACTCACCACAAGATCGGGTTTGTTCACATCGCTCACCACCAATTGCGCCGCGCCGCTGGACCAACCCGCGGCGCTGGCGGTGATCGTGACCCGCACGTTCCCATCCGCAATACCGTCATTGATCGAGGTCACGTTGAAGTTCGCGCTGGTTGCACCAATCGGGATTGTCACTGACGCCGGCACGGTGGCTTCGTTGGTTGCGCTCGAAGTCAGATTCACCAGCAGGGCGCTGTTGGTGCCGCTGTTGCGTGTGACGGTACCGGTGGTGGCCGGGCTCAATCCTTCCGCAACCAGACCGCGAGCGAGCGAGACTTTTAGCGTGGGGCCATCGTCATCGGTGATGGCGAGCGCCGCCGACGGACCGTTGGCCAGCCGGTAACTAGTACCGCTGGCGAGCACGTAAGAACGAAGCAGCGTCGCCTTGTCGCCGTCCACCGTGTCGTTGTTTATCGCGGCGATCGGGAAGGTGACCGCGCCGGCGTTGGCGGGAATTGTTACGGATAGCGGTACGCGCGCTGCGCCGGTGTTGGTGCTTTCGAGTTCGAGCGTGATGGCCTGCGGCGTGATGGGCGTGCGCTGGATCGTCGCAAACGTCGCTTGCGGTCCGCCCCCCTCGCTGACCGTGCTGCTCGCGAGATCGATGATGAATTGCGGCATGTCGTCGTCCAGCGCGATGAAGTTGCTGCTCGTGCCGCTGTAGCCAGTGGCCGTGGCGGAAACCGTAACCAGCGTTGGGAATTCAACGTGATAATCGTTGGGCGAAAGGAGCGCGAAACTGTTGGTGAACTTCCCGGCATCAATTGTCACCGGTCCGGGCGCGAGCAACCGGCTGGGATCCGAACTCGTGATCAGCACGGTTACCGCGTCGTTCGTGGAGGCGTCACGGATCAACGTGACGTTCAGGAAATTGCCCTCGATGACTTGATTCGTGCTGACGGACAACCTGAGCGAGGGAACGTTCGTATCGAGCACCGTCACGTTCGTGGCGGCAGAGGCAAAGCTCGGCGCGGAAACCCCAACGGCGACCGCTTTCGGACCGTCCACGACGCCGTCGGGCAAGCCGTAGAGATTAAACACGGCCGAGGCCTGGCCCACGGGAATGTTCACGCTCGCCGGCGTGCCCAGCTCGGTGGGATTGCTGTTCGTGATCGTGACCGTGAGCGCACTGGCGCGCGAACCGTTGCGCGTGACCGTGGCCTGAACCGGCTGCGCCGCGCCTTCGCTGATCTCCGGTGCGGACAATTGCAACGAGAGCACCGCCGGAATTGTAGTCGTGCCGTTGGCGACGCCGAGGTTGTTGGTTTCGTTCGCTTCAAAAACATCGTCCGCCGTGTCAGCGCGAACGGCGAACCAGGTTGTTCCCAACGGACTGGCCAGGGGAATCGAAACGCTTTGCGTGCGGGCGATGAAGTCGCCCGGCGCGAGCGTGTTGGTGAAATAGAAAGAAGCGGCCTCCACCGCCCCGGCCCCGGCTGCGTTGGTGGCTACATAAACAGTTTCCCACCAGGCACTGGTGACCGAGAGACTGCCTTGATTGGTCGCGTTCCAGGTCAGCAAAACTGTCTGGGCCGGCGCGGCGTTGCTGGGGGCGACAATGTTGACCGTGGCCAAATCAGGCAACGGCGGCAGCGCCAGCGTGACGGGGAGCGACCGCAGATTGTTCGTCTCGGCGAACTCGGCGACATCGCTTTCGTAATCCACGGACACAAGCAGAAAGTAATTTCCCGGCGGCCAGCTCGCAGAAAGTGGCAGCGTGATCGTCGTCGAGTTCGTCGCCAGGCCGAGTGCGGCGAGCGGTGTATTGGTGAAGCTGGTCAAGGCGAGCGGCAACGCGCCAGACAGACTGTTCGACGCGGTGGCAAGATAAAGCCGGTCGCTCCAAGGGGCACTGATGGGCGCCGAACCGGCATTGGTGGAAATCCAACTCACCGGCAACGTTGCTCCCGCAGTCAAAATCCCGGACGCGTTAATCGCAAGCGGCTGCAAGTCCGGTGCGCGCACCCGGACGGTGGTGGCGGTTATCGTGGTGTTGTTGGCTTCATTCGCGTCCTCAAAAACTTGATTCCCGGTATCCGTGCGGAACACCCAGTAATATTGGCCGTCGAGTCCACCGGGCAGATTCACCGATTGCGTGCGAACGATGGATTGCCCGGCGGCGAGGTTGGATTGAATGACGAAAGTGCCGAGCGAAATCAACGGCGTACCGGAAGGATTGAGCGAGATGCCGACACTTTCCGTCCACGGGGAAAGCGCCGCCTGCGCGCCCTGATTCAGCGAGCGCCAGGACACCGAGACGGGTTGACCGGCAAACGCGTTCGTCGGTGTGACCGTATCCGTGACGATGAGGTCGGCGATGGGAACAACCGTGAGCACGGCGACTAAACTCGTCACCGCGCCGCCCGTATTGGTGACGACGACGTCGTAATTGCCGGCCTGATTGGTAGCCACGCTGGCGATGCTGTAGGTCGAGGCGGTGGCGCTACCGAGATTCGCGCCGTTGAAGCGCCACTGGTAGGAGAACGGTCGCGTGCCGCTGGCCGTCACGGAGAAAGCCGCGGGCTGGCTGCTCAGGACGGTTTGATTTTGTGGTTGAACGAGGATGGTCGGTTTGGCGACCGACTGGCTGCCGTTGGTCACGGTGAGCAGGTCGAGCGCGCCGCTGGTGTAACTGGATTGCAACGCCAGATTCGTGGTCAGGAGAAGGCCGGTGACGTTGGTGAAGTCGCCGCCGCGGCTGGTGAACGTGAAAACGCGGAACGAGTTACTGATCGCCGGCACGAACGGATCGAGCAAGGTGACATCGAGCGTACCGTCGAGTGTCACCGAGCCGCTGACAGCGAGGCGGTCATAGCCACTACCAACATTCGTGCCGCCCAGTTGGATGTCGAGATGGCCCGCGCCGGTCTGGACGTAACTTCCGCCGATAATCGAAAGTTGACCCGCACCCGCGAAGCCCGGTTGTACCAGCGCGCTGTTGGTGATTGTGCCGGTGATCGTATTCGAGCCGCCCAGCAAGCCGCCTTGCAGATGGAACGGTTGGGAGAAGTTCAAATTGCCACCGGTCAGCAACGTCTGTCCCGCCGTTTGCGTGTAGGGATTGGGAAAGGTAAGCGTACCGATGCGCGTCTCAACCATGCCGGTGTTGAAGACCGGCCAACCGATCGTCGTGCTGCTCGCGCCACCAACCTTGAGCAATGTGCCGGCATTGAAAAACCGGTTCGTGCCGCCCTGGTGGGACAAATTATTGTTGGCGAAGCACTGCCAAAGCCCCGCGTTGTGAATAATCGCATTGCCATAGCCATAATGCGTGCTGCCCGCCCAGACCACCGTGCCGTTGTTCGTCAGAAAACCGCCGGCATTCTGCAAGCCGTTATTGTAACCGAAGCTGACACTGTTCGAGACTGCCAGAGCGCCACCGCCCGCCACGGTCAGCACGCCCGTCAGATCACCGCCCGTCCAGTTCAAAACGGCGTTCGAGGCGATGGTAAGGTTGGCGCCCATCGTACCCAGATCCAACACCGGTGCGCCGTGGAGAATGCTGTCGCCAAACCAGGTGTTCAGCGCCAAGGTGCCGACACTGGTGTTGACCGTCCCGGTGGTGTTAAAGCGCCAGCTGATGGTCGTCGTGCTTGCGCCGCCGACTTTTTCCAACGTCCCTGTGTTGACAAACAGGTTGGTGCCGCCGGCGTTAACGAGGTTGTTGTTTACGACCAACTGCCAGAGGCCGGCGTTGTGCAGGATGGCGCCACCGTAACCGTAGTGGGTACTGCCGGCCCAGATCACGGTGCCGAAATTTGTCAGCGTGCCGCCGCCATTTTGCACGCCGTTGTTGTATCCAAATGTGACGCTGTTCGAGATGGATGTGAAGCCACCCGGGGCCACGGTGAGTGCGCCGACTAGGTCCCCATCAGTCCAATCCAACACCGCATTGGATGCAACCGTGAGCGCGGCTCTCATGGTGGGAAAGGAGAGACGCGCCGCGCCCTGAAACACATTGTTGCCGGTCAGGTCACTGAAGGAAAAGGAACCGGAACCAGCGGGCGTATTGACGGTGCCGAGCGTGTTCAAGGACCAACCAATCGAGGCGGAGCTGCTGCCGCCATTTTTAATCAAGGTGCCGGTGTTGACAAAAAGGTTGGAGCCCCCCGCGTTGACCAGATTGTTATTCGCGACGATCTGCCAGAGCCCGGCATTGTGAACTACTGCGCCGCCATAACCATAGTGGGTGCCGCCAGCCCAGATCACGGTGCCCTGATTGGTCAGAGTGCCACCGCCGTTCATCGTGCCATTGTTGTAGCCAAACGTGGTGCTGTTGGTCACCGTCAGGCTGCCGCCCGGTTGCACGGTGACCGCTCCCATGAAATCGCCGCCCGTCCAGTTCAGGATTCCGTCCGCCGCGATGGTCAGCGAACTCGCCAACCGAACCGAACCGAGCCGGGCCTGGCCATGGAGGGTGTTGACCCCAACCCAGTTCGGCAAGTCCAGCGGGGCAGCCGGCGTGTTGATGGTGCCTGTGCTGGTGAAACGCCAGTTTATCGTCGCGGTGCTCGCGCCGCCGGACTTCTCCAAGGTCCCGGCATTGAAGAAAACATTGGTGCCGGTAGCGATGACGAGATTGATGTTCGCAACAATTGCGCACGCGCCAGCGTTGTGAACGATCGCGTTGCCATAACCATAGTGGGTTGCGCCGGCCCAGATGAGCGACCCGAAGTTGGTGAGCGCGCCGCCGCCGTTTTGGATGCCGTTGTTGTAACCGAAGGTGACCGTATTCGAGATGGTCAACTGACCGCTGGGGGAAACGATCAGCGGTGCGTTCAGGTCAGCATTGGCCCAATTTAACGTGCCATCCAATGAAATCGCTCCCTTCGCCGTGCCACCGGTCCAGTTTAACACGGCACCGCTGAGCACATTCACGGACCCGTTGAGCGCTCCCTCGGACCAAGTCATGGCGCCCAGCAGCGTGTTGTTGCCCGACCAATTGTCCAGGTACAGCGAACCATTCGGCGTATTCACAGTGCCGGTGGTGGTGAACGTCCACCCGATTCTCGCGCTGGATGTGCCCCCGGTCTTTTGAAGGATGCCAGTGTTAATGAATCGGTTCGTCCCGGCACCGTTCAGCAGGTTGACGTTTTGGAGAATCTGCCACGTGCCCGCGTTGTGAATCACCGCATTGCCGTAACCGTAATGGGTCGAGCCCGCCCAATTCACCGTGCCGTTATTGGTTAGCAACCCGCCACCGTTCTGGAAGCCGTTGTTAAAACCGAACGTGACGCCGTTGGAGACAGTCAGCGTGGCGCCGGGCGCAACAATCAATGCGGTCGCCAAGTCACCACCGGCCCAATACCCACTGTTGGCGAGGGTGATTGATCCGGTGCCGTGGAAGGTTGCGGCGGTGAAGACAAGGTTGCTCACCGTCACGGCAGCGTTGTTGGTGATGTTCACACCGAGGTTGAGCGTCGCACTGTCGCCGGCACCGGGAATTTGATTGGGTGACCAGTTGGCGGCGATGTTCCAACTACCACCGGTGTTATTGGTCCAAGTGAGGTTGGCCGCTGGCGCGGGAACGACGGCAAACGCGAGGAGCGTCGCGACAATGATGCGGATTAGCAGATCCGCCCATGGTCGGGTTCGCCACTGCGTCGGCAGGAAAGCCGGTACATGAATCCTCGTGTGCATGTCTTGGATAGCGAAAGGCAACTGGGTCAACGCGGCGACGCAATGCGACTGTCAGCGCGAAAGCTGCCGTGGAATTAACCGGACTATCCCGTGCGACTCGGACGATGTCAAGATTGGCCTCGCGGCGAGGCTGAAGATTTTTCAACCTTTAAGCGAAGTATATCTATTTCGCATCAACCGCGGCGGCGGGGCGGGCGCTGAGGACTGAAGGAGCCGGCGCCAGCGCCTGATCAACAAAGTCAGCAATTCGCGTGGCGAGTTCCTTTTCCGAGGGCGTGGGCCGCCCCCCCGCAGCGAACAGGCAGTGGCCGGCGTGCTTAACCACGATCAACTCGGCGGGGATGTGCGCCCGGTCCAGCGCGGCCTTCATCAATTGCGATTGATGCAGCGGCACAATCCCATCCCGCTCGCCGTGGATCAGCAGAAAGGGCGGATCATCGGGTGACACATGAGCCACCGGGCTAAAGCGCCGCAAACTGGCTTCGTCTGTCTTGTCACCAAAGACAACGGAGGCAAGAAAGCGCAACCGCTCGCGATGTTCCATGGCGTAAACCAAATCGGCGGGGCCGAACATGTCCACCACGGCTTGCACGCGGCTCGTTTCGTTGGTCCAGCCGCCGCTCGTGTCGAATCCTGCGCTGGCGTCCGTTGTTCCGAGCAAAGCCGCGAGATGACCACCTGCACTGCTGCCCATCGCCACGATGCGATCGGGATCGAGGTTGTATTCGGCGGCATGCGCACGGAGGAAACGGACAGCGCACTTGGCATCTTCAATTTGTGCGGGAAACCGATGGCGGGGCGCCAGCCGGTAGTAAATGGAAACAAACGCGTAGCCGCGACGAAGAAGTTCCGGCGCCGCCAGCCAACTCGTGCCGATGGACTTGGTTCCCTGCGCCCACGCGCCACCGTGGAGATTGACGATCACGGGAAATGGTCCGGTGCCGTGCGCGGGAAAGTACAGGTCCATGACCAGCTTCTTCTTTCCGGCCTGGCCGTAAACTACGTTGCGGTCCACCCGTCCCGCCCCACGAGGGCCAACGCAGCCCGCAAAGAACAGGAGACAAAGCGCCCAGACCAGCAAACCGCTGCCGCGTGCTGCCCGGCTCCAAAAAGCAATCCGCGCTCCGCTGAACATTGGCTAAACAGGGAAAGCTTTCACCATCGGGCCGGTTGGCTCAGTCCTCCTTGGGCGAATCCGGTATCGAGATGGAACGAATCTTGACCTCGCGAACCGCCCCGCCCGTGTCCCACGAAGCAATGCCGAAAGGCTTGGATAATTCGATGTCACCAAAGCGCAGCGACACTTTGCGCCCCGTGGTCGTGACGTTGGCGACCTTCTTCTGCTCGATCCATGCCTCGATCTTGTTTTCGGTTACCCGCACCCGGATGCGATACCACTTGCCCGTCTCAAAAGTGACGTAATGGGTGGTTTCATTCTCGGAAGCGTCCGCGCCGTCCAGGCAGGAGATGCCGACGAGCGATCCGCCCCAGCCGCCGACGATCAGGCTGCCATGCGCATCTTTGACCGGAAAAGTGAAACCGCAGAAGAAGTCCGAGCCACTAACGCGCATGGCCTCGAAAGCCACTTCGTAATTCACCTTCGGAACTTCGTTGGTGTAATTCACGCCGGTGAAGGGCCCGCCCTTGGGCAGAATGATCATCCCGTTGCGCAACTCAACCTGACCTTGCCCGCCAAAGTTGGTGACCCGCCAACCCTTGAGCGATTGACCATCAAACAACG
>CAYWCK010000199.1:0-9463 GCA_964456685.1 uncultured Bifidobacteriaceae bacterium | reverse complement strand
GACTTAGGATCTGGTTCCGTAAGGATTGGAGGTTCAAGTCCTCTCGCGCGCACCAACATTGCGGTCAAAAGGCCGGCTGCGAGATTTCACCGGCGAGGTTCAGGGCACGGGCAGTTTGCGCAATTTGATGTTGCGGAAACTCACCTCCCCGCCGTGATCCTGAAGCAAAATGTGGCCATCAACCCAGTCGCCGAATCCCGCCACTCGCTTGAATTTGCTCCAGCCGACGAGATCATCAAAGGCGGGCGTGTTCCGGTCGTAGGCAAGCAGTTTCACGCCGTTGAGCCAGTGTTCAACATGATTTCCGTCCACCACGATGCGCGCGGTGTTCCATTCGCCCATCGGATTGAGCGGCTTGCTCGCAGGCGCGGGGATAAGATCGTAAAGGGAGCCGAGTTTGCGATTGCCGTCACGACCGAGTTTGGCGTCGGGATGCCGTTCGTCGTCGAGAATTTGATACTCGCAGCCGATGGCCGGAGTGAGCTCGGGACGAATCATCTTGCCGGTGGCGGGATCGAGATTGGAGCGGACGAAATACTTCACCCCGCTGTTCGCGCCACGCGTCAGTTTGAAATCCACCACCAGCTCGAAGCTGGAAAACTTTTCCCGGGTGACGAGATCGCGACAGTTGCCGAAGTCCTCGTTGGGGGCTGGTCGGACCCGGAGTTCGCCGCTTTGAATCACCCAACGGCTGGAGGGGAAAGTGCCTTCTTCGATGGTCTGCCAGCCCTGCGAGGTCTGGCCATCCCAAAGCAAACGCCAGCCAGCGGCCGCTTCGGCAGCGGAGAGCGAATTGGTTGCCGGAGCCGCAGCGGCGCGAAGCGTCGTTGCCAAGGCCAGCAAGGCCAGGAGGACGATGGCCGGACGGTCCGGCAGACGCAGGCGGGGGGCAAACGCCTTGAAAACAGTTCCGTCAGCAGCGTGCGCCAGGTTCATTTCGAGGCAATAGAGCGCGACTTGGTAATCACCTTTTCCGCCAGCTGGAGTGTTTCGGCATCATGTTGCGTCATGCCGTAATAGGCGAAAGCGAGGGCGACTTCGCGAAAATTCACTCCCTTGGGATGACCCATCATTTGTTCCTGGCCGAGGCCGGTGCGCGTGTTGCCGGCGATTTCGACCGCGCCATCGGGATGGACACGGGTGCGTTGCCAGGCCATTGCGCGTTTGAAGGCGGCATCAAGTTCGGCATCGCACAAATACAGATTCAAAACCTGCCCCATCAACAACGACACCGCGTTGTAGCTGGAGTCGCGCCCGCCGCGTTCGATGAAGACGCCCTCAGCATCGCGCTTGGACATGGCCACGGCGACGAGTTTGCGCGCGGACTTTTTCAACTCCTCGTCCTCCAGGATGATCCCGCACAGCCCGAATGCTTTGGCAGCGATGAACATGCGGTTCGCCGTGTGGCCGGCCTTGAGGATGATGCCGTCGTACCCCGCCTGAATGAACGCGCAGGCACGACGCATCTTCGGTTTGAGCGCCGTAATCCGGTCACGGAAATGCGGTTCGAGCGGCGAGTCCTTGATCACGAGGAGGGCGTGGCCGAGTTCCTGGAGATAAAAGAAGGCGGTCTCGACGCGCTCAGGTTTGGTCGGGTCGTGTTTGTCGCCAGGCTTACGGACCGAAAGGAAGCCACCGTCCTCCACCTGATGGGCGAAGGTTGTGTCGATGGATTTCCATGCGGCATCGGCCCGGGCGACATCGCCGGCAACAACAGCCCCAATCAACTGCCAGCAACCCCCGCGTTGCATGCCGGCCTCGTACCATTTGCCATCACGTTTGTGAAATCCGACGAAACCGCTCGCGTCGGGGAGGTCCGTGTTGGTGACCATTTCCGACAACGCCGGTGAAGGCAAACGGCGTAGCAAATCGTATTCGGAAACCGTGGCAGCGGACGCTGCCGAAAGTGCTCCGACCAAAAGCATCAGCGCAGCGAAAGCGCCGCAGGAACGGCCCGGGGTTTGAGACCAAGGCGACAAGTGAGCAGTCCACCTGCGAAGTGCGGGTCCTGCCGAAGGGATAAAAGCTGGATGTGACATGTAGAAAAAATGCTTGGGCGATAGGGCAAAATAGCGGGGAGTCGGGTGAGGGTCAGAGACGACTAAGCTGACTCCAGTGCGGCGATCGCCACCGGGTCAAAGTTCAGGGTTGTTGTTGATTCCATCCCGGGCGAATTTCCAATCCGACAATGCGGAGTGGCCATCGGTGAAGTTCACATTGCCGCGTTTATTATGACGCACGGTGAGCGTGTTATTACCGCCAGGGCCAGGCACCCACCGGCCGTCGTCGGCCGTTTTCTCGTTGCCCGGCGGCGTGTCCACCCGGGCGGCGGTGGGTTCTTCCGCGAGCATGATTTTGGTGGCAGCATTGCGCACCGCGCCAAGGCGATAAGGTTGAAAAGTCCCACCGGCATCAAAAGCCGAGGCAATACCCGCCACGCTGCTCTGCTTGTTCAAGGTGTAACTAAACGGATACTGCGTGCGCGCGGGCAAATCTCGATCCATCGGACACCGGAGCAGCGGAGCGGGATCTCTTAGCCCCAAAAGTTTGACGACCGGGCTGTCCGATATGGGATGCAGGTTGGTTTGCGAGAGGTCCCAGTACACCCAGTCCTCCTGATGCCAGCCGGAATTTCCGGAGGCCCAACCTGGCATGATGTCGTTTGAATCGTTCACGTAGAGCAACATGCCCAAGCCTAGTTGTTTGAGATTACCCAGGCATTGTATCTGGTGCGCCCGCATCTTGGCCCGACTCAAAGCCGGCAACAGCATCGCGGCGAGAATGGCAATAATCGCGATGACCACGAGCAATTCGATGAGGGTAAAGCCGCGCTTGCGTGGAGGCAGAGAATCCAATTGCTTCATGTCAGGATGACTTTGCGTTTGAAGGCAGAAACCGGGCGAATCCCGGAGGAATCCGCCCGGCGCAAACGCACCGGCTCAAGGTTGATAGTACTTGGATACGCGATAAAACTGCTGCGCGTCGGCGGTGGCCGAGTTGGTGTAGCTGGTCCAGAAGCCATCGGCTTGTGAAGCAATCGAAGTATTGGTGGCGATCGGAGACCACACTACCGGCGGATTCAGGTTGGTGGCCAGCTCCACCACATAATTTGCGCCATTGAGGCTGTCGTAGGGGCTCGATTCCCAAGTGATTTCCACGTCCTTCGTCGCGTTGTCACGGCGGATGGCCGACACCTCGAAGCCATAGTAGATCCGCAGATTGGAAATCGTGTAGCTGCCGCCGGCGGCGCCAAATGCTCCGTTGTTAAAGATGTGAATGCCAAAGGCGTTGATGCGGTCCCAATATTGCACGCTGTTGGTGCTGTTGATGGATTCATCGAACATGCCGGAAGCGTTCGCCGTCGCCGGACCGGCATCGTTGCCCCAGATGAAATCTTGCAACAGGCTCGTCGGCGTGCGCTCAACGGAAAAACGGAAATGGTGGCGGGTGCTGAGGCTGCCGGTCACACCAATACCAACACCATTCGGAGTCAAGCTGGGACTGTTGATGCCCAGCGCGCCGGTGAGGTTGAATCCGGAATTATGGCTGTGATTCCAGATCCCTTGGACATGGCCGAATTCACCACCAATCGCGCCGGTGATCTCATTCGTCGTCACCGTGACGCCGCTTTGAAACGAGGGATCCATCCGGCTGCGAATCGTTGTGCCGCCGGGCGTGCCGATGTCATACATCGCATAAATCATTTCGTTCACGTTCGTGTTGACGAAACCGAAGCGTAATTGCGTGTCGCCCACGACCATTGGGTTGTTAACCACGAGATCGAATTGGGCGGCCAGACGAGCGCCGTTGGTGGTGAAAGGTCGATCGGCAAAATACTGGAACACCCGCGGCACCTGGCTGTTGCCGCTACCGGTGGCATTCGTGGCGATGAAGGCGGTGTAGCCACTGGGGCTCTGATTGGAAATGCTTAGGAGACCGATCGGGTCATAGCTCGACCAGGTGCTGGCGAGCGGGACCGTTTGGGCCTGGAGGTTCGCGACCACGGTTGCGGCAAGAGCCGTCGCCAGAGGCAGAAGGAATTTGGTGGTTTTCATGGGCATAAGGATACGGTTTGCATGGAGCAACGATCGTCTAATTTCGTGCGTTAAGTCAGTATTCCCGACAACACGAAACCTGCCAATAACTCAGTTGAGGTATGCCCGGCTTAACCGTGAGTTCCGGCAATTCAGCGGAACTCCTGTCGAGAAGCCGGCCGCGACTTGCGGATCAATTCTTCACCGTAGTCACGTCGGACATCCAGATCACGTCCCGGACCGAATCGCCCGCATCCACGTTCAGGGGCATGGTGCCGGTGTAATCAACCTTGGCTTTGATCCGGGAGCCAAGCCACTTGTGAATCTCGGAATGCCCATCGGCGAAGGAGAATCCGCAGGCGCCGTTGTGGTAGCTCGCCGGGAAATCAATGATGCGGGCGGTGGTTGCTCCAGGCAGCGCCATTTGCACGGCGAAGGCGCCGTCATTGATGCTGTCCGGATGCTCATCCACAAAGACGAAAGTCTTCACCGGATTCACGATCGTGGACATCTTGTCGTAAACCCGGTAACTCGCCCCCGGCAGCCAGCCGCCGAAATCAAATACCTGACTCATGGAATTGCTGCGCACGCGCGGCTTGGTTCCATTCCGGTCACGGATCACGGCTCGGTCGGCCGGGCATTTCCAGATCGCATAACCGAACTTGCCGACGTACGGCATGAGCGGGCTCTTGGCGAGATCCTGATTGTAATCCCAGTTGCTGACATTCGAGGTATCGAAATTCAGGTTGCCGGTAACCCAGCGAACCCGCTGCTTTTCTGCCGTCACGTCCAGCGAGGCGAGAAGCAGATCGTTCCAATCATCCGGGTACATGCGCCAACCCAGCATCATCTGGCGGAGGTTGTTCATACATTGAATGCCCTGCGATTTTGTTTTCGCCTTGGAGAGCGCCGGAAGCATCATTGCGGCCAGAATGGCGATTATGGCGATAACCACGAGGAGTTCGATCAAGGTAAAGCCATCCAGCCGGGTCGTGGCGGCGAAAGTTTTTTTCTGCTTAATCACAGGCATGGCTGAGCAACAAGGTTAGCGGGTCGCGCCGGAGATTTTGGACGGACGGTTCGATTGCAGCCAAGTAAAAACCAATTCGTTCGGGGAAGACCAGCCGCAAGTGAGAATCCACCAAATGGAGGCATCATGCTCCTTGCGGGTTTCGGCGTCGGTATCCTCAACGTAAAGGCTACCCGCTTCGGGAAGAGAATGGGCGGGCGCACCGCCGCCTTACCGACAGTGCGCCCGCCACAAGGTTGGACTCAGTAATTGATGAGACGGAAGAAGACGCTGCCGGCCGTCTTGTCCAGCGGAACGCTCACCGGGCTCTCCCCACCGCCAGCATAATCGCTCCATGCACCCATGATGCTGGTCTTGATTTGCAGCTTGTAAACGCCATCCCAAGACAGGTTCAAGTTGCCGCCCGAAGTCGTTGCATTCAGGGTGACCGGCGCGTAACCCGTGATGGTGATCGTGCCTGTGCTGCTGGAATCAATGCCCGGCGTACTGGCCCCATAAACACCATTCGGCTGCTGCACGCCGTTGATCCACAACTGGCGGGCGTTAGCAGTGCCGGCATAGTTAAGTTTCAACGTGCCCCCGTTGGACGGATAGATCCGGTAGGCGCTGCTCGGGCTGACTGCGCCCGGGCCACTCAAGATCAAAGCGCCGCCCTCGACGGAGGTGTCTCCGCTGTAGGTGGCAGAACACGTAGCACTCAAAGTCTGCGTGCATGAGTTCATGGTTGGACCAGTCCAGTGCACGTAAGGCGCGGAATTGATTTTGCGCAAGGCGAGCCGGCCGCCCGTGCCCGTGTTGTCCTTGAACTGATAGGAACAGGAGCGGTTGGCCAGCTCATTGCCGTAACCAAACGTCAGCGTGGAAACAGTCCCGACCGCGCTGTTGTATATCTGGCCGCCCGAATTGCCGTCCTGCATCAGGGCGATGGTCTGGTTCCTACCACCTAAATCCAGAAAGCCGGTGTAAATACGCAAAGGTCCGGTCAAACCGTTCGGGGAGGGGAACCCGAGCTGTCCATTCCCGGCCAGCCGAATCCCGCCAATGCCGCAATCAATTCGCGTTGAACCGGAGTACGTGTTCGAGCCGGTCAAAGTCAATACACCGCCGGAACCGTTAGCACCGTTATTGAGTTGGAGAATACCAATCTGGTAGCCCGGACCGTTGTTGAAGTTGTTGTTCGTAGCAAGCACGCCATTGTTGCCATCAGCGATAACGCCGGAGAAGGTCTTGTCTGTGCTGCCAATTAGAGCTTGCACGCCGGACTGAATGTTGGGCCCGGAGTTGATGATCAAACCGTTGCCTTCCGGAGCCGGGATCCGCTGATTCTTCTGGTCATTATAAAGATCAAGCGTTCCGCCAGTCATGTTCAGGCGCGAATTCGGGGAGTAGGCGATTTGGTCGCGGACACTCGTCGCACCGTTCACGCCATTCCACGCGCCCGGGATCACGAGGGTCGCCCCAGCATCCAATGCCTCGACACTGTCGATGGCGTGCGAACTTCCCGCCGCGCCGGACGATGTCGTGCCAGCGGCCTGGAGAATGACCGTGCCGCCACGGATGTAGGTGCCGCCGGTGTAGTGATTGGCGTCGTTCACTGCGGAATCACCTAGGAGGATCGTCGTGCCAGGGCCTTGGAAGGTCAGGCTGTCCGGACCCCACATGGACAAAGCAAGGGCGTTGCTCGTGCCGGCGTTCGCGGTCACCACCCGGTTGGTGGAGTACTTGCCGTTGGCCTGAATCGTGTAACCGCTAACCGTGAAGGTCAGGTTACTCACGCTGATATCATCGCCCAGCGTGATGGTACCAACACCCGTTGCGCCAAAAACGGCATCATTGTCCTGCACCCAAAAGCCGCCTGGCGTCCAGTTGGCGGAGGTGAGGCTCCAAGTGAAATCCGCAGCGCCGTTGTTCCACGTGCTGGTGGCAGCCTGAAGGTTCGGGGTGAAACTCGCGGCCCACGACAGGGCGGCTACGAGCAAGATCAATTTCTGTTTCATGAGTTGGTTGTGCTGGGTCATCGTTAAGGGTCGGCGCGAGTTACGGTTCTGATTGAACTGAAAACCTGCCAAGGTAATACGAAGACAACGTAGCAATACTCCGGCGGGCTCGGAATAACTCATTTGAGGTATGACGCCGAAAATACAATCACCGCAGCCTTAATTGCGCACGGTAGTCACACTCGAAAGCCAGAGAATATCCTTCGCGGAATCGTCGGCGGGCACATTCAAGCTCATGGTGCCGGTGTAAGCCACCGGCGCTTTGATCTTGGATCCCTGCCAGCGGTGAATTTCCGAATGCCCGTCGGCAAAAGAGAAGCCACACGCGCCGTTGTGATAGCTGGCGGGAAAATCAATGATGCGCGCCGCGGTATTGCCGGGCTCGGCCATCTGCACCGCAAACGCGCCGTCGTTGATGCTGTCCGGGTGTTCATCCACGAAGACGAATGTCTTGGCGGGATTCACGATGTCGCCCGCTTTGCTGTACACGCGATAAGGCGGGTTGGGGAGCCAGCCTCCGAAATCGAACACCTGGCTCATGGAATTGCTCCGCACCCGCGGCAGACGTCCGGCAGAGGCGGTCCGGCTGCCCAGGAAATTGATCATCGCCTGATCCGCGGGGCAGCGCCATACGGAATAACTCTTCCCGATGTAGGGCTGCAGCGGACTTTGCGCGAGGTCCTTGTTCACATCCCAGTTGCTGTCGTTCTGCGGACTGAAATCAAGTCCGCCGCCCACCCACCGGACCCGGCGCTGTTCTGCTGAAACATTGAGCGAGGCGAGCAGCAAGTCTTCATGGTCATCCGGATACATCCGCCAGCCGAGCATCATCTGCCGGAGGTTGTTCATGCATTGCGTCCCTTGCGCTTTCACTTTCGCCTTGCTGAGCGCCGGCAACATCATGGCCGCCAGGATGGCGATGATCGCGATGACGACCAGCAGCTCGATCAAGGTAAAGGCACGTCGGGCGGCCCTTGTCTTCAGGGTGTTCAGTTTGGCCACGGTATTGTTCATGGAAAAGTTCATGCGGCCATGGAACGGACGCAAGATCCAGACTGCTGTGTAGCTTCCCACACGCTGATGGAGCAATAACTCAATTGAGGTATGAGTTCGCTTCCTTTAGTTGAACCGGCGCGCAGAATCCGCGGATGATCCGCCCTTGTCCGCCATGAATTTCAGCAGCGCTTCCGCCCGCGAACGGACATGGAGCTTCTCGTAAATATGCTTCAAGTGCACGCGGACGGTGTGGTAGCTGATGCCCAGTTGCTCCGCAATTTCCTTGCTGACCTTGCCTTGGGAGAGCAGCTCGAGGATTTCCTGCTCGCGGGCCGAGAGCGTGGCGGTGGCGGCGGTGGCGGGCGCGGGCGATTGAAAAGTCGTCACGATCTTGCGGGCGATCTCGCTCGTCATGGGGGCGCCGCCAGTGCAGACGTTTTGGATGGCGTCGAGAATCTCAGCGGGGGAGGCACGTTTGAGCAAGTAACCGCAGGCGCCGGCTTTTAGCGCGCTGAAAATACTCGCGGTGTCCTCGTACACCGTGAGCATGATGACCTGCGCCTGGGGCAACAGGCGTTTCAGATTGGCCGTGCATTCGATCCCGGACGCGCCCGGCAGATTGATGTCCATCAGGATGACGTCCGGTTGCTGCTTGGGGATTTGCGTCCACGCCTCCTCGGCCGAGCCGCAGACAGCGACGCATTTCATTCCGGCCGCGCGGCGCAGCATGCGCTCCAAATTGCGGCGCATGGGGGCACTATCCTCAACCAAAGCGATGCGAATCATGCCGTTGGCTTCCGCCGGTTTGAGCGGAGAAGAATTTGGTGCAGTGGTGGCCATGGACCCGCGGCAAACACTTGGGAAAAATCCTCAAGGATTGCCGCGACACGTTGCGTTGACCTGTGCTCAGTCACAATACCTCAATTGAGTTAGGGCAACGATGCCGTCGCCCCGGTTGCCAGCGGCACCACCAGGGAAACACTCGCGCCCTGGCCGGGACGGCTGTTGATTTCGCAACTGCCGCCGAGGCGATGCAGTCGCTGCTGCATGTTATCCAACCCGTCGGCGCGGGCGCGGTCGCGCGGCGCAGCGGGATCGTAGCCGCGTCCGTTGTCCCGCACAGTAATGCGCAACCTGCCGCCGCTGGCCGCGATCGTCAACCACACGTCCGCGGCGCCGGAATGTTGCGCGGCGTTGCTCAGCGCCTCTTTGAACGCCATGAACAGACTGTGCCGTTGCTCGGAGTTCAACGGCTTCTCCGGCAGGTGCTTTTCAATCTCCAGATGGCAGCGGATGGCGGTCGGTTTCAGAAAATGCTGGGCGAACTGGCAGAAGTACGTGGCCAGCGAAGATACGTCGTCGTGTTTCGGATTCACCGCCCACACGATTTCATCCAGGGCGGTGAC
>CAYWCK010000198.1:0-9478 GCA_964456685.1 uncultured Bifidobacteriaceae bacterium | reverse complement strand
CGACCGACGGTTCCGCGATTGACCTTCACTCTGGCCTGCTGACGGATTACTGTGAGCATCCTTGCCGGGTTGATAAAACTCTGGTGGTCGTTCGCCGTGCAGGAGATACATCACGATTCCTATTGTCGTCAGGAACATCACGGTCACAAGTGCGCGAACCGCTAGGTTGCTGGCGGCGTCCTCTGAGGCTGGCATCCAGAAGTGGATGGTCTGGCTGAGCAAGACGATGGCAGCGACAGCAACGCTGAACGTGGCCCAAGTGCGCCCCTTGAAGCCAGCGAGCGCAGCCACTCCCCAAACCAGACTCAGCCCACCGCCCGCAACAGCCGCGATAAATGCAACCCGGACCAGCGTCGGGGCGAGGTTTTGCAAGATGAGGCCAAGGCCAGTCAACACAACTCCGTAAGCGATCAGAACACTTGCCATTTTTTCGCTCATAACTTGATGGACTCGACTGTGTTATGAATCAAATCGTACTTAAGCCGCAAAGCGCGCCTGGCAAACGGAGTAGATGGAACCAGCCACTGAGCACGAGGTTATGCTCGGAGCGAAGCGAGCGATACGGGCTTCAATAAGGTTGATGATTCAGGCACACCATCGTCCGATGATTCATTGCATGGAGTGCAATCCAGTTCACCGGATGGCGGCCCGACCATCCGAGTTGGCCTCCGGGAGACGGTGCTCCCGAACCCTTTTGTTACGCTCCCACACTAACGCCCAGATCCGGCGAGCGCAACTCCATCGAAACGAAACGTGGATTGTCTTGAATATCTCGACGGCTCACCGGTTTATTGGTGTGAAGGGCAAATCGTATGGACGAACAAAGGGCCATCCAACTCTGTGTGAAACACCGGGACCCGGTGGGCTTTGAGTTCCTGGTGGAGAAATACCGGCGCGAGGCTTTTTCCCATGCGTTCGCGCTGCTCGGGAATCAGGACGACGCGCTGGATGCCTGCCAGGATTCCTTCGCCCGGGCGTTCGCGGCGATTCCGGGATTGCGCGAGCTGCCGCAGTTCTATCCTTGGTTTTACTGCATCCTGCGAAACCGCTGCCTCAATGTCCTGTCCCGCCGGGAGACCTCGGACCGTTATCGCGAGGCGCAGCAGCACGAGGCGGAGCAGGCGATGGACACCGAGACGCCGGGCCACCGGATCGAACAGCGCGAGGAGCAACAGCGGGTGCAACGCGCGTTGGCCGCGTTGAAACCGGAGCATCGCGAAATCCTCGTCATGAAATACGTCCAGGAACATCGCTACGAGGAGATCGCCGCCATGCTTGGCATCCCGCGCGGCACGGTCATGAGCCGGCTCTATCACGCGCGCCTGGCTTTACGCGAGGCGTTCCTGGACCTCGACCGGGATGCGAACCGGTCATCAACGGAGAAAACCACATGAACCATTGCGAACCATTCAAGGGATTGCTGGTGGGCCTGCTCGACGGCGAATTGACGCCGGACGAAATCCGCCAGATCAACGACCATCTCACCCGTTGCGCCGCGTGCCGCGTCGAATACGAACAACTGCGCGAAACCTCCGGCAAACTGGCAGCCATTACATTTCGCGAGCCCACGGACGCCGTGCTGGCGCAGGTGTGGAAGAGCCCCTTCAGTCGTCTGGTACGCAACACCTCGCTGGCGCTGATCATCGGCGGCTACGCCGGCTTGTTGGGCTATGGATTGTTTGAATTTCTGACCAGTGGCACGAAGGAACTGCCGGCAAAAATGGGTCTCGCCGCGATTATCCTGGGCTTCCTGATCCTGCTGGTTCAGTTGATCCGCGAACGAGTCAGAACCTACCAAACCGACCCCTACAAGGAGATTGAGCGATGATCCTCACGACGACGGAATCCATCAAAGGCAAAAAGATTGTTCGCACCCTGGGCTTGGCGAAGGGAAACACCATTCGCGCCCGCCATATTGGCCACGACATCATGGCCGTGCTGCGCAACATGGTCGGCGGCGAGATTATCAACTACACCAAACTTCTCGGCGAGTCGCGCGAACAATCCCTGGACCGCATGGTCGCCGACGCGCAGCGTCTGGGCGCCAACGCCGTGGTCGAGGTCCGCTTCGCCACCTCCGTCCTCATGGGCGGCGCGGCAGAATTGCTGGCATACGGCACCGCGGTGGTGATCGAGGACGAGTGATTCAAACTCCGGCAGCTTCGAGTCGGATCGCGGGCGAGGTGTGCGCCGCAGCTGACAATCCTACTTGTTTTCCTCAACCAGTCGTTTGAGGAACGGGCTGAACAAGTCAATCGGCACGGGAAGAAACGTTGTCGTGCTATGCTCACTGGAAATCTCCCGCATCGTCTGGAGGTAACGCAGTTGCAGCGCAATCGGCTCTTTGCTGATCAACGCGGCGGCTTGTACCATTTTTTCGGCGGCTTGATATTCGCCCTCGGCGTTGACAATCTTCGCCCGGCGTTCACGTTCAGCCTCGGCTTGTTTGGCCATCGCGCGTTTCATGCTGTCCGGCAACGCGACCTCCCGCACTTCCACCGCCGTGACCTTGACGCCCCACGGCTCGGTTTGCCGGTCAATGATCTCCTGCAATTTCTGGTTGATCACGTCGCGCTGTGACAACAGGTCGTCCAGCGGGGCCTGCCCCAGCACACTGCGCAACGTCGTCTGCGCGATGAGGGAAGTCGCTTTCCAGAAGTTTTCCACCTTGATGACGGCTGCGACCGGGTCAACGACGCGGAAATAAATTACCGCATCCACAGTGGCCGGCACGTTGTCGCGGGTCATCACTTCCTGCTTGGCGACGTCAATCGTCACCACGCGCAAGTCCATCTTCACCATGCGATCCACGAGCGGGATGAGGAAGATCATCCCCGGCCCCTTGGCCCCCTGCCGGTGCACTTTGCCCAGTCGAAAGACGACGCCTCGCTCGTATTCACGCAGGATGCGAATGCCCTGCGGCAACACCACCACCGCCAGCACAATCACCGCGATTGTCCACGGGCTCAGTTTGAGGAGTGTGGCAATGAGTTGTTCCATAATCGCTTCGTTATCCAGTATTCGCCTCGGTTAAACACCGTCCCGCCAGTACGCCAAGCGCGCCACGGTCGCGTCGCCGCCAACCACAACCAGTTCGAAGCCTGCCGTATTGCTCGGGATGGATGCGACCGATCAGGAATTCTTTGTTTTGGAAACGCACCAGCCCGAGACGCTGAGAACGGGGATAGGAAGATATTCTCAGTCGAACACGAGAACTCTCTGCCAGCGGCCACCATTGTATCCGAAGATTCATTGCCTCAAGTGCAACTTGCTTCATCAGATGGCGGCCCGACCATCCGGGTTGACCTCCGGCCGCTGGTGCGACCGAACCCTTTCGAGGTGCGGAAGAGCAGGTGGCACTGCCGCACGCACCTTCAATACGCCTTCGACTGGCCTGAAGCCAGCACGAATTCACTTGGCGTGATCGCTCGCCCCTTGAAGGGAGCAGCCAGCAGAACGCCATCGCCACGTCGGTGTTGCTAAGCCGTGCGCTTATTTCTTCAAAAAGGCCATCAAGAACACCAACGCACAAAGGTAAAGGCTGTAAGTCACCAGCAACGCCACCCCTTCCCGACGCGACACCTTGCGGTCATTGAGCAGCATCCACAACAGCAAGCCGAACACCGCGAGCATCGCAGGGAAATTCAGCAATTGCGTCGCCCGGTTCATCGTCACATCAGACAGCATTGCCGCCGCACCAACGATGAACGTGAGGTTGGCAATGTTCGCCCCCAGTACATTTCCCACGGCCAGATCCGAAGCGTTGGTCCGTGACGACATGACCGCCGTCACCAATTCTGGCAACGACGTGCCCACGGCAATCACGGTCAGGCCGATGATGATGCTCGGTATTCCGAGCGCGGTGGCCAGATTTACGGCGGCATCCACCAGCAACCGGCTGCCGAGCACAACGATTCCCGAGCCAAGCAGAAATTGCAGCCCGCTCCCACCCTTGCTGTGCCACCAGCCGAACCGTTTCCCGATTGCGCCGCCCACCGCCGCCTCAATTTCCCGCGCCTCCGCCATATCTGCTGGCTTGGTGTCGCGCGCATGATGCACGAAGTCGTATATGAAATAGCCCAGGCCACCCACGATCAGCACTGCGCCCTGCCAACGTGACAGGCTGAGATCGGATGACATTAGGAAGAGCAGCACTCCGAAACCGAACATCGCAATCAGCGGCGTGCGAAGTGCCCGCAAATGAACATCAATGTGACGGAACGCCGCCGTGATGCCTAGAATCAGACCAATGTTACAGATGCACGAGCCGATGGCGTTCCCAACTGCGAGGCCCGACTCGCCTTTCCCCCCAGCCATCAGTGAAACCACCAATTCCGGCGTGGTCGTCGCGAGACTTACCAGCGTCGAGCCGATAACCACGCGCGGCATCTTCAGAAACTCCGCGATGCGCACTGCCGCCGAGACAAACAATTCGCCGCCCTTCACCAGCAAGGCCAGACCGACCACAAGCCAGACGATTTGCAGCGCCATTAGCTTTCCTCCTTCGCTTGTTGGGCCATCGCCGTTTCGGCGCGCAACAAATCATGCAACGTGACGAGGCCAATCACCTCTCCGTCCTTGCGGTCCAGCACAACGACAAAATGCGTGTCGGACTCGATCAACGCCATTTGGAGCGAGGCCACCGTTTGCTCGCGTAGACAGGTTGCGGCCGGGGCGAGCGCCGGGGTGCGTTTCTGAAGCAGAGCCAGTTCCGTTTCCTTGCGCGTAAGCACTCCGGTCAGTTTGCCCGCCTGCACCACGGGGAATTGTTGATACGGATGTTCGTCCAACAGTTTCCGCAAAGCCGTCGCGTCGAGATCGCGCGCGACGACCGGTTTGAAGTTCGCGATGGCGGACACGGGTAGTTGCTGCCAACTGTGCAGATCGCGCGGCGGGCGGACGTGTTCCAGTTGATGGCCGTCTTGCGTGAGCAGCGCGTCATAGAAACTTTCTCGGTTCAGCTTGCGGCTGATCGCCTGACTGACCAGCGCGCCAATCATCAGCGCGGGCACGAGCGAAAACTCATGCGTCATCTCGAAGACGATCAGGATGCCCGTGACCGGCGCGAACACCACCGCGCCCAGGCAGGCGCTCATGCCCACCACCGCCAGCGTCAAGGTGTCGCCGCGGGAGATGTGCCATTCGAGTCCCACCAGGCCCGCCACCAAAACGCCCGTCATGCCACCGAAAAACAGCGTCGGCGAAAATATCCCGCCGCAGCCCCCGAAACCGTAACAACTGAACGTCGCCACAAACTTCGTCACGAGCAACACCGCGGCCAGTTGCCAGCCGAGATCGCCCGCCAGCGCGCTGGATAAATCGTCATAGCCCAGGCTGAACACCCCTAGGTGGCCCGTGCGCCAGAACACTAGCGAACCCAGCACCCACGTCACCAGCGCCCCGAGCGCGGGAATCATCCACCTGGGCAAGGTCCGGAGGCCTTTGGAGCGGGCGCGCAATCCGAGGGAGGCGCGTTGGAAGTAAACGCCGACCACGCTCGCCAGTGCCGCCACCAACGGCGTCAGCGAATAGGCAACCCAGGTGGGTGAATCCACACCGGAGAGCGTGAACGCCGGTTGCTTGCCGATGACGCCATGCACCACAAACGCGCCGATGACCGACGCCAGCAACACCGCGCCCAGGAAGCGGCTATTCAGGTCACCAATGATTTCTTCGAGCACGAATGTCGTGGCCGCGAGTGGCGTGTTGAACGCCGCCGCCAGTCCCGCCGCCGCCCCCGCCGCCGCTGGAGCGCGCCGGCTTTGCTTCGCTTCCCCCGCGAGCGCGGCGAAGTTTGAGCCGACTGCACCGGCCAGTTGCACGCTCGGCCCTTCGCGACCGAGACTCGAACCGCCGCCGATGCTGAGAACTCCCGCCACGAACTTCACCCAAACAACCCGCCACGGCACAAAGCCAAAATCCTTCCAGAACGCCAGCTTGAGTTGCGGGATGCCGCTGCCCGCCGCTTCGCGGCAAAAGGAATTCAACAGCCAGCCCACGATGAGCGACGAACCAATGAGCACGACAAAGCTTCCGCCGTAGAACATGACGGGCGACTGATGTGACAGTCGGACCAATCCCAACTGGTAAAACCAGTTCGTCCCCAGTTGAAACGCCACCGCCGATGCACCCGCACCCAGGCCATAAACACAGGTCGTCAACACCGCCCGCCACCGCGATGGCAGCTTGCGGACGAGGGACTGGAGTTGCAGCAGCAGTTGTTGCCCCCGCAGCCACCAGCCCTGCAGACGCAGCCACAACTCGCGCTGGTTTTGCAGCCGCTTCAAGAGATTCTGGAGAAAGGCATTCATGCTGCGGTGCGCCGCCACAAATCGGAGTGCGCGAATTCAAAGTTCGCCAGCCGCCGCGCCGTGAGCCGGAAACCGCCGGCCTCCAGAAATTCGTCCGGCGGCGTGAGCTGGGAGGCCGACAGTCCGGTGGCGACGCGGAAGAATCCATACATCAACGCGAGCGCCGCGCGACCGCGCCAACGTCGCCAGCCGCGCTCCGGTTCGCGAAAATCTGCCAGCAGCCAGCGCGCGTCTGCCGTTCCACTCGCGGCGATCTTGGACACCAAGGCCGCCAGCTCCTCGCGACAAAAGCAATCGAGAAAGAAATTCGTCACCACAAGATCAAATGTGCTCTGCGGCGGCTGCCACGTCAGCGCATCAGCTTGCACAAAATGAACGCGCGCAAGACCGGACGCGTTCAGTCGGCTGCGCGCCTCCGCAATCATACGCGGGCTGCGTTCGACACAGGTAACTTCCACCTGCGAATTTGTTCGCAGCAATTCCTCCAGAAATCGTCCCGGACCTTCGCCCAGCAGCAGCGCGCGGCGGGAACTCGTCGTCTCGGCGAGGAAAGCAGTCCGGCATCGTTGCAGGATGCCACCGGCTGTCACCCGCTCCATGATTCGATAGTAAGGCGCGAGCGTGTCGAAACTCATGGCGTGCGGGGGGCGGTTCGTTGCGCAGGCCGATTCCACCAGACGCACGCCACGACTCCGCCGGTTGCATACGCCACGACATCCCACACGTCCGCCGTCCCGTGGTGCAGCCAATGCGGGCCGATAAATTCACAGATCACCGACCACACTACGAAGTGCAAAATCATCTCCGCCCAGGAGGGCGCGAGGTCGTGCCCGCGCAATCCGAGGATGCGTTGCAGCCACAGCACCACCGGCAGAGCCGCCGGAATCAGGAGCAGGTCGGCGAAGTGCCCGTGCAGGAATGGCGACGGCAGCAGCGGCTTGAGCAGCCAGCGATTCAGCGCATAGGCACTCGCGGCCGCGAGATACATCGGATCGCGCAGATAGCCGAACCGGTTCATACCAGCGCCCACATCGTGAAGCCTGCGACAACGGCGAGCAGTAATTTCCAAAGGAACAATATCATTTGCGATCCATAAGTTTAGTGGCGGCCGTGTCCCTTGACCCTTGGCGGGTTTCCCATCCGACACTCAGTGAAACGACTACCCGGAAATAGAAGCGCTAAAGCCGGCTGGCGGAAGCAAAATCGGAATCGTTTTATCCGAGAAGAGAGATCCACTTTTGGCTCCGAACGTTGCTTACATCCACAGACACTGACTATGCTGCGGCGTTTCCTTCGCGGGCAACTTAATGAGCAACATCGAAATCATCATCTGTCTGGTGCTGTTATTCATGGCAGTGCCGGACTTGTGCCGAAAGATTGGCCGTCCGGCGCTGGTGTTCTCTGCTTTTGTGGTTTTTGGATTTCTGCTGGGGCCGCTCGCGAATCTGCAAGTCCGCACGATGCTCGAGCAGGCCGGGCAGGTGGGCTTTCTGCTACTGCTCTTTGAAGTTGGTCTGGAAATCGAACTGCCGCCCTTCCGGGAGTTTGCGCGGCCGCTGCGACACGCCATCATTTGGGCGTTATTGCAATATCCGCTCGCGTTTGGTCTGGCAATGGTGGTGGGATTGGATTGGGTATCTGCTTTCGTCGCTGCCGCCGCATTGACGGCTTGCTCGGTCGGCATGGCGCATCCGGCGTGGAAAAATTACCCCGGGCTTGGACCCGGGCCGAAGCAGTTCTTGCTGCACCTCATGGTCGCGTTGGAGGTGATGGCCATTATCGTACTGGCGATTGAAACCACAGTGCTCAAGAACGGCTTGGGCTGGATCATCCTGCTCAAACTTGCGGGTATCGTCGCCACGATATACCTCATTGCTCGGTTTGCCGCCCGCCTGACCAGCCTGTTCCAGACAATTCTCGAACGCACTACACACTGGCGTGTTCACTGGCTGGTTTTGCTGGTGTTGGCAGTTTGCGCCATTGGTGAACGGCTTGGGCTGGACGCCACCAAAACCGCCTTCTTCCTCGGCCTCGCCATGAGCCGCGCGAAACACGACGGCCTACCGCTGGAGGAATACATCGCGCCCATCAGCCATCGCTTTCTGATTCCGATCTTCTTCGTCGCGCTCGGTCTGCAGATTGATTGGCGCTTGCTGTTGGATTGGACCGCTTTGCTTGCGGTCGGATCAGCGGGCTTGCTCATCGGCGTGCGAGAAATTCTTCATCGTCGTTGGCTCAAGACGGGGGGCGACCAGCGGGCGTTCCTGCTGTTGTGCCCCAACCTGACCATCGTTGCGCTTGCCGCCAAAGCAATGATTGATCACGGCACCGACGCCAAGCTGACTGCCTGGCTGGTGCTGACGGGATTGTTCATGACGATACCTTCGTTGATGCTGCTTCCATCGGGAAACTCAACGAACGCTGGCCTCCCTGCGGCCAGCCCAGATGCAGAGAATGAAATACTACCGGCTCCATCTGCCACGCAGTTTGAGAAAGAAAAACCGCGGAGGTGAATCGTTTTTTTCACGGTGCATCTGACGGATTTTTTTAATTCCTGCCAGGTAAATCGCGGCTGGGTTGGCTTCAGTTGCACTTGCGGCGACCGTCAGAATTAGTTTACATTCCCACCCTGATCCAAGGGTTCGGGGAAATGATTCCCCGGAGGCCACTGGAATGGTCGGGCCGCCATTCCGGGCAGCGCTTAATCATGGCATCATCAGTTGCGGATTCGGATTTCAGGGTCTCCCCGAGGATCGGCCCGATGCGTCTCGCCGACGAAATGATCTGGCCCGACACCAACTTCCAATTTGCCGCAATCGTCGAACACTCCAACGACGCAATCTTCAGCCGCACGCCTGATGGTGTCATCGTCACGTGGAACCGGGCCGCGGAACGTATCTTCGGTTTCAAGGCCGGCGAAATCGTCGGGCGCTCCAGCCGCGTGCTGTTGCCGTGCGGCCAACGCGATGAGTTTCGCAAACTCCTGGCTCGAATTCGCCGCGGTGAAGTCGTGCAGCATTATGAGACGACGCGATTGCGTAAAGGCGGCGAGCCAATCCACGTCTCGCTGACGCTTTCACCAGTACGCGACAAGCAGAGGCGGCTGATCGGTTTTTCCACCATCGCCCGCGACATCACCGAGGAACGCCGGACGATTGACATGCTTG
>CAYWCK010000197.1:0-9490 GCA_964456685.1 uncultured Bifidobacteriaceae bacterium | reverse complement strand
CCCCGCCGGTTTCGAAATTCCTGCGGGGCGCTTGAAGCACTGGCGGTGAGGGACGATCAATCGGCCGTCTGTGCCGTCACCGCTTCCGGCGCCGCCTGTGCGGGCGCGATGCGGTTCACGATGTTCACCCCGTTGACCTCATCGTAGGTGAATTCGAACCGTTCGCCCGGCTTCAACTCCCGCAATTTCCCGTCCGTCTGCTCGCCGTGCATGATGGAACAATCGCGCGCCAGGCTGAACTTCTTCGTCCCAAACGCGGCGCGGGCTTTCACGGTTCGGTCGGTCAAATCCACCGCCGTGAGCACGCCGTCGAAGGTGAAGCTGGCATGAACGATTTGCCGGGCCATGCGTTCGCCCTCCGGCAAATCATACGTCACATTCACGCGCTGGCCGGGTTTCAAGTCGCCCGGCGTGCCGGTGCGATTGTTACGCAGCACCACCGCGCAATCTTCCCCGATCTGGAACTCCCGGTTGAGCCCGCCGGCGCGGAGCGTGATGGACTTCTTGTCGATGTCGATCGCCTTCACGATCCCTTCGTAACGCATCGGTTGTTGCTCGATGCGATTGGCCACCAGCACACCGTGAACATCCTGGTAACTCACCTGGAGCTTCTGTCCGGCCCGCAGGTCGGTGGCTCCCGCGGTCGCACGGTTCAGCAAGGTGTAAACGCAGTTGTCACCCAGGTTGAACCGCTTGCTGAACAGCGTTCCTTTCACGGTGAGGGAATGATCCTTCGCATCCACCGCCGTCACCAGGCCCGTATAAGACTTGCCTGCCTTCGCCGGCTCTTCCGCCGTCGCGCGGAAACCGGTTGCCGTCAGCAGCACCGAAAGGCCCACGGCCATCCATGTGCTGTAGTTTTTGGTTTTCATGACTCGGGAATCTAACCCGTGGTCAACTGGCAGCCACAGACGATGAGCGACAAATTTCGCCAATAAATCCGGCCCTTCCTTGCGCCTTGCAAGAACCGCCGGGCACTCTGCAATTTCCATTGAACCATCGGCCCGCGCGACGGTCCAAGTCTCCATGGACAAACGCCGCTTCGCCGAACGCGCCCGCCACTACTGGAAAAAGGAAATTCGTCCGCTGCTCATCACTGCCCTTCTCGTTTTTGCCGTGCGCTCCTCACTGGCCGATTGGAACGACGTGCCCACCGGCTCCATGCGGCCCACCATCCTGGAAGGCGATCGTGTCTGGGTGAACAAACTGGCGTACGATCTCAAAGTGCCCTTCACCACCTGGCACCTCGCAGAATGGAGCGACCCAAAGCGCGGCGACATTGTCGTGTTCTTCTCGCCGCACGACGGCAAGCGGCTGGTCAAACGTGTTATTGGTATGCCCGGTGACACCATTGAACTGCGCGACAACCGGCTCATCGTCAACGGCAGCCCCATCGGTTACGGCCCCATCACCGAAGAACTGTTACGTGACATCCCGGCCCAGGAACGCGCCGGCTGTGAATTTGCCCTGGAGCAACTGCCCGGCACGTTGCACGCCGTCGCCGGTCAACCCGCCCGCCGGGCGCCGCGTAGCGTCGCCCCGCTCCAAGTGCCAACGGGGCGCTACTTCATGATGGGTGACAATCGCGACGACAGTTTCGATTCTCGTTTCTGGGGCACGGTCGAACGCCAGCAAATCATCGGGCGCGCAACCGCCGTGGCGATTTCCTTCGCAGGACCGCATTCGTGGAAACCGCGCTGGGATCGATTCTTCAGCTCGCTGACGTTGGAGTAGCGCTCAGCCAAACAAATCCATCTGCGGCGGCGGGGCGAGCTGCTTCAATTTGTCGCGATCCTGCTGGCGGCGCGGCGGACGGACGTTGCCTTCGGGGGTGAGTTCGGAATCTTCGAGGTTCACCAAAATCTGCTTCGCGCGCTCGATGACTTCCTGCGGCACACCGGCGAGCCGCGCCACATGGATGCCGTAGCTCTTGTCCGTGCCGCCTTCGACAATTTTCCGAAGAAACACGATCGAGTCGCGCCACTCGCGGACGGCGACGTTGAAATTCTTGAGTCGCGGCATCCGCTGCGCGAGCTCGGTCAGCTCGTGATAGTGCGTGGCGAAGAGCGTTTTCGCACCAACGGCGTTGTGCAAATGCTCGACAATGCTCCACGCGAGCGAGAGGCCATCGAACGTGCTCGTGCCGCGGCCGATTTCGTCGAGCACGATCAGACTGCGCGGCGTGGCGTTGTTGAGGATGTTCGCCGTCTCCGTCATCTCCACCATGAACGTGGATTGCCCACGCGCCAAATCATCACTCGCGCCGATGCGCGTGAAGATGCGGTCCACGAGATCAATGCGCGCCGACTTGGCCGGCACAAAACTTCCCGTGTGCGCCAGCAACGCCAGCAACGCCACCTGCCGGATGTAAGTGGATTTGCCCGCCATGTTCGGCCCGGTGATCAAGGCAATTTGCGGAAATGTAGCGGCGGGCGTCCCGCCTGCCGTAGAGGGCGGCATCTTGCTGCCCGGATTAACGTTCGACATTTCCACGCGATTGGCATTGTCCACGCCCATTCCGCCGGGCGTGACGCCCGGCTCTACGGCAAGCGGGACGCTCGCCGCTACACCCAGCGCCGTATCATTCGGCACAAATCGCTCATCCACCAATTGCTGCTCCAGCACAGGATGCCTGCCATCGCTGATTTGCAGCACGCCTTCGTCGCCCACTTGCGGACGACAGTAGTCGTGCAGCCGCGCGGTCTCGGCGAAACACGCGAGCACGTCGAGCTGCGCGAGCGCCGACGCCGTTTGCTGAATCTTCGCCAACTGCCCAAGCACTTCCTCGCGCACGCGCTGGAACAGTTCGTATTCCAGCTTCACGCTGCGCTCCTCCGCGCCGAGAATCTTGCCCTCCATTTCCTTCAACTCGGGCGTGATGTAGCGCTCGCCGTTCGCGACGGTTTGCTTCCGGATGTAATGCGCCGGCACTTTGTCGAGGTTCGACTTCGTGACTTCGATGTAATAGCCGAAGACCGAGTTGAAGCGCACCTTGAGCGACGTGATGCCGGTGCGCTCGATTTCGTCCTGCTGCAACTTTGCCAGCCAATCCTTGCCGCCGCGTTGCGCGTTGCGAAGTTCATCGAGTTCCGGGCTGAACCCGTCGCGAATCATTCCGCCTTCCTTCACCGGCAACGGCGGTTCGTCCACAATGGCGCGGGTGATCAACTCCACGAGATCGGGCGCTTCGCTGAGTTGCGCGGTGAGGTCAGAAATTAGTGGGACAGGCGTCTCGCCTGTCCGGTTTGGCTCGGCAGCGACGGTGGATGTCAGAGAGTTTGAGAACTCGTTCGCTTCACCGGACAGGCGAGACGCCTGTCCCACTAACGAAGTGGTCAGCGTTTCCCGCAGCGCCGGTATCTGCTCCAACGCCTGGCGCAAAGCGACGAGATCGCGCGCGTTGCCGCTGCCGGAGCTCAGGCGGCCCAATGTGCGCTCCACGTCACGCACGTTCGTCAGTTGAAAGCGAAAGCTGTCCAATCCCGATGAATTCTCGATAAAGGTTTGCACCGCTTCCTGCCGTCCACGAATCGCCTCCACCGCTGCGAGCGGTTGCGACAACCAGCTGCGCAGCAGCCGCGCGCCCATCGGCGTGACGGTCTTGTTCAGCGCACCGTAGAGCGACGAATTGCGCGGCGCATCATGATGGAGCGGTTCGAGAATTTCCAGATGCCGCAGCGTGGTGTAATCGAGCGCGAGATAATCCGTGCGGAGATAGAACGAAAGCCGCGTGAGATGCTTCACGTCGCGCCGCAAATTCTGCGCGAGGTAATGCAGCGCCCCGCCCGCCGCGCCGATGGCGGCGTTGCGGTCCTTCAGGCCGAATCCGTCGAGCGACGCGACCTTGAAATGATCGCGCACCGTGTAGAGCGCCGTTTCGGGCGCGAAGGTCCAATCGTCATAGCCGCTCAAGATTTGGAACGATCCGCGCAGCGCGTCGCGCACGGCGGTGGCTTCGGTGGGAAGAATGATTTCCGCCGGCCGCAGCCGTTCCAATTCCGCGAGCAACGCGGCGTCCGATTCCAATTCCGTCGTGAGGAATTCGCCGGTCGTGAGGTCAACCAGCGCGAGCCCGAAAATTTTTCCCGCCGGGTAAACTGCCGCGAGAAAATTATTCCGCTCCGCCACGAGCATCCGTTCGTCGAAGTGCGTTCCGGGCGAGAGGATTTGCGTGACCTCGCGTTTGACGAGCTTGCCCGGTTTGGCGTCCTCGGTTTGATCGCAGATGGCGACCTTGCGGCCGGCTTTGAGGATGCGCGCGATGTAACCGTTCGCCGCGTGAAACGGCAGACCGCACATCGGCACGCCGTTGCGCGCGGTGAGCGAGAGATTGAGGAGCTGCGAGCCGTCCTTCGCGTCCTCGAAAAACATCTCGTAAAAATCGCCGAGCCGGAACAGCAGCAACGCGTCCTTGGGCAGTTCGCCTTTGATACGGCGATACTGCGCCATCATGGGAGTGAGTTGCGCTTCGGCGGACATGCGGCGGGCAAGCTAAACAGGAACGTTCGAGGCGTCGAAAGGTTTTTGCCGGGCGGTAATCGTGCTTCGACCGCCCGGCGAGCGACGCGTTGACTTCCCCAAGCCGGTTTGCTCAACTCCGCACCCATGAATCCAATTCAGCGTTGTCGGCAATGGTTTTTGCTGATCATATCCTTTGCCCTGTTGACGGGCCTTCCTCACTCCAGCCATGCCGAAAATGCCGCCACGCTGGAACAACGCGTCGCCCAGCTTGAACAAGCGGCCAAAGCGTCAGCCGTGAACTCCGGCGACAACGCCTGGATGCTCGTCAGTTCGGCGCTGGTGCTGATGATGACCGCGCCGGGCCTGATCCTGTTTTACGGCGGGCTGGTGCGGACGAAGAACGTCCTCTCCACGATGATGCACAGCCTCGTGCTGATGGCGCTGATGTCCGCCGTGTGGATGCTGTTCGGTTACAGCCTGGCCTTCGGTGAGGGCAACGCCATCTTCGGCAACCCGATGCAATATTTTCTGCTGAAAGGCGTGGGCAACGCGCCGAACGCGGATTACGCCGGCACGATTCCGCATCAAAGCTTCATGTTGTTCCAGATGATGTTCGTCATCATCACGCCCGCGTTGATCAGCGGCGCGGTGGCGGAACGAATCAAATTCAGCGCGTACGTCGCGTTCATGCTGCTGTGGACCGTCGTGGTTTATTTGCCGCTGTGTCATATGGTCTGGGGCAAGGGCGGGTATTTCAACTGGGCGCTCGGGGGAAAAATTCCCGTGCTGGATTTCGCCGGCGGCACGGTGGTGCACATCAGTTCGGGAGTGTCCGCGCTGGTGTTCGCCCTCGTTTTGGGCAAGCGCGATGGTTTTCCGCACGAGCCGATGATGCCGCACAACGTGGTGCTCTCGCTCATCGGCACGGGGTTGCTGTGGGTGGGCTGGTTCGGGTTCAACGCCGGCAGCGCGGTGAGCGCGGGCGGGTTGGCGAGCAGCGCGTTTGCGGCCACGCATTTTTCCGCGGCGGCGGCGGCCTTGAGCTGGGCCGGCATGGAATGGGTGTTGAAAGGCAAACCCAGCGTGCTCGGCGCGGCGTCCGGCATGGTGGCCGGCCTCGCCACGATCACGCCCGCGTCGGGCTTCGTCAGCATTCCCGCGGCGTTTTGCATCGGCCTGACGGCGGGCATCGTTTGCTACCTCGCGGTAACGAAATTGAAATCCATTTTCGGTTACGACGATTCGCTGGACGTCTTCGGCGTCCACGGCGTCGGCAGCATCATCGGCATGTTGATGTTGGGATTCCTCGCGAATGCCGACGTGAACCCCGCCATCGCCACCACGTTCCAAGTGAACGGCGCGGCGGTTTCGCTGGCGGGCGGTACGGCGCAGTTTATGAATCAACTCAAGGCCGTGCTGTTCACCGCCGGGCTCGGAGCGGTGGCGACTTTCCTGATTTTGAAATTGGTGCACGTGACGATCGGCTTGCGCGTGGATCAAGAGGACGAAAGCGTGGGCTTGGATCTTTCCCAGCACGGCGAGCGGGCCTACAATGAGTAAGCAAGGGTAGCAGCATGAAAAAAATCGAAGCGATCATCAAACCGTTCAAATTGAACGAAGTCAAAGAGGCGTTGAACGAACTCGGCATTCACGGCATGACCGTGACCGAGGTGAAGGGTTTCGGCCGGCAAAAAGGCCATACGGAAATCTATCGCGGCAGCGAATACACCGTGGACTTCCTGCCGAAGGTGAAGATCGAAACCGTGCTCCCCGATGCCCAGGTGCAGCCCGCCGTGGACGCAATCATGCGGGCCGCCAAGACCGGCAAGATTGGGGATGGCAAGGTGTTTGTCTGGACGATTGATGACGCCTGGCGCATTCGCACCGATGACCGCGGCGATAGCGCGGTCTGATTTCTGCCCCCGTCGCCCTCCGCCTCCTGCGGATCTGTCGCCGGCGTCCACACGACAGACTTTTTGCCAGGGCGCGGTGACCATTCCAGTCACGTCGGAACGAGTCGTCGCGGGAGTTGCGTCCGCGCCCTGGCGAGACTGATCAAGGCAGCTTCAATCGGAAGAAGCCTCCGGCCGCAGCGGCCGGCAGTGTCACTTCGTAATTGCCTCCCACCTGCACCGCCGGAGTCGCCACGTTCAGCCAGAGTGCCGCCGCGGGGTGGTCCGCCTGCTGCAGGACGAAACCCGTCGCGTTATTCGTCGGCCACGAAAGGGTGACCGTGTTGGCGTTGATTCTGGGCACGGCCAGGGTTGGCGGCGCCGGGACAAAATTCGCGACCAGCGAGCGGTTCAAGGTCACGGCAAACTCAAGCGTCGCACTGGTGCTGACGGTCTTGCCGTTGTCCGTCCACTTGGAGAATTTGAATCCTGAAACCGGAGACGCCGTGGCGGTGCAATTGTTGCCGTTGGTATACATGCCCGTTCCCGTGTGGTTGCCCGCGTCCAGCGGCTCGGCCACGATATCCACCGTGCTGTGCGCCGGCAGGTCCACATTCGCCGGTGTGATTGCAAACGTGTAGGCCTTCTCGACGGGCGGCTGATTGGTCGCCGACACCCGCACTTTGAAGGTGAAAACGCCGCTGGTCGTGGGCGTGCCGGACAATTCACCGGTTGCCCGATCGAAGGTCATGCCCGTCGGCAGCGCGCCGCTGTTCGTTGCGGTAAACGGCACCCCCGCCACCACCAGCGTGCGGGTGGGATAAGGCACGTTCAATTTGCCATCGGCCAGGTGATCGATCAGTCCGACGGAAATTTCGTTGTCGAACGCGGACATCTGTGCGCCGAGATACTCGCCGACCACAACGGTGTTGGAGTATTCGTTGATGCCGTGGATGCCATCGGGACCGACGGCACCGGCCAGCGCTTCGTGCGTTTCCGGATCTGTCGGACCGGCGTAGGCGTAGAATTCGTAACGGCGGGTAATAACTTCATCGCCATGGTCCAGGTCATCGGCAATACCCAAGAGCCCGCCACCGCCACCGCCACCGCCACCGCCACCGCCACCGCCACCGCCGCCGCCACCGCCGCCGCCGCCTCCCCCTCCCCCGCCTCCTCCCCCGCCACCACCGAATTCTTGCTGGAGCAAGTCCCATTCGGATTCCACTTCATCCGGCTCGCCGTTGCGCCAGGATTTGTCATCGGGATAATCTGGATCGTCGGAGACCAGATCGCGCAAACGGATCTCTGAGTTCGTGTGCGAAGTCGTAATGACGGACTTCACCCAAACCGCGGGCCCGAAACCTTCGACCGGCTCGACTTTTTGCTCGGGCGGATTTATTTCCGCTTGGACCTGCGCGGGAAGATTCTGCGCGGGCTGGGGCGGGTAATACGTGAATATCGGCGTGGCGACCTGTACTGCCGGTCCCACTACCAAGGCACCGGCGCCGTTATCGACGAGCCAGTTGTATTTGATGGCTGTCGGGGCGCCGTAATAGCCGACCCCGAAATGCTCGCCGCCGAAATTCGTGCCCGGGTTGGTAAAGGAATGCCCTTGGGTGGGCGCAATCGGCCCGGAAGGCACAGCGGTGTAGGCAGACCATACGCCGTTGGATGAAACGGCGGCATAGCGCACGAAACAGTTCGTATGGCCGGGCACTGAAGTCGTGTCCTCCCGGATCGTGGGCGTGCCGTAGTGGTTGTAGCTGTAGCAATACGTGATGTCCCGGCTGCGGCAATCGTCCAGTTCTATCTCAAAGCCGTGGCAGGGCACGCCCGTGTCGTTGACGGTGTCGAAGTTATTGATCGTGCCGTAAGCAATGCTCGCGCGGGCGATTGAACTGCCGAAGGCGAGACACGCCCCGGCGCCGAGCAGGGCGAGTCGGGTGCGCCAGAGCGCCGGCAGGTGAGGAATTGATTTGGTTTTCATGGATGCGATGCGTTTTGGGCAACGCGATTTTCTAAGCGTTCTTCCGCGCGGCAACGTCGCTGCGTGGAGCAAGCCAGCTGACGTTGTTGCAACGAGAGTTCACGGGTTCGGTTCTGTGTTGTTTTCCGATCCGGTGTCTCCCCGCGAAAAACGCTCGCGCACCAAGGTTCGGTATGAAATCCGTTTAGCAGCCACCATGCCGAGGCAGCGCGTGCCGATTTTGCTCAGGAATTTGTAGCGCTGGTGCGATCCCACCCGCGGAACGTTCCGCGACCGGACCAGTCGGGCGCTGTGAGCGCGTCGAAATCGGAACGTCTCCCCGCCGGCGATTCTGCTCGCAGCCAAACGACTGGCGGAGCATTTTCAGCCGGAACACGTCCAACGGAAGGACATATGAAATTGCACCTGATCGCCGCCCTCGCCGTGGCCTGCTTCGCCCCGCGGGCCTTTTCGGCCGACGCGCCGCCGAATTACGCACAACTCAAAGCGGACGCGGAAAAATTTTACGCGGAGAAATCCTTCGCCAAAGCCCACGAGCTTTATGCGCAGGCGATGGTGATGTCGAACCTCGCCGCGAGCGAGGCGCGGTGGGTTTTCTTCCGCAACGCCGATACGCAATGGCGCGCGCAGGCGGGAACGCAAACGTCCGATACGACGAAGCTCGATCAGGCGCGCGAGTGGCTGGAGCAGGCGTTGCGCGAGGCGAAGCGCGCCGAAGATCACGACCAGACGTGGGCCGAGGTGCAGGAATCGCTCGCGGACTTTTTCTGGACGCGCCGGAACAACAACGATTGGAGCAGTGCGTGGCCGCATTATCAGCAAGCGCTCGATTGGTGGGCCGGCGCGCGGGACGTCGAGCAGGCGCGCGGGCGTTACCTCGCCATGGTGCATCGCCTGGCCAAGCCGCCGCAGGAAGTTTACGGCTACTGGGGCACGCAGATTCCGCTCGAGGTGCTGGAGAACGCAGCGAAGATCGCGAAGTCGGACGACGACCAGGCTTACACGCATTTTCTGCTCGCGCTGGCGCTGCGGAATCAGGGCGATCAGGAACAACGCGCGCGCGTGGTGGATGAGTTCGCCGGCGCCATCAAGCTGGGCAAGAAGACCGATTGGTATGACGATGCGCTTTATTTCTTTGCCGAGTGGATGG
>CAYWCK010000196.1:0-9501 GCA_964456685.1 uncultured Bifidobacteriaceae bacterium | reverse complement strand
CATTGGTCATCTTGTTGAGCGCGGTTTGCTCGGCGTTGTCGCGCACGCTGCAGGTGTTGAGGAGGACGACGTCGGCGAGGTGCTCCGAGGCGGCGAGCGAATAGCCCTTGGCCACGAGCTGCGCGGCGACGGCTTCGCTATCGCGCTCGTTCATCTGGCAACCGTAGGTCTTGATGAAAACACTCGGCATGGCGGTGTATTGCGGCTCAGGAAAATAACATTCAGCGACGCGATGAAAAGTTCAATTCCCGGGCCCAGCGCTAATGAACTTGCCGGGCGCGGCGCGTCGGGTAATGTGCCTTCACCGAACGAATCCGGGCGCGCCCGGTCAAATCGTTTGGGCCAAAGCCAACGCAACATGGAAGCCGGAAAACTCAAGGTGCTGCTCATCGAACACGACGACGCGTTCGCGCGCCAGTTGTGTGACATGCTGGAGACGGCCACCGACGTCATTGGGGAAGTGGTGGTCGCACCGTCGCTGGAGCAGGCCGTAACCCGCCTGGGGGAAAAGTCGTTTGGCATCGTCATCCTGGAATTTTTTCTGCCCGATGGTGCGGGGCTGATGAACATCACGGTGTTGCGCGAACGCGTGCCGCATCTGCCGATCATCGTGGTCGGGGCGGCGGACGATGAAGCGTTCGCGCTCGAAGCCGTGCATGCCGGGGCGCAGGATTATCTGGTCAAGCATCAGCTCACCACCCGCTGGTTGCTGCGCTCCATCCGTTACACGTTGGAGCGTCATGAGGCGGAGATGGCGGTCATCGCCGCGGAGGAAAAGTATCGCGGCATCTTCGATCATCTGGTGGAGGGGATTTTTCGCACAACCGTAGATGGGGCGTATTTGATGGCGAATTCCACTCTGGCGCGCATTTACGGTTACAACTCGCCGGCGGAGTTGATGCAGAGCATGACCGACATCGGCCGGCGGCTCTACGTGGCGCCGGGTCGGCGGGAGGAATTCAAGCGCATCATGGAGGCGCGGGACACGCTCACGCGGTTTGAATCAGAAATCTACCGCAAGGACGGCACAACGATCTGGATCTCTGAAAATTGCCGGGCCGTTCGCGACGCGGCAGGCAAGGTCCTCTACTACGAGGGCACCGTGGAAGACATCACGCAGCGGCGCAAAGCTGAGGAAAACCTGCGCCACTCGGAAGTGCTGTATCACTCGCTGGTGGAGACGATGCCGCAGTGCATTTTCCGCAAGGACATGCGCGGCCGCTACACCTTCGTAAATCCGGAATTTTGCCGCACCTTGGGCAAGTCGCCGGAGGAGATCCTTGGCCACACGATTTACGATTTCATGCCGGCGGAACTGGCGGAGCAACGCGAACGCGACGACCGCTCGGTTTTGCTGGGCGGCAAACCGCTCGAACAAATCGAGGAGAGCCGCTTTCGCGGCGGCGAACACCGGTTCATCCAAGTGATCAAGCTGCCGATTTTTGACGCAAACGGGCGGGTCATTGGCTTGCAGGGCATGTTCTGGGACATCACGGAAATCAAGCTCGCCGAGGAACGCGTCCGGCAGGCGAACGTGGAGCTGGCGCGCAGTCAGATCGAATTGCGTGATTCCGAGGCGCTCTACCATTCCCTCGTCGAAACCCTCCCGCAAAATATTTTCCGCAAGGATCTGCAGGAGCGCTTTACGTTTGCCAACCAGCAGTTCTGCAAAACGCTGGGCAAACCCCTGGCGGAGATTGTCGGCAAGACCGACTATGACTTTTTCCCGCAGCAACTCGCCGCGAAGTATCAGCAGGACGACGCGTCGGTAATGAAATCCGGTCGTTCCTTCGAAGTCGTGGAAGAACACGTCCTGCACACGGGCGAGAAGCTTTACGTGCAGGTTGTGAAAACGCCGCTCATCGGAGCGCAAGGCCAGATCATCGGACTGCAAGGGATGTTTTGGGATATCACCGAGCAGAAGCTCGCAGACGAGCGCATTCGCAAAGCCCATGATGAACTGGCGCGCAGCCAGGAGGAATTACGACTCAAGAACATCGTCATGGAGGACAATCTCAAGATGGCGCGCGAGATTCAGCTCACGATGTTGCCGCAACAATACCCCGTCCTCCCCAAGGGCACCGCGCCCGCCGAGAGCGCCTTTCAATTCACCCATCGCTATCTGCCGGCCGGTACCGTGGGCGGTGATTTCTTCAGCGTCTCGGCGCTAAGTGATACGGAAGCGGCCGTGTTCATCTGCGATGTCGCCGGCCACGGCGTACGCTCCGCGCTGATCACGGCGATGATTCGCGCCCTCGTGGAAGAACTCCGGCCCTTGGCCCACGATCCGGGCCAGTTCATGACGAAGCTGAATTCTGATCTCTTCGCCATCTTGAAACACACCGGGACGCCGGTGCTGACCACGGCTTTCTACCTGGTCGCGGATTCGGCCAGCGGCGCGATGCGTTATGCCAACGCCGGCCATCCCAAGCCACTCCACTTGAAACGCCGCCGCGAAGAAGTCACCGCGCTCGTCAACGTGGGCAAACGCAGTCAACCGGCGCTGGGGCTCTTTGAATCGGCCTCCTACCAAACCAGCGAAACCACCTTGTCGTCGGGTGATTTGGTAATGCTGTTCACGGACGGGCTCTATGAAGTCCACGCCGAAGATCAAAGCATCTACACCCAGGCAATGCTGACTGCCGCCACTCAAAAGCGACTCCAAGCTCCCGCCGCCGAGTTGTTTGATGAACTGCTGGCGGAGGTGCGGGGCTTCAGTGCGAATGGTGAGTTTGATGATGATGTCTGCATTGTCGGCCTCGAATACGCCGGCAGCGGGGCCGCCAAGACAGAGTGATTAACCGCCAAAAAAGAGTTGGCATCGCCGGGCGAGACGGGCTTTATTGAGAGCGCACCGAAAAACATGAAGTCGGTCAAACCAACTTGAATGGAGAAACCACCCCATGGACCTGCATCACCCAATTGTTCGCGAGTTCCCCGAACACCGTGAGACCATCCGCCGCCTCAAGAGCGACGAACACTTCCGCCACCTCTACGACGAATACCACCGGCTCGATGACGAAATCTGCCGCATCGAAGAAGAGATAGATTTCGCCACCGACCAGGAAACGGACGAATTGAAGATGCGCCGCGCGAAGCTGAAGGATTACATCTACCACCTGATCAAACACGCGCCGCCGGTCTGTCCCACCTGTCAGGGCAGCGGCACTGCGCACCAGCATTAAATTTCTTTTGTGCCCTTCGACGGCGACCGCCCACACGGGTGGTCGCCGTTTTTGCTTTTGCGGCGCGGCGTCTTGGCCGGGGCTACGTGGTGAAACTCATCACGCTCGGGTTCACAAGCCGCACGAAGTCGGCATACGCGAGCTTGATGACTTCCTCGTGCGAGCCGGCGTTGAAGGCAATCTCGTCATTCTGCGCCAGCGACTCCGCCACGAAGACCTCCATGCCATAGAGATTTCCGAAGGGCGGCATCGCGCCGATCTCGCAATCCGGGAAGCGCGTCTTGAATTTGTCCTCTTCCGCGAACCGCACCCGCTCCGAGCCGGTGATGTCCTGCAAGTCCTGCAACACCACCTTGCGATTTGAGGGCAGCACCGCCATCGCCAATTCTCCGTCCAACTCCACAATCACAACCTTGGCCATGGCCCGACCAGGAATGTGCGCCGAGGCGGCGACTTCCTGTGCTGTGTACGCCTGCGAATGCCGGATGGTCACATACTTGACATGTTTGGCATCGAGGAACTGCTTGAGTTTCTGGACTGGCATAGGATTCCTTTCGCTGAAGGCCCAATCCCACCCTACGCCCGCGCGTTGGGGAATCAAGCGTCGGTTTTGCGCGAATTCGGAGCGGCCTTGAATAGGATCGGGGCGTCGGCACGTCCATCACCTGTGCAAGCGCCGGCCCTTGAGAATTCCGCCGCGGTGGTTAAATTGAAACCGAAGCCAGCGCCTGACCGACGCGGCCGTAAATTGCGGGATCATTTATGAAAACCAAACTCGCTTTCTTGCTGATCGTTTGTGGTCTGTTTCGGCCCGTCATGGCGGCCACCATTCAAACAACCAACACCCAGTTCACCGACAATCCGACCGCGGTAACACCTGCCAAACCGCGGCTCTCCTCCGGCCTGGACGAAGTGGTCAAGCTGTCCAAAGCCGGCATCAATGAAGGGGTGATTCTCGTCTATGTTCAGAACTCCTCCGTTGCGTACAGCCCAACGGCACAGGACCTGATTCAACTGCAGGAAGCCGGCGTCACCGCAACGGTGACTGCGGCGCTGATCCAACGCGGCCAGGAAGTGAAACAGAATGCCATTCAAGCTGCGAAGCAGGCACAATCGTCGCCGCCCGCGACAGCTCCGATAACACCGCAGACCACACCGCAGACCACGACGTATGCCGCGGCGCCCACTTACACCGCGCCTGCGTCAACGGTCACCGTCATCGGTTATCCCAGCAGCTATGTTTACAGCTACCCAACCTATTACGATTACGGTTACTGCTACCCGCGCTCTTATTACTATCCGTCGTATTCGGCCTGCTACAGTTACCCCCGCTTTTCCGTGGGCGTAGGCTTCGGAGGATTTCGTGGCGGTTACTGGTCCGGCCACCATGGCGGATTTCGCCACTGCCGCTGAGGAAAATGTCGTAACGTTGCTTCAGCGTGCGCACGGGTGTGCGCGCTTCATGCCGGCATCGCCCACGAAGATCGCTTCAGAAACTCACTTGCTGGCTTTCACATCAAAGCACCAAAGGGTGCTCGCCTCGCGGATGTAAAGCCGGCCGTTGGCCACCACCGGATAGGCCCAAGCCTTGCCGGTCCCGCGCGCTGGTGGCTGCGGCGGCGAGAACCGTCCCTTTTGACGAAACGCTTCTGCCGTCGGTTCGAGCAACGCTACATCGCCGCTCTCTGCATGGACGTATATCCGCCCATCGGCAACCAGCCACGAACACGGCCCGATGCCACGCTCTTCCCATTTGACGGCTCCCGTCTTGAACTCAATACACATCGCCGACTGGCTGCTGCTGCCGTAAAGGAATTCCCCGACCTTGACCACTCCACCCAGACCAATCGGAAGTTTGTTGTTCGCATAGACCTCTTCGATCACGAACGCTCCCTCCTTCAACACGGGTTTGATGAGCGCGCAATTCGCGCGATACGCGCCGCTGTAAAGCAAACCCTCACTCACCAAAGGTGTGATGATCACCGCCGGGCTGCCCTTGGCCGTTTTTTCAAAACGCCAGAGCGGCTTGCCGGTTTTTGCTTCCACCCCGACGAGGCCTTTGGCGAGAAACTGGATGTACTGCGTCACGCCGGAGAATTCCGCTTTGATCAGGGAGGAGTAACTCGCCTCATCGCCTTCCGGCAGCGCACACTTCCAGATCACTTCGCCGTTCTTTTTGTTCAACGCGATCAATGTGGCGTTCGTGCCGCCCGGCGTGCAGATCAAATTATCACCGTCCAGCAATGGTGACTCGGCGTAGGCCCACTCGCCGAACTTGCCGCCGAAATCAGTGCGCAGATTTTTGCGCCAAGCTTCTTTGCCGTCGGCAGCTTCCACACAGACCAGATCGCCATCCGAACCCAAAGCGTAAACAAACTTCCCTTCCACCGTCGGCGTCGAGCGCGCCGCTGGATAACTTGGGTTCTGCGCGGGATGCCCGACCTTGCCGAGCTTCGCGGACCAGATCCGGCGACCATCCGGCGCCGCAAGCGCGAGCACGAATTCATTATCCAAACCTTCGTTGCTGAGCAGATAAATGCGATCGCCGACCACCGACGGCGTGGAATAGCCCGCGCCGACATCATTGATCTGCCAGCGGAGTTTCGGCCCCCCCTCGGGCCACTCTTGCAACAGACCGGTCTCCGCCGCTTGACCGTCGCGTTGCGGGCCGCGCCATTGGGGAAAATCCTTGGCGAGGGTGGGCAAAACGGACAACGCGAGGCACAAAGCGAGAGACGACCATGCGGGTGAGGTTTTCATGCTGGCCGCCAGCATCGTTCAACCCGCGCCAAAACACAACCGCCGGAGAATTGCGGAGGCGGGAAAAATCAGCCCGGCATGCCGACGTCGTGCGTCAGTTTCTGGGCGGCGGCGGCGTCCACCCATTTCACCAGGGCCACAAAATTGAGCAACGTGGGGCTGTCTGGTTTGGCGTTGAACATGTTCTTCAAGCTGTTCACCACCTTGTGATAAATCCCGGCGTATTTCTCGTGGGTGAGCCGGGTGACGTAAGTTTCCATCACGGCACGGGCCACCGGATCAGTGCGTCCATCCGCCAGATAGGGCAGCTGGCAAAATACGCGGATGAACGAAATGGGATCGGCTTCGATCAAGGTGACCCAGCTCTGCCGCACCTCGTCCGAATCGTAGCGAGCGTGCAAGCGGTCCCGGATGGCCGCGGCAATTGATCCGGGATCGCTGCGACCGGTGATCAGCGACTTCACCTTTTCCCACGCGATCATCCTTTCGCTTTCGGCCGAGGCCGCGGCGGATGCTTTCAACTCCAGATCCAGGCCGGTGATGTTGAGGTCCTTGCCCAGTTCCTTGCCCAATTTATCCGCCTCGTCCTTCTTCAAACGATCGGTCCCCATGATCCCGCGCACCATCACCTTCTGCAGGTCGGCGTCAAACATCCGTAACAGGTTCAGGAGGACGGCCGCGGGCGGCGGACGTTGCGGCGGGATGATGTGCTTGATGAACTCAGGGACGACTTCGTTGAGGATGGTGGGAATTAACGCCGGATTCTTCTCGGCGCGGAAACGCAGCACGAATTTCAGCGTCTTGCCCAGTTCGTCCGTCTTGCCGATGTTGTGAATCACCATCATGCGGTGATCCGGGTTGACGATGTGCGCCAATAACGCTTCCGCCTGCTGAATCACTTTCTCATCCAACTGGCTGCCGCCACTGCCCAGGACGAATTGTTCGACGAGCGCCGGCAGCCGGTTGGCAAACACAACGTCCGGCGCCTCCGTGCTCTGGTTCTCGTAATAGTGAAGCAGCTCCAGCAGGAACGAGAGTTTGAAGAAAATGTTCTTTTGTTGACGCGCCGTGTCGGTGGCTGACTTGCTCTTTTGCACCCGCTGATGCAAGGCCTGCAAAGCGCCCCGCTTCTCGCCCAGCAAGCTGGGATGCTGCTGGAGCAACGCTTCCAACTCCGGTTTGAAACTCAGAACGATCTCCTCTGGCTTGGGCCGCGGATTCCGTTTCGGGTCCGTGGTCATGTCATTGAAGCAACCCAACGCCTCCTCACCGAACTCGCGGAGGATTCGCTCGCGCGGCAATTGGCCTTTGACGAAACAACGATTCGCCCGCACCACCGCCGGCGAGAAAAACAAATCCGGTTTCTCCACCAGCGCACGCAGCAGTTCGTGATCGAGCGGCGGATCCGTTTGCAACAAGTCCTCCACCGTGGGCTTGAGGGCGGCGGCAAGTTCCCGTTTGGTTTGATCCAGCGCCTTGAGAATGGTCGGCTGCGGCATCGCCGCCTCCGCCTTGCCCTTGGCCAGCGCCGCGCACATTTCCGTCACGCCCGCGTTGTGTTCGACCAGTTTGGAAACCACGATGCCGATGTCGTTAATCGGCAGTTTGCTGACCAGGCCGCTCAGGATCAGCACGAGTTCGTTATGCGATTTCTGGCGATGTTCGACGACCCGCTCCAGCAGGAAGCGCAGCGCCTTGTTCTCGCGATCGAGCGCCTCGCAATCCGCATCGAGCTGCTGCACGCGCAGTTTCAGCTCGTGCCATTCCTTCTGGATTTCTTCCACCGGCGCCACCGGGCGCGTAAAAATCACGGTATCGTCCATGACTCAATCTTCGTCAATGGCCGCAGGCGATTCCAACCATTTTTTACTTCGTTGGCGCCGGCGCAGCCGGGGCCGGGAGATAAACGATGCGCTCCGGTTGCGTCGGCGCGTAGGCGTTGCGCTGCGGAATCTTGGCGCGGTCAAATGGTTTGTAATCCTTGATCGCTCCCACCCGCGCAAGCCGCAGTGATTTGCGAATGATTCCCTTGCCCCCGTTGGCATCGCTGAATTTGCCCTGCCCATACCCCACGCCTTTGGACCCGGACAGGTTGGAGGAAAAGTATTTCAGCCCCACGATCTTGTTCTGCTCATCCCGCTGCCACTCGACGAAGATGCACGAATGACCACCGGGCGCCGTGGTGTCGTAGCTGAGAAAATCGCCCGGTCGAACTTTTTCCAGATCATCCACGCTGATGCCGTAGCCAAGGCCGTAGGATTCAATCGCCCGCCGTTCGCAATCGCCCTTGCCTTCGATGTACCAAAACTGGAGGGCATTAAAGAGATCGTTGAAGGTCATCCCGTTGAAATCGTCCGGCTCCAGACCTTTCTGGATGTTGCGTAGTTTCATCGCGCGAATGAAAACCTCGAATGTGAAGCCGCAACAATAACTGCAACGCGAGCCGTCGGGATAAGCCTTGGCCACCACCATGCCTTTATACCACATGTCCTGCGTGACCCCGTTGTAAATGTCATATTCGCGCACCTTCCACGCGCAATGATACGGCAACGAACCGTCCAGCGGATAACCCGCGATGACCGTCATCACGTAGGGATTGAGCGCGCCCTCCTCGTCATCCTTCACCAGTTCCTCGCGTGCGTAGTATTTGGCGAGCGCTTTATCCACGGGCGAGAAACCGCGCTCGTCCACCGGATACGGTTTGGGAATGTAACTGAACCGCCGCGTCTCCGGTTTGGCAGGGTCGTAAGCAATCGCCGGCGTTGTGGCCCGCGCTGCAACCGCTGGGGCGACTGGAGCCGGCGCTACAGCCGCGGGCGCGCAGGCATCGCAGTTGGAGGCGGATTTGGTTTTGCAGCCGGTCAGGCCCAACCCGAGCGCAACCAGCAAGCTGGTGGAGGCGAATACAATTCGGCGGGCAACTTCCGCACGGCCAGAGGAAAACTTGGTCAAGTTCACGCCTGCACTGTAGCAAGGCGTGTCTGACGATTCAAGATTTCGACCAACCCGAAAACTACTCCACGAACTTCAGGACGCGCGATTTTTCGGAACGTTTGCGCTGGTTCTCGTCGAGGATCTTCTTCCGCAGCCGCAAATTCTTCGGCGTGGCTTCGACATATTCGTCCACGTCGATGTATTCGAGCGCGCGTTCGAGGGAGAGTTTGAGCGGCGGGCTGAGCTGAATCCCTTTGCCGTCGCCTTGTGAGCGCATGTTGGTGAGGCGTTTTTCCTTCACCGGGTTCACCGGGATGTCGTTTTCGCGCGCGTTCTCGCCCACGATCATGCCGATATAAATGGCATCGCCGGGCTCAACCATCAGCCGGCCGCGTTCCTGCACCATGTTGAGCGCGTAGCTCGTCGCTTCGCCGCCTTCCATGCTGACGAGCGAACCATTCTTGCGCGCTGCGATTTCGCCGCGGTCGGGGCCGTATTCGTGGAAGAGATGGCTCATCACGCCCATGCCCTTGGTGGAGTTTACGAGGTCGGTCTCAAAGCCGATCAAGCCGCGCATCGGGATGAGGGCCTCGATGGTCACCTGGTTGCCGTGATGATTCAT
>CAYWCK010000195.1:0-9527 GCA_964456685.1 uncultured Bifidobacteriaceae bacterium | reverse complement strand
TCACGACCTCTTGTACCCGAAACAAGCGCGCTAGCCAGGCTACGCTACGCCCCGAACCAAGGACGGGGAAGTTGCCTTCGCGGCGTCGGAAAAGCAATGTTGATTTTCGCGCTGGAGGATTTGGCTTGCCCCGTCGGCAACGAACGCGTATTTGAGACTGGCCTGAATTGCTGTGCCCGCGTGGCGGAATTGGCAGACGCGCTAGATTCAGGTTCTAGTGAGTAACATCGTACAGGTTCAAGTCCTGTCGCGGGCACCATTCTGGAATTTCAGCGAGCTTTGATTTCTACCATTCCGTCCACGCCTCCTCACCGGTGTTCCTTCGCTCTGGGTTATGCAATGAAATTGTCCCGCGACAGAGCTGCGCTCGAATACAATCTTGACCCTGCGACTGGAGATTGTTTACTCCCGGCATGAAGCTTTCTGTTCGTGGCGAATATGCGCTCCGGGCGCTGCTGGTGTTGGCCCGGGACTATCAGGATGACGACAAAGTCGTGCGCATTCAGGAGATTTCCACAAAACAGAATATCCCCAAGCGATTTCTGGAGCAGATTCTCAACGACCTCAAGTCAGCCGGCATACTGGAAAGCAAACGCGGCGTGGCGGGTGGGTATCGTCTGCGGCGACCGCCAGAGCGCGTCACCCTCGCGGAAATTGTCCGGCACATTGAAGGGCCGCTGGCGCCGGTGAGTTGCGTGAGCGAAAAGTTTTATGAGAAGTGCTCCTGCCCCGACGAATCCCGGTGCGCCATCCGCAGCGTCATGAAGGAGGTGCGCGATAACATCGTGAACGTGATGGAACAGACCACCCTCGCTGATCTCGCAGACCGTGCGGGCCAATTGGAACAGGAGCCGCACAGCGCGGCTGATTTCGTCATTTGAGTTCGACGCCTCAGGATTTTCCAGCAATCGAAGTTGCTCCCGAAATTAGTCTTTAGGTGGGCAAGCTGAAACTTTAGCCTGCCTCCTGTGAGCACCACACGCCGCATTCAAAATCTTGCCCTGATCGGCTTCATGGGGACGGGCAAGACATCCATAGGTCGGCTGGTGGCGGAACACTTGCACTTCGCCTTCGTGGATACGGATGAGTTGATTGAAAGCAGTACTGGTAAAACTATCGCGGACATTTTCGCCCAGCAGGGCGAACCGGCTTTTCGTGAACTCGAGGCGAGAGTTGTTACGGAGCTCGCCACCCGCACGCGCACCGTCATTTCCACTGGCGGCGGCCTGCCGGTTAATCCTGCCAATCTGGCCCGATTGAAGGAACACGCGCTGGTAATCTGCCTGTGGGCATCTCCGGAAAAGATTTTCGAGCGCGTGCGCAACCAGCATCATCGTCCCCTGCTCCACGATGCTGATCCGCTCGCCAAAATTCGATCATTGCTCGCAGCACGGGAGCCTTTTTATCGCCAGGCGGATGTGCTCATCAATACGGAGTTGCGCTCGGCACGGGAGGTGATGCTCCAGGTCGTCCATCAATTCGGCGCCGCCGGTCATTCATGAAAGCGGCGATCCGGCAGCGCGCGCTGGAACTAGGCTTCGATGATTGCCGATTCACCACGGCTGCACCGCCGTCCTCATCAGCGCAACTCCAAGCGTGGCTTGCCGCCGGTGAGCATGGTGAAATGGGCTACCTCGCTCGAAACGCCGAAAAGCGGGTTGACCTCCAGCGGGTGCTGTCCGGAGCAAAGAGCGTCATCTGCTTGATGGTTTCTTACGCTGGCAACGAGGTTCTCCCCCACCCGCCCGAGGCAGGCGTCGCAAACGAAGTTCATGGGCGGATTGCCCGCTACGCCTGCTTTGCCGATTACCACGACGTGTTAGGTGGAAGATTGCGAACGCTCGCAGCGTTCGTAGATCAACTGGGGGGCGAAGGAGCACGATCGCTTTGGTACGTGGATACCGGGCCGGTACTGGAGCGCGACCTGGCACAGCGAGCGGGAATTGGTTTTATTGGCAAGCACACCAACGTCATCAGTCGCAAGTTGGGCAATTGGACTTTTCTGGCCGAAATTCTGACGACGATTGAGATCGCACCGGATGAGGCGGAAACGAACCGTTGTGGTTCCTGCACGCGTTGTCTGGCGGCGTGCCCGACGAAAGCGATCACCGCACCATTTCATCTGGATGCCCGGTTGTGCATCTCCTACCTGACCATCGAACTCAAAGGTTCAATCCCGGTGGCGCTGCGACACCTGATTGGAGATCGAATTTACGGGTGCGACGATTGCCTGGCCGCGTGTCCATGGAACCGCTTTGCGCGCGAGGGACAAATGATGCGCCCGCACGCGCGCCCCGATTTTGCTTCCAGCATGCTGGCGGATTGGCTTTCCCTGGACGACGCCGGCTTCAAAGCAAAGTTCAGCGGGACACCGATCTGGCGAACGAAGCGTCGGGGATTTTTGAGAAATGTTTGCGTCGCTCTGGGCAACACCGGGAATGTAAAAGACTTGCCGGCCTTGACGCGGGCGTGTTCCGATCTCGAACCATTGATTGCCGAACATGCCAGTTGGGCGCGGGAGCAAATTGAAGCGCGAGCGCGCTAGGGACGAGAGCCCGAATCGGCGATCACCGATCCGGCACTTTGGACAACTCTTCCGGGGTGAAATTCGGGCGCTTGCCCACTTCCGCTTTCACAGCCTTAACCTGTTCGACCGTGACTTTGCCAGCCTTGTTGCCCCAAGCCTGCCGGATATAGGTCAAAACATCCGCCACTTCCTGCTCCGGAAGATCCCAACCCACCGGCAACATCGCGGAGGGAAATTCATAGCGCTTCCCGGCCACCGTGATTGGCCCGCCCAAGCCATACAGCGGAATGCGAATGAGTCGCTCGGTTTTCGGAGCCAGCACCCAATCCGAGCCAACCAGCGGCGGCGCGACATTGGGTTTGCCCATGCCGTCGGCATTGTGACATGCCTCGCACGCTTTGGCGAAGACAGCGCGCCCGCGAAATACCGCCGGGTCGGCGTCCATGGGCGGCTGATACAAGGCCACCTGTCCCGCCGAAGTGAACGGTTCATACACTTGCGGATCAAACCAACCGCCGCGCAAATCAAATACCCACGCGCCCACGAACAGCAGCATGAGCATCGTGGTGATTAGCCACATCGGCACCGTCGCGTCCGTGGAAGTCGGTTCGGCTTCCGCACGCAAATTTGATTTTTGTGGCTCGAAGTTCATTGCGCAGGCGAATTCGTCGTCGCCGGTGCGGAGGCTACCGGAGCGCTGAAGGGGCCTTCAAACAGCGGCGTATCCTGGCGCAGACTCACGAGGTAAGCGGCCAGTGCGCGCGCGGAATCGGTTGGAACAATCTCAAATCCGGCCGGCGGCGCGAATGACCCCCTCAGCTGCAAAGCATCCGGCGATGGCTTTGCTCCAATCCGGCGTTGCTCGAAAAGGAAGCGATACGGCGGCATCTTTGAACCCTCGACCTCGGAATTCGGCGCGAAGAGATGGCGAAGTTGCCAGTCCAATTGCGGTTTGAGCTGACCTTCGTTGGCGAGATCCGGACCGAACCGACGCGTCCCGGGCTGCACGGTGGCTTCGTAAATGTAATCTTGCGCCACGGAACGACGCTTGCCCCAACCGCGTTCGATGTCCGGCCCCAACGCGGAAACCCGCGCCTCAGCCTTCCCGCCCGCGTCACCAATGGTCTTGAGAATGGGCAACGCCGCCGGAATGCTGGGAACAGTCATGAGCACCTGCGGTAAAGCCGCGAGCGCATCGGAGCGGTCGAAGGCCTTGTTCAAACCCGCCAGCACCGCCAGCGTGGCCGCGCGGTTGGTGCCTGCGTCGATCAACACCACATCACAACGCACGTCTTCTTGGCCGACTTGCTGGCTGTGACAATAAACGCAGCCGAGGGAGCGATAAACTTCCGCACCTTGCTGGGCCAACCCGGAACGGGCGATGGGATAATTTTCATTCGCCGGAACGGACTTCGCCTGGCTCGCGCGACCAAGCTGCAATTGCGGTGTGAGGACGAAGCCGGCCCATGAGGCGGAGAGCGCCACAAACGCCGCGAGAAAAATAGTCGCTGCTGATTTCATGAACGCACCCCCACGGATTCGAGCGGGGCGACGGCCTCGGCGTAGGCGGTCTTACCAACCACACGAAGATGGCCGATGAGCGCGTACCCAACGTTAAAGAGAAACAGCAGATTGCCGGCGATGACCAAGACCTCCCCCAGCGTGCTGATACGGAACGGCATCAAGGAAGCTTGCAGCGCATCCAGAAAGGCGATCTCTGGCTTCATAAGCTTCAAGCCCTGGAGAATTCCGGCGATCACCAACGGGATCGACAGCAGCAGCGTGCCGAGCATCGAGAGCCAGAATTGCGCGCGCACGCGGTTCGGACATATCGCGCCAGCACCGACGATGTGCGGGAGAATGGAATAGGCAGCGGCAAACATGGTCATGCCAAAAAAACCGTAGATCAGCAGGAAGCGTTGCCCGTGGGCATACCAGGTGAAGTCGGTGACGCGGTTGATTACCGGGCAAGCCGTCAAAAACATCAGGCAACCCACCAGGACCAGGGAAGAAGCACCAAACTTGAAATAGCAGAACGGACCGCCACGACAAACCACCCCCGCGCCCCGACACGTCCGAATCACCATCACCGCAACCGCCAGAAACGGAACCAAGCTGAGCGTTTTCGCACCGTTGCTTAAAGCGGGCATCCAAGCGGGCAACGCCGTGCCGGAAGGTATGCCCGTCCACGTGCCGAAGATTGCGAGAGTCAGAAAAACGAACAGCGCGAGATACCGGCTCTGCAGCGGGCGCCCCGCGATTTTGGGCAGGAAATAGAAACTGGCAGCCAAGCCTGCCAGCGGCAACCAGACGTTGAGCAGGTTGCCGGCAAACCACCAGGCGACCGCGGCTTGCGCCATGCCGCGCACGGGAAACCACTGCAGCAGCAGCGTGGCGCTGGTGAAAATCCACGGAAACCAGAATAGTGCGGCGAGCACAAACCATTGCGAAGGATAAAGGGCCGATTCGTTGCGACGCGTATGTGTCACGAATGCCCACAGCGCCATCATCAGGAAGCCGAGGAAAAGAATAACCGAAGCATAACGCGGTGCTTCCAATAGTTCATGACCGGTGGTTTCGCCGGCCAGGATTGCGACCGAACCAACCAACACGCCCAAATGCCAGAGCTTGGCGCCGAAAGCTATCAACCAAGGCCGCGCAAGTTCAACGCGGCCGAGTCGCGCCAGCAGCCAGAGGCCAACCGCCAAGCCGGCCGGAATGCAAAAGCCGTAAACGAGGAGGAATTGCGAAGCGGGGAAAACGCGGCCGTAGCTCAGCGCCGCACAATCGGCGAGCATCGCCGGCGCGTGAAAGCGCAGAGAGCCGAGCAGGCCCAACACAGATCCCAAAGCGAGCCACGCCGCACTGCCGCCAAAGAGGGCAAAGAGCGGCAGGCGACACGAAGCGTCAATCGGCTGCGGCGAGGTGGTCGAAGTCGCGGTCATCAAAGCAGGCGGACGGTGTTACTCGTAGGCACTCGGCTTCTCCGGCGCCTTCGGTGGAAGCGCGGTAGCTTTTTCGACCCGGGCGATCAAATCAGCGCGGGCTTGTGCCGGATTTTGCCATTGCCGCTCGGCCAGCTTGAGCGCATCCGCAATCGGTAACCGGACCACGCCCTTGGCTTGATCCACCCAGCCGACGTTTCCGAGCGCTTCCGTTTCGGCAGCGCGCAATTCCACCAAGGCTTTGGCACGCTCGGCTGCGCGCCCAGCCCCAACCGGCGCCGGGGTGGTGTATTGCCGCATCTTCCAAACCAGACCGACAAAAATCAAAAGCGCCAATACCACCGCCACCGTCACGGGGTAGCTGCGACCACCGCAGCAGCTTTGATCGGAATCATGCGAGTTCATTAGTGGCTTCCTTTCCGGGACGCCGGCGCCCCGTGCATACGATCAGCCTGGTCGAGTTCGCCACCGGAAATTTGGGTGGGAACAGGATGATACAAGCCCATCGCCTCGACGAGGCGCGGATCCTTCAAGGGATAGGGCGGCGCACTGGCAAAGGCTTTCAAAAATCGATCCGCCAGGAAGCCGATCATCATTGCCGTGATGCCCACCGGCAACCACATCCATTTAATTGAGAAACCATTTGGTTGCGCCGGCAGAATCTGAAACACCATGTCGTTGAAATGCATCAACCACGCCCAGATCACCAGTGCGATCATGTAAGGGAACTTGCTCTTCACATCGATGCGCAGCAACGCCAGGAACGGCAGAAAGAAATGCCCGAAGATGATCAGCATGCTTACCCAGAACCATTTTCCTTTTTCGCGGACGACATAGTAGAAAGTTTCTTCCGGCATGTTGGCGTTCCAGATGATGAAATACTGCGAGAACGTCACGTATGCGTAAAAGACCGTGAACGCAAACATCAGCGTGCCGAGGAAGTAATATTGATGCTCATGAAGCACATCGGTCAGGATGCGTTGCCGGTCGAGCACCATCGTGATCACGTAAACCGTCCCCAGCGTGAGCCAGACGCTGCCCGCGAAATAACACACGCCATACATCGTGGAAAACCACTGATGCTGCAGGGCCTTCATCCACATGATCGCCGCAAAGGTCACGGAAAACGCGAAGAGAAAGATGCCGATGTAGGAGTAGAAACGCATCTTGTAGGTGCATTCCGCCGCACCGGTTTCATCCTGCTTCAAGGACCATTTCTTCAGGCTGCTGGACAAAAACCACCAGACCAGGAAGCACGCGACCGTGACAATATAAAAACCCGCGGTCGTGAAGAGCGGATACTTGGCGTGCAGGGCATGATCGGGTGTGGTTTGCAATGTTTCGCCCATCCAGGGAAACATCCGCGGCGCCAAAATCGCGATCGGAATGAACAGCAAGGCCAGCCACGGAAAAAGCAACGTGGCGAGATGTTCATTCACGCGACGGATTGCCACCGACCAACCGGCATCGAAAAGATGGTGAACCAACACGAGGAACAAACCACCCAAACCCAAGCTGAGGCAAAACATGAAAGCCACCAGCCAGGAAAAGCCGAAATTGACAAGGTGATCACTCTTAAAGCTGAGGATGGCACCGAGCGCAGTAACTACCGCCCCACCGAGCATCAATTTGCCCGGCAGGCTGCGCCACTTGGACAGGTCCATCGGTGGCGACAACTGCGGATCTTCGTTGGAGAAATCGTCTGGTTGACTCATACGCTTACTTGAGTTTGGCCCGGGTTTCCGGAGCGAGGTCTTCGATGGTACCGAGCCGGCTCAGTTGCAAGGCCCGCGTGTAGGCGATGATGGCCCAACGATCCTCGACCGGGATCTGCGGCGCGTAGCCCTGCATGTTATTGCGCCCATTGCTGACCACATGGAACAACTCACCATCCGCCAGTTCCACAATCCGCTTGTCATGCAGATTGGCCACGATGGCCATGGCGCCAATCTTCTTGGGCATACCGTTGCCTTCGCCAGTCTGGCCGTGGCAGGGCGCACAGTAGATGTTAAACCGTTCTTGCCCCCGCGCGAGCAACGCGCTCGAAATGGGGAGCGGGTTCAGTTCCACAAAGTTCGTCGTGCCCGGAGTGCGGCCGGTATAAACGGGGACGTCCTGAAAGGAATAAACGTTCTGGCCACCAACGAGCATCGGCCGTTCCTGCGCAATCGTTCCGGGTTGGGGCAATTGCGAACTCAGTCCGCTGGCGAAGAAGCCGTTGGCGGTCTGCGGGCGCAGCTTGAGCTGCCGCTTCATGTCGGGAAATATTTGGAGCGGACGGTTGCGGGAAAGGTCTCCGCGCCGGCCGGCCACGCCAATGACCAGCACTGCCAGCACCGCAAAAATGAGAAGCATGTAGCGCATTATTCCACCACCATTTCGATGCGCTTGCTGCCAGCGGCTTCAAGCAGTTTGCGGGTTTCGGTTTCCGAATACTTTGGATCGGCCGTTTCGATCACCACAAAAAATTTGTCGTGCGTCGCGAGGGCGAAGCGTTTGTGTTTGAGCAGCGGATGATGCAGCCGCGGCAGGCGGTTCAAAAACAACATGCCGAGGATGGCACCAAAGGCGCCGAACAAAATCGTCAGTTCATACGAAGGCGGGAAGGCGCCGAAAGGGCTGAACATCGGCTTGCCGCCGACGACCAGTTTGTAATCCACGGCGTTCATCCACCAGATCATCACCATGCCGGTCGTATAACCCGTCACCCCACCCAGGAAGGAAAACCAGCCCACTTTGGAATTCTTCAGCCCCATGGCCTGGTCCATGCCGTGAATGGGAAACGGCATGTAAACATCCCACTTGCGGAAGCCGGCGTCCCGGACCTTCTCCGCGGCGTGCAGCACGTCCGTGGTGTTGTCAAACTCGGCCAGCAGGCCGAAAGCATTGCTCGTGGCACTCATCAGTGATGCCCTCCGTTGGGTTTGGCCAGCGGATGATGCGGGTCCGCCTGCGGCGTCACGCCCTTGACTTCGGAAATGGCAATCATCGGCAGGAAGCGCATAAACAGAAGGAACATGGTGAAAAATAATCCGAACGTGCCGAGGAACGTGCAGATATCCACCCAGGTCGGCTTGAAATAATCCCAGTTGCTCGGCAGGAATTCACGGTGCAACGAAATCACGACGATCACGAAGCGCTCGAACCACATGCCGATGTTGACCAGGATCGAGAGAATCCAGACCAGCCACAGGCAGCGCCGCACTTTCGGAATCCAGAAGAATTGCGGCACGAGCACATTGCAACCGATCATCAGCCAGTAACCCCACCAATACGGCCCCATGGCGCGGTTGATGAAAGCGAAGCGTTCGAAGGCGCTGCCGGAGTACCACGCGATGAAAAACTCCATCCCGTAGGCGTAACCAACGATGCTGCCGGTCGCCAGGGTGACTTTGCACATGACGTCGATGTGCCGCATGGTGATGACGTCCTCGAGCTTGCACATGCTGCGCAAGGGAATGAGCAGCGTGAGCACCATGCCGAACCCGGAGAACACGGCACCGGCGACGAAGTAAGGCGGAAAGATCGTCGTGTGCCAGCCCGGCAATTGCGATACGGCGAAATCCAAGGAAACGATTGAGTGCACGGAGAGCACCAGCGGCGTCGAGAGACCGGCCAGGATCAGATAAGCTTTCTCGTAATTGCTCCAGTGACGATTCGCACCGGTCCAGCCCAGCGCGCCCAGGCCGTAAAGGAACTGTTTGATCTTCGTCTTGGAACGATCGCGCAGCGTCGCGAGGTCAGGAATCAATCCAACGTACCAGAACAGCACGGACACCGTGAAGTAGGTCGAAACGGCGAACACGTCCCACATCAGCGGCGAGCGAAACTGCGGCCACAGTCCTTGATACGTGGGAATTGGGAACAGCCACCAGTCGAACCACACGCGGCCGACGTGCATGGCCGGATAAATGCCGGCGCACATCACGGCGAAAATCGTCATCGCCTCGGAGGCCCGGTTCACCGCCGTACGCCAGCGTTGGCGTAGCAGGAACAAGATGGCGGAAATCAAAGTTCCCGCGTGGCCGATACCGATCCACCACACGAAGTTGATG
>CAYWCK010000194.1:0-9551 GCA_964456685.1 uncultured Bifidobacteriaceae bacterium | reverse complement strand
ACTTTGGCCTGTTTGTGACCCGCGATCCAGCGCCAGTCACTTTGGAAGAATACAAACGCCGCCTCACGGGACGGCGCACGATTCTGGAAGAGGTCCGCGCCCTGCCAGATCAAGCACTCGACCAAGCGATGGCGAAGACGCATCACGAGGCCCAACGCGAAGGCCCGGTCTTGCTGTCGCTCGCAGCGGATAATCAGAAATTTGTCGTCGAGCGTGCCGGCACGGTGCGGTTTCAACCCACGACCAAGCCGGCCGCGGATTGGTTTGCCTCAGCCGGAGAACTGCGACCGGAATTCGGCGGCGGCAAATCTGGCGCACTCCGTCGCACACTGGACGGTGACTGGCTACCGATTCCGGTCATCACGAAAGAGCATCAAGGCGTGCAGTTGAGTCAGCGCAGCTTCGTCGCGCCGCTGGTGGAACTGAATCGTTGTCTGGATTTCGGTGATCATCCCTGCGTCGCGGTGTTGGAATTCACTTTGACCAATACGTTGGACCGAGCCACCGAGACCGCGTTGAACCTGCGAACACTGAGCAACACCAAGCAGAAAACGCCCGCGCAACTTCAATCCAGCGGGCAAAGTTGGCGCTGGCAACAAGACGGACACGATTTTGGTTTCGCGACCGTTGTGGAATCCCCGCTGCAACTGACGACCGACGGCCCCGGAGTGCTTTCATGGAAGGGCACGCTCCCGGCGCATGCGGGCACGACGCTGACGGTGTTTCTCAGCCAATTAGCAATGGATTTCGCCGCACTGCCCAAACTTTCGGAACTACGCGCGCGCACCGAAGCTTATTGGAATGCGATGATCAAGCGGGCGCTAGATGTGACGACCCCCGACCCGCTCCTCAACAACGCCATCCGCTCCTCCCAAGTGCGCTGCTTGATTGACGCCCGCAATGAAGCAGAAGGTCACCGCGTCGCCGCCTGGATCGCCGCTGTGAGTTATGGCCCACTGGAAAGCGAATCTCACTCGGTCATCCGTGGAATGGACTTCATGGGGCACGGCGAATTCGCCGAGCGCGCGCTGGAGTTTTTTGTTCATCGGTATAACACGAACGGATTTCTCACGACGGGCTACACGACGTTCGGAACGGCCTGGCATTTGTGGACACTCGGCGAGCATTATCAACTGACCCGTGACCGCGCGTGGCTGGACAAGCTCGCGCCGGAGCTTGCGCGCACTGGCGATTGGATCGTGCGCCAAACGGCGAAGACACGCGCGCGCGATGCGCGTGGAGAGGCGCGGCCCGAATCCGGTTTAATGCCGCCCGGCGTTTTGGCGGATTGGAATGCGTTCGCCTATCACTTCGCAATGAATGCTTATTACGCCGCCGCCTTGCGTGCATTGGGCTCAGCCCTCGGCGACATCCGGCATCCCGAGGCGAAACGTTTCCAACGCGAGGCCGAAGCGCTCCGCGTCAACACGCTGCGAGCTTACGCATGGACTCAGGCGCGTTCCCCTGCCCTGCCCTTGCGTAAAGGCACGTGGATTCCCCATTACCCATCGCAAGTTCACAGCCCGGGTAAACTCGGCGATTTCTTTCCGGGCCAGGATGCCGGTCGCAGCTGGTGCTACGACGTGGAACTCGGCGCGCATCAACTCGTGCCCAACGGGGTATTAGCACCAAACAGCCGCGAGGTTTCCCGCCTCATGGATCACATGGAGGACGTGCAGTTTCTTGCGGATGGTTGGTTTGATTACCCGGCGGCGACCAATCAGGCCGATTGGTTCAACCTCGGCGGTTTCTCCAAAGTTCAGCCCTACTACACCCGCAACTGCGAAATCTACGCGCTGCGCGATGACGTGAAGCCATTCGTGCGCTCCTACTTCAATTCGCTGGCAGCGATGTTAAATCCGGAAGTGCTCACGCTCTGGGAACATTTCCATCACAGCGGTGCATGGGACAAGACGCACGAGACCGGCTACTTTCTGCATCAGACCCGCACGATGCTGGTTCAGGAACGCGGCCGGGAGCTTTGGCTCGCGCCTTTCGTGACGAGCAACTGGCTGCGCGATGGACAGCAAGTTCGTGTCCGGAATGCGCCCACGACTTTTGGATTCGTAAGTTACGAAATCAACTCCTCCCTGGCCCAAGGTTTCATCGAGGCGCGCATCGAGCCGCCGACCCGTGAAACGCCGAAGCAGATCGTTTTGCGGTTGCGGCATCCCGAGGGAAATCCAATCCGCTCAGTGAGCATAAACGGAAAGCGTCAGAAGCTGGCTGATCCCGCCACTGAAACCATCGTTCTCAAGCCCGGCGCGAGTGTCATAAATATCCGCGCAGAATTCTGAACCACGGCGACGGCGAATGGTCGCTGCCGATGACTTCGACTCAAAAGCGCAACCGCAAGCCGCCACTGAGGAAAAAGCCGTTGGCGAGGTCGCTTTCCAGAACCGTGACGTCACCGTCCTTCCATTCCAGCTCCTGTCCGAATTGTATGCCCCCAGCCGCAAAGACCCAGAATTTAGCCGGCCCCGTTTCAGCAAATTGATGTTCCACTCCCAAGCCGGCCCGCCAGCTCCGGTAGTTCAACCGGCGTTGCTCCTGCGTAGCGGCATCCTGCACACTCCAGCCCGCCCCACCGGGCGCCGCGTAAGCCGTGACCAACCACTCCTGGTTCGGGGCATAAGCGACGCTGGCGCGCGGGAAGGTAATGCCAATGTTCCAGTGCGGATCGGGCTTCCAGATCAATCCGATCGCCGGCAAAACGCGGTCTTCGCCCAGGTCGCGTGAGTAATACACGCCGAAGGCCGCGCTGAATTCGGGTGTGAACTGATAGCTCGCCAGCGCCAGCACCGTCACCGTGAAAGCATCGCCATCCAGATTCTTGAAATCGGAAAAAATGCCGGGCTCGATCCGCCCCCATGCCTTCCAGCGGTCGGCAAACGAATGCCAGAAATCAAACGGCAACTGGACGCGGTAAAGATTCTGCCGTTCGCTGGGCGCGCCTGCGCTTGCAAAATCCAGTTCGTTCCAGCGGAAATTTACGCCGGCCGTAAGCCGCGAGTCGTCGTCATGATAAAGCGGCACGGGCACGCGCACGCCGGCTTCCTGCACTTGCAGGCTGCTGCCGGGAATATCCTGCAAATCCACGCGCGTGCTCCACAGGTAGTGCGCCTCGCCAGCGGCGTAATTGGGAATGAACCTCTCCTCGGTCGGGTCTTCTGCCGCCGATACGCGAATGCCGGATGCGCAAGTCAGCGCCAGCAGGAGCAGGCCGACAACCGTTCGCCTAGGACAATGGTTAAATGTCATCGTGCGGAAGGTTAGCAGCGGTTTTCGATTGAGCAAATCGGGAAGGCGCGATTGCAATGGTCGCCAAGCTTAGCTTCAAGGAACGGAGCGAAAAGAATTCCTCACTGAACTGATCAGCGACGCGGCGACAAACGTAACTTGCCATTCTCGCGCACCACCCCGAGTCGCTCATCAATCGCCACCGCCACCGGATCTGGTCCGGTCTGACCTAGGCGTTTGCGGATTTCCTTGCGCAGCCACCAGTAGCCGGAGTTCCAGGAATAAAGGATGTGGCCATGCGGGTGACCGTCCACGGTGCTAATGGATTCGTTGAAGGCGGGCACTTGCGCAATCTCGCGCGCGATGCGTTCCGCGAGCAACGCGTCCACTTCCTTCGCGGGCGCGCCATGAACGCCGGCCAGCAGATAATTGGCGGCGTCGTTCAGAAACCAGCTTCCGCCGTAACAGTAAACGCCGCTGTGCCCCGGCAGCAACGAACCGTCAGCCTGAGAAATTACGCGCAGACCGTAGGGAGTTTTGACTTTCTCGGAAGTGCGGTGGTGCGTCCGCACAATTTCGTCGGTCAGCAGTTTGCGTCCAAAGACGGCATAGGTCAGCGTAGCGCCGTAAAGCGTGTCCTGGCCCAACGTGTCGGACTGCATGCGGCTGGTGGGCATGAAACCGCGCGCCGGGTTGAACAGCGAACGGTAACCAGCAATGGCGCGTTCGATGTCCGCCTCGGTCGCTCCCAACCCCAGTTCCTTAGCCGCGAGCAGCGCACCGCAATGAAAACCCTGATCGCTCGCTGGACAATCACCTTCCTCGTAGAGCAAGACGTCATGGTAAGTTTTCCATCCCTTGGGATTCGGTGAGCCGGGCAAGGACGGCGGAATGTAAAAGCCGTTCGTCTCGTGGCCGCGAATGAACTCGTAGGCGCGCCGCACGAGCGCCTCGTTCACCTTGCCGCCGGCGCGTTTCATCAACACCGCCCAAATCAGGTAATAATGCGCGTTGTCCTCGTAGTCCATCCGCGTCCAAAACACCGCGCGATTGGACTCGATAGTCTTCTCGGGATCGTCGAGTCCCAACGCCGTGTAAAAGCCGTCGCTCACCCATTGCTTCCAACCATAACCCGGACCCGAAATGAAAATGTATTTGCCATCACGCGGTTGATTATTGGCGTCCAAGGCGAGGTTGCGGCGCAGCAAGTAGAGTGACGTGTTGCGCAAGATCGCTTCGAGCGCCGAAGAATTCCACCCCTTGCCGTTCGCCACCGCAAGATGCGCGGCAAGTTGTGCCTGATAATGGTTGCTCGCCGCGCTGGCGAACACCCACGTCGTGAAGCGCCGCGTCTCGCCGGCCGCGAGCGTCTGCCAGCCGTCCATTTGATATTGATAGGTGTCGCGCGCATCCTCCGGCGGCTTGATCACCAACGGATATGGATCTCGTCCGTCGCCGGCCTGGGCGATGAGACGACGTTCCGCCGGTTCGAGCACTAACGAGCAACGGTTCTCCCACAACCCCGGCGAATCAGCAGCCAGACCGAAAACGCTTCCGCCACCACGCACCATGCCAACCGGGAAAGTCTCGGTCTTCGCGGCGCCGCGCACGGTGTCGCACACCAATCGGTTCGTTGTGCCGCCGGAGAAAGAGGCGAATTCCCCCTCGACATTGAGTTCGAGGGGAAAGCTGACCGCAAAGCGCTGATCGCTTGCAGCCCCAACTTCTAAAGTGCGCTCAACCAGCGCGGGAGATTTTTGTTCAAGGCGCCAACGAAAACTCAAGTCTCCGACCTGTGTCGGGCCCAGTTCGATGACCTGGCCGCGAACACGCTTTGAGGCGAATCCGACCGGCGTCACCGTTTCGCCGGGGCGCAACAGCCTCACACCAGCCGGCGCGTCGGCGCACACTTTAGCGATGATGGTTTTGCCTGCGCGGTATTCGATTCCCCAGCCGAGGTCGGACTTCACCAGATTCGCGCGAATCTCGACAGGCTGGGCGCGTGCGCAAGCCACGAAAGCAAGCACGAAGGCCAGCAAAGATCCGCAGCAACGCGAAAGTTGGAGTGAGTTCACGCGCCGAGTCTGGCTCAACGGAAATTCCGGGCAATCCGAAACGTGGCTGCTCTTCCCGCTACGGTTTCTCCATCGGCTCATCCAGAAAGACGCGTCGGTGCGAACCACCGCGCGCGTTGCGTTTGGCCGATGGAGATTTTCGGATCAACAACCGCTGCGCTCTCCTCGCGCAGTTCCAGTTGTGCGCCACTTATGCGGTCGATGTAATCCTGAAGCAGCCGCGCCGCCTCTTGAGCCTGAGGGCTGGCATTCGTGGCAAAGACTCGCGACCAAACCCAGCCTGCCAACAAAGGACTGCCGAGGCAACCGTCAGGCGACGCCACGAATACCGGCCTACTCCCACCCGTGCATGGAATCGTAGCGAAAGGTCATTTCGTTTGGCTTGTAGGCACGAAACCACTGCGTGTGGCCATCACTGAACAACAAATTCTGCCCCTGATTGTGAGCCTGCCAGTCCACGGACGGCGAACCGTTGATTTTTCCGCCAACGCAATTCTGCGAGTAATCGTCCTTGTCGTCATCGTCGCGCAAAAAGAACTGCGCATTGTCGATGGTGTCGCCACTCAGGACATACGCGGCGGCAAACTGAATTTGCCGGCTGTTCACGGCGGCACGCTGGAAACTGGCGGCGACATAAGCGGCGCGCACGCCGTTGAAATAGTTGAACGGAGACTGGTGCGAGGGCGGCAATTGGGCATTGCCCGGGCAGTGGAAAGCATTAGTGCTCTGCACGTAGGGGAAAATCTGCTGCATCCATCCATTTGTCGCCGCATTCGGATCCAGGTAATTCCAGCGGATGGATTCGCCAGACATCGGGAAACGATCTTCACTGTCGTCGGCAAACATCCGCAACCCCAGACCGACTTGTTTTAGGTTCGACAGGCAGTTGCTGGACCACGCCTTTTGCTTTGCTTTCGAAAGCGCGGGCAACAGCATGGCCGCCAGGATCGCAATAATGGCGATCACCACCAACAGCTCGATGAGGGTAAAAGCCCGTTTCAAGTTCACGCGCAATACAGACGCACACGAAACGCTTTTACTTCAATCTCGGCCCGCCGGCAGATCATCCGTTGAGATGGAATCGGCTCAAACCCGCAAAAAGATTTTGCGCTGATAGAGGAAGCGCAAGAACCAGAAGCCGAACCCCAGCGAAGCCATCGCGAGAATGAGGTGAGCATAAACGCCAAAGTGCTTGCCCATTTCTCCGCCCACAAACAGCGTCGCGGCTCCCTCAAAGTCAATGAACTTGCCGCCGAAATAGATGGTGATGGGATTCACGCCGATCCACACGAACGGCATCGCCCATTTCTGGAGCTTCCAAACATCGATGATCTGGTAGAACACCGCCAGCAGGAGAAAGCTGTATCCACCCGCCACCAGAACGAAGGAGGAGGTCCAGATCTTTTTGATGACGGGGAATTGCAGATGCCACAACCAGCCCACCGCAAGGCAGCCAAGGCCGGCCGAGATTAGGTAGAGCACCTTTTTCTGCGAAGGCAAAGACTCATTCTTCAACCAAACGCCGGCAAACACTCCCAGCAGGCAGCTGGCAATCGCTGGCAGCGTGCTGAGCAAACCTTCCGGGTCGTGGTCGCCGTCCCACTTGCGCAGCGGGAGATATTGCGAATCCACCCAGTTGGCCAGATTGGCGCCTTCGGCGTAATTACCCGCGCCATGCCCCGGGACGGGGATGAACGTCATCATGGCCCAATAACCGACAAGGATCCCGATACACGCGCCCAGCAGTGCTTTTGGTTTCAGGAAGCAGAAGAGCAGGCTGGCGAACAGGTAGCTTAAGGCCAACCGTTGCAGCACTCCCAGCAGGCGGATTTTTTCCACGGGCGTGGAGAAGCCACCGTAGTAAAGGATGCCGAGAAAATAGAGCAACGCCGCGCGGCGGGTGATGCGGATCAACGCGGCCTTGCGTCCGCCCTGCTCCACGGCCTTGGTCAAAGAAAACACGAGCGAAACCCCAATGATGAAAACGAACAAAGGAAAAATCAGGTCTTCGAAATGCATGCCGGCCCAGGCTTTGTGGTGCAGTTGCTCCGCGATAATTCCAATCGGCCCGCCGGTGGTGATCTTTTCCAGACCTTTGACGAGATCTTCAGCGCCGACGATCCAGAACATGTCAAACCCACGCAGGGCGTCGAGCGAAAGCAGGCGTTGGGTTACGGGCGCAGCGGCCACGGATTGCAGATCAGGTTTTGTCATGTTGAAATCGTGATGGTTCTGAATCTTCTGCCCGACGCACACAGCCTTACGGTTTCGCAGCCGCTGGCCAAGTTGAAACTGTTGTGGTGGACGGAATCATTTCTCGCGCCGCGCCGCTAATGCAGCCATCATCGCCCAAGAAACATGCGCGCCGCAACGCGAACCCTGGGACTGCTGCTGCCCCTATTTTGTTCGATTGGGCTGCTCAGTCTCAGCGCCGTCGCTGGCAGTGCTGCCGAACCTTTCCGCAAGCCGCTCCCCAATCATCCAGGCAATATCTTCATCGCCGGTGAATCCGTCAGCGTTCCGTTGCCGGAATCCCTGCCGCTCACCGATACCGAATGGCGATTACTCGACGATCAGCGCACAGTGATTCGCTCCGGCCATGTTGCGCCCGGCCGCAACTCCGGGGCGACGAGAGTCGATTTGCCGGACTTGGGTGTGGGTTGGTATCGAGTGGAGTTTGGCGCCACCAATCAGACCAACTTGGTCTGGACCACCCTCGCTGTGCTGTCGCCGCTCAAGTCGCCCACGCCGCGCGACACGCCCATCGCGCTCGATTGCGCCTCCGCCTGGTTCGCAAAAGATGATCCAACAAAGCAGGCCGTTTACGCCAACCTCGCTGCCCTCGCGGGCGTTGGCTGGGTGCGCGACCGTCTGCGCTGGGGCGAAATCGAACCCCGACGCGGCGAACTGACTCCCGCGCGCACCACGTACGACACCTCGGCGGCGGCGCAACTTGCCGCCGGATTGCAAACGTTGCAGGTATTCCACGACACTCCGATCTGGGCTCGCGAAAACTCTGCGGACGGCGGGCGCTTTGCCCCGGACTTGCGCGACATCTATCGCTCCGCAAAATCCCTCGCGCGGCGCTTTCACGGCCAGGTCGCGGCGTGGGAGCCTTGGAATGAAGCGAACTTTGCCACCTTCGGCGGGCACACCGTGGATGAAATGTGTTCCTGGCAGAAGGCGGCGTGGCTGGGCTTCAAAGCCGGAGATCCGAGAGTGATGGTTGGTTGGAATGTCTCCACGGCCGTCCCCACTCCGGCGCATACCCACGGATTGCTGGCGAATGAAACTGCGCCCTACTTCGACACCTACAACATCCATACGTACGATTGGTCGCACTCTTACCAATCGCTCTGGGGGCCGGCGCGTGATGCCACCTGCGGCAAACCGCTCTGGGTCACCGAGGCGGATCGCGGTACGCCGCACCTGAAAAATCCGCCGTGGTATGATCAGTCCCCACGCCTGGAAAAACTCAAAGCGGAATGGATGGCGCAATCCTACGCGAGCAGCCTCTTCGCCGGCGCGCAGCGGCACTTTCATTTTATTCTCGGCAATTACCAGGAGCCGAACGGCATTCAGTTCGGCTTGTTGCGCCACGATCTGACGCCGCGACCGGCTTACGTCGCATTGGCCGCAATCGGCCGCAATCTGGCCGGCGCACGTGTGCTGGGGCGATGGCAGCCCGGACACGAGGTGCGCATCTACGCTTTTCGCGCGCGCCCCGACGGGAAGGAAAGAGACGTCCTCGTGGTTTGGGCGGAAAAGGAGGTGGATTGGGATGGGCGTGGCGTCACCACGGCGGACTGGCACTTGCCGTCCGGCTTGAAGGTGCTGGAGGTTATGGATTACCTCGGGCGCTCGTGTGGCAAAACTTTTCCTTCGCCGCTCACTTCCGCACCTGTGTTCGTAATTCTTCCTCGTGGCGAAGCCGACCAACTTCCTTTGGAAAAGCCTGCCCCGCCCGCCGCGAAGTCCGCCGGCAAGGCCTCGACTTTGGTCCTCCAACTGCAAATGCCACGCGAGGCAATTCGCAAAGTTGAAGATTTGCCGTGGTCGGAAGGTTACGCCTATCGCGCGACACCCGGTACGCCCCTACCCTTCAAGCTTCGGCTTTACAATTTCGGTAGAACGGTCGCTCGCGGACGAGTGCAATTGACCGAGCTGCCGTTGGGTTGGAATGTGGCGCTCAAGTCGGCGGATTTTGAAACTGCACCAATGGAGTTCAGCGAACTG
>CAYWCK010000193.1:0-9564 GCA_964456685.1 uncultured Bifidobacteriaceae bacterium | reverse complement strand
AAGGCCCGCCCGGAACTCGCCCGCGCGGTCACGTGCACGACGCGGGAACCGCGGGACGGGGAGAAGGACGGCGTCGATTACTACTTTCTCGACGCCGGCTCGTTTTTGAAACGGGTGCAGGCCGGTAATTTCCTGGAGCATGCCACGGTTTACGGCCACAGCTACGGCACGTTGAAATCCGAAGTGCTGGGCAAGCTTCGCGCCGGCAAGGATGTACTCCTGAGCGTGGACGTTCAGGGCGCGGCGACGATTCGCAAGTGCGCCGATGAAGATCCGGAATTGAAGCGCGCTCTGGTCACGGTGTTTTTGACGCCCGATTCTGTCGCGACCCTGGAAAAACGTCTCCGCAAGCGTGGCAAGGATTCCGCCGCTGTCATTCAAAAGCGTCTCGCGGTCGCCAAACAGGAAGTCGCGCAGTGGAAGAATTTTGATTACCTGATCATCAGCGGCTCAATCCCGGAGGACCTGCGCCACATGATCTCGATTTACGAAGCCGAGAAAATGCGCCCGGCCCGCGCGACCCCGCCGGAATTCTGAGCCGGTCCGGAGCGGGCCTTGGTTTCGGTCGGGTATTTGAGTTTCCTCGCTTCCCGTCTCCTTCTAAACTTTCCCCGTGCATCCGATCGCTCTCCAACTTGGTGCGCTCAAGGTTCACTGGTACGGCATTCTGCTGGCACTGGGTTTCCTGGGCGGGCTTTGGACCGCCGCGCGCCGCGCGCCGCTGACCGGTATTCCGCCGGACAAGATCTCTGACGCGGGCATCTGGCTCATCATCGGCGCGGTGCTGGGAGCGCGAGTTCTGTTTGTCATGACTTATTGGCGCGAAAGTTTTGCCGGCGAACCGCTCTGGGAGATTTTCATGATCCAAAAAGGCGGGCTGGTTTATTACGGCGGCCTGATCGGCGCGGCGGTGGCGTGCATTCTCTTTTGCCGGCGTTACCGGCTGGCGCTTTGGAAGGTGGCGGATGTGCTCGCGCCCAGCATTGCCCTCGGCTACGTCTTTGGCCGGCTGGGTTGTTTCATGAACGGTTGTTGTTTCGGACATCCGTGCAATCTCCCTTGGGCCGTCAAGTTTCCGGAGAACCCCAATGGCGGACCGCCGTCCGGCGTGCCCTTGCACCCGACGCAAATTTACGATTCGTTGCTCAACCTCGGACTGTTCCTCCTGCTCACCTGGCTGTATCGCCGCAAGAAATTTGATGGGCAGGTATTCGCCGCGTATCTCCTCTGCTATGCGGTGACGCGTTCGATCGCGGAAGTCTTCCGGGGCGACTACACGGAGTCCCACCGCTACGGGGTGCTGACGCCAGCCCACTTGGTAAGTATTGGCATTTTCGTCACGGGGGCCGTCCTGTTCCTGATTCTGCGCCAATTAGCCCCCCGACAAGGCAAGCCCGCAGGAGGTTGAAAATGGCCAACGCGCCGGACATCCAGCCGCGCCCGATTCTCATCGCCGGGCCGACCGCGACCGGTAAGTCCGAGTTCGCGCTGCAGCTCGCCGAGCGCATTGGAGGCGAGATCATTTCCGTGGATTCCATGCAGGTCTACCGCGGGCTCGACATTGGCACGGCGAAGCCATCCGCCGCAGAACAGCGTCGTGTGCCGCATCATTTGATTGATGTCGCCGAGCTCACCGAAGGATTTGATGCCGCACGATTCGCCAATTTGGCCCGCACGACGGTGGCGGAAATCGTCGCGCGCGGCCGCCGGCCGGTTCTGTGCGGCGGCACCGGACTTTATTTCAAAGCCTTCCTGGAAGGACTTGGCAATGCGCCGCCACCAGACGCCCGGTTACGCGCGGAACTGGAGGCGATGCCGCTCCCTCAACTCCTGGATGAACTCCGCGTGCACGACCCGCAGACGTTTCATTCGATTGACCAGAAAAACCCTCGCCGCATCGTGCGCGCCGTGGAAGTGCTGCGACTGACCGGCAAACCCTTTTCCGCGCAACGGGCGGCTTGGACGGCACAACCGACCACCCCGAGCCCGTGCATTGGATTCGGCATCGTCCGACCGGCCGCGGATTTGCATGCACGCATCAATGCCCGCGTGGACGACATGTTTCGGCGTGGACTGGTCGAGGAGACCCGCCGGTTGCTGCCACAAGGCCTGGCGCATAACCCGACGGCCATGCAGGCCATTGGCTATCGCCAGGTGGTGGAACATTTGCAGGGAGAGCGTTCCCTCGAGGCCACGATTGAGTTGGTCAAGGTCCGCACCCGCCATTTCGCCAAACGGCAGTTGACGTGGTTCCGCAAATACGCCGCCTTGGAGTGGATGGAATTGAGCGTCGAATTTTCCATCGCCGACGCAGTGAGCAAAGTGCAAGCGCGCGTTGCCGACTGAACAATTTTATTGGCCGCGCCGCTTTTGGGCCCGCTTCTTGGCTTCGAGCAAACGGCTGGTGGTGCCGGCGGGTTTTTCCGGCTCTTCGGCCATGGTTTCCGCGTCCGGTTGGGCCTCGCTAACCGGTGGAGGTTCCGCCGTCCGGCTTCGGGGCAGTTCGATGGGCTGCACTGGCTCTTCCGGTCGGAACAACTCCGGTCGCGCCTCGCCGGCGACGGTGCGCTTCGCGCGCACCTCCCCGCGCTTGGCCAGCAAACTCGCCAGCGATTCCTCGGCTTCCACTGGCCGTGGCTTGCCGTCCCAGAAGAAAATCCATTTGCGGAGCGTCGCCGTTGCCTTGCGCCATTCCTCGCGGTCGATTTGTATGCGTCGCACGCCCACGTCGAGCACGAACAGGGTCACCGCCCATTTGAGCAAGGCCTCCCACAGATCATGCGGCTGATGGGTTTTGATCCGGTCGTGACCAAAAGGATTGGCTCGTACATCGCTTGGATCCAACACCTGTCCACCGCCCGCTTCGCTGATGCGTCGCATCAGGTTCAGATTGGGTTCGCCCGCGGCGAATTCCGGGGAGTAATTCACACTCGCCCCGACGGTCTGGCCGGCCACGGGCTTGCCGTCTTCGAGCTGCATGAGGTTCAGCAGATAAGCGCCCACCTCGCGCGTCGCGAAGCGCGCCTCATAATGTCCCGGCCCGGTCTGCTCCAGCGGCACGAGCACACGTTCACCTTTCGGGCTCACCACGGTCGCCTGCAAATTAAGAAAGTTCCGATAATTCCCCTGCGCATCCAACGCTTCGACGCTGATCACGCCCTGGCCGTTCTCCACGTTCACCTCGCTCGTGAAATCCGCATTGTCCAGCCGCCGCAAACTCCATTGCGCGATCTGCGACCAGAACTGCCGATATTGATCCCAGCTGAGCCAGTTCTTGCCCCACTTGGGACGGGCGTCCGACGTGAAAGCCACGGCGCGGCCCAACCCATACTGCCAGTGCGCGAGCAGCGGATCGCCTTTGTGCGTCCACAACGGCGTCTCGGCGCGCGGTTTCTGCGACGTGGCCACATAACCCAGGAGACTCGGGTAATCGGCGCCATTGATCCCGCGGATGACCTCGCTGGCCGCGCGCTGCTGCGGCTTGAACGGCTCTTCATAAATCGCCGACTTTAATATCACGGCGGTTTCCTTGATGAAAATCTGCGGCAGTTGTCCCGGGTCCTGAATGATGTACGGCCGGCCTTTTCCTTCCTTCGCAATGAAATCCATCGTCTCCGGTCCCACATGGCCTGCGATCAACACCGTGCTGACGGTGATCTTGTCGGCGACAATCTGCTGCATGAGTTGCTGGGTGGGCGCGGCCGGGTCGCCGTCGCTGAACACAATGATGTGTTTCAAGTTCGCCGTGGATTTTTTGAGCGCCTTGTGGGATTCCTCGAGCACGCCTTGAAAGCTGCCCAGGTCGCCTTGATTCATGCCGGCGATGGCTCGCCCGGCTTCGCGTTTGTCACCCACTTTCTGCAGGGGATGCACCCACTGTTCGACGCCGTCCCACAGAATCACGCCCAGTTCGTCCTCCGGGCCGAGCGCCTGGAGGCAGCCAATGGCACAGTTGCGGGCGACCTGGTTGCCGTTGGCGAACTCCATTCCGTGCATCACCAGCACCACCGCGCCGCGCGGCAGCACCTTTTTGCTGTCCAGTTCCATGCTGACCGGCAGGGTGGCTTCCAACGGTGTGTTACGATAACCGCCGGCCGCGTAGGCATTCTCACCGCCCACGCAAACCAGGCCGACGCCAAAATCCCGCACGGCACTTTCCAGGAGCGACATCGTCTCGCGCCCCAGATCGCCCGCGCTCAAGTTGCTGATAAAAATGGCGTCGTAGCTGTCCATTTCGGCGAGCGTATTGGGCAGGCCATTCACGCCCACGAGGCGGACATCGAGTTTGGCCGAGGTCAGCGCCGCGGCCAGCGTCTGGTCTTCGGCCGGTTCGCCGGAGATCAGCAACACGCGCGGATCGCCCTTCACGCTGCTGAACGCCACGGCGCGATTGTTCTGGGGCAACGGGTCGCCCTCGGCATCCACGCGCACATCGTAATTGTAAAAGCCCTGCTCGGGCAGCACCTGCGGAAACGTGAACAGGTTTTTTCCGGGAGAAAGCTCCACTTTCTGCTCCCCCAACGGCGTGTCGTTGCGATAAAGGCGCACGGTGGCCGATTGTGCGCGGTCGGATTGGACGAAGATTTTCGCCTCGAACGGCGCACCTTTCTTCAGCTTCGCCGGCACCTGGACTTTTTGGACGAAGACGTCGTTCCCGCGCGCGACGCCGAGCGGCACGACATCCACCGTCGCGCCTTGCGTGCGCGCGCCCGCCACCGCGGACATGGCGTCGCCGAGATTTTCGTTCCCGTCTGACATGAGCACGATGCGCTTTTGACCGGTCTCCGGGAATGCCGCCGTGGCGAGCCGGATCGCGGATGCCAGATCGGAGCGCTGCGTGTCCACGATGGCTTCGACTTTTTGCAGGTCAATTTTCTCGTTCGGCAACCGGTCAATGCTGGCATCCGTTCCAAAAACAATGACCCCGGCCTTGTCCGCCTTGTGCTTTTGCGCCGCCATGCGGTTGACGAGGGCCTTGGCTCCATCCTGCTGAGGCGAAGGAATGCTGTCCGAACGGTCGAGCACGAAGAAGACGTTCATGCCCTCGATGGGGATGCGCCATTGAAATCCAGCAATGGCAAACACGATCAACACTGTGACCACTGTGCGGATGGTGAGCGCCAGCCATTTGCGCCACGCTGTGAGTTGCGCCTCCGTTCGCCAGCCCAGCCAAAACACCCATGCCAGCGCCGGCAGCGCGGCGAGCAACCAGTATGGATGGGTGAATTGCATGTCAATTGGCCGAAGCCTTGGGGCCTGAAATGGCCGCGGTCTGGCTTGGCTCAGGACTCAAGGCTTCAGCCACAAGACTTCTCCTGACGAGCTTCTGCAGCCGGTGATTGATGGCATCCGCCACCCAAAGATTTCCCTTCGGGTCGAGCGCTACGCCCCACGGATTGGCAAATCTGCCCGGCTCGGCGCCCGGTCCGCCAATAATTTCAATCGGCTGGCAGTTGGCATTGAAGACCTGGATGCGGCTGTTTCCAAATTCGCAGACGAATTGATTGCCTTGCGCATCCACGGCGATGTCGTAGGGGTAACTCAGTTCGCCCAAGCCTGAACCAGCCCGGCCGTATTGGCGAACGAATTTGCCGTCGGCGGAAAAAATCTGGATGCGATGGTTGCAGGAATCCGCCACGTACAGCCGATCCTGCGCGTCAACGCAGATGCCCTCCGGTCGGTTGAACTCGCCTTCCGCCGTGCCAGCGGCCCCGATGACCTGGCGAAATTCCGCTGCCAGCTGGCGCGCAATTCCGTTCGTGCTGGTGGCCGCCAGCGGCACATCCGTTTTGGCATACGGCCAATTCGTGCTTTTCCCTCCGGCCAGGACCGCGCCTGGGGCAGGGGAGATACTTTCGCGATTCGGCGCCAATTGCGAAACGTGCACCGTGAACCGCTGTACTCGTTCCGCGCCCATGTATTCGCTCACGAAGAATTCCCCATGCGAATTCTCGGCGATGCCGCGCGGCAGCATGAAACAACCTTCATTTGTTCCGCGGCAGCCCCATTGCGCCAGGAGTTTTCCGTCCGGCGTGAAATGATTCACTCGTTGGTAATGAGGCTCGATTACGATGATGTTCCCTTCCCGATCGCGCCCCATGCCCTTGGGTTTGCCGAGATCCGTTTCTGGCATCTGCCAGTGCAGCAGATATTTTCCTTCCGGCGAGAACTTCTGCACGCGCCCGGTCATGTCCACCACGTAAACATTGCCCTTTGTGTCGCACGCAACCGAGCGCGGTTTGTTCAACTCCCCAATTCCAACACCGCGCGCGCCGATGACCACTGCCCGGCTGAAGAATGTGCTCTGCAACACGGCTTCATTCCTGGAATCCGCCGGCGCGCATCCCGCCAGGAGCGCCACCAGCGTAATAGCCGCGGCACTCGTCAGCGCACGGCTGATTTCACCTCCTGCGTTTGCCGAGAATAATTGCCGCACTTTCACGAACGCGGCCACGATGACCAGCGGCCCCACCGCCAACCCGAGCAGGACGATGCACAGCGCATTCACCTGGGCGGCGCGCCCGTAGTGCAGCAGGTTGAAAATCTTGAGCGCCAGCGTCTCGCCGCCCGGCGGCTGAATCAGCACGATGGACTCCACATCCCACAGGCACAGCAGATAGACCACATACCAGGCCGCGAACATCTGCGGCGCAATCTGCGGCCACACCACGAACCGCAACTGCTGCCAGCGCGTCGCCCCTTCCAGCCGCGCCGCATCCGTCAGGTCCGAATCCACACTTCCTACCGCGTGTCGCGTCGCGGCCCAGGCCAGTCCAAAGTAGCGAATCACCAAGGCCAGCAGGATGATGCCGATGCTTTGATAAAACACCGCCAGCATCGGGCGGGTGAAAATCTGGATGAGTACGATGCCGATGAGGACTCCCGGAATGAAAAACGTCAGCCACGCGACCGAGAGCAGGTTAAAGCGCCAACGCCTCCGGGTCTCGGCCTCGCGGAGGTTTAGGAAGATTCCCATGCCCACCACCAACGTTGCCGCCAGCGCGGCGAACCGAAACGAATTCCAGAGCGGGTCTGTACTGGCTTCCAGCGCACCCGGGAGTTCAACCCACGTCCGCGGCGCGAAAGCACTTTGGCCCAGCGGCAGACCGACCGTTACCACGCCCAACAAAGTCGCCAGCACGCCGCTGCCAATTCTCCAAGTTAAACCAAGCTGCCGCCGAAAGATCCTGGCCGGCACCGTGCCCTGGATTCTCGGCCATGCGACACCGCGTCGCGTCGTCCACGCGAGCAGGAGCACCGGCGCAATCACCAGGGGCAGACTCAGTTTCAGTGCGCCAAGCGCGTCCAACTGCGTGTTGAATCGCACCCACATCTCGTCCGGCAACACCTTCGTCTGGAGAATGGCCGGCACGGCAAAGTTGTTCAGCGCGAGGACGAACGTCAGCACCGCCGCCAGCGCCAGTTCACCGCGGGCCACGGGCAGGAGCAGCCAACGCAGCAGGGCAAAGCCGGACAGTGCGGGCTCGCATTCCAACTGGGCGGCTTCGAGTCGCCGCCAGGCGGCCAGCATTGCAAACAAAGTGATTGGCCATAACAGCAGCGCCAGAATCCAGATTGTCCCACCGAGCGAATAAATCTTGAGCGGCAACGACGCCCGCAGCGTGCCCGTCTCGCCGAGCAAACTGATCCAGCAATTCGTCACCAGAAACGGCGGCAGCGCCAGCGCCACTACGGCGAGGATCAGAAAAACATTTCGCCAGCGCGCTTCCAATGTCGCCAGCCACAGTGCAGTCACGAGCCCAAAGCTCAGCGCTAGCACCGTGGTCATTCCGGCGACGAGCAGGCTGTTTTGGAGCAAGGGCCAGTTCATCGCAGACGCCTTGGTAATCCTGACGCTATAACCGCGCCCTGTGCGCCGGAAATGTCGTAATCAACTCGCCTCAGTTCGATGAACCGAGAATCCAGATCATAGGTGAGATAGGCCGCTTTGGGATTGTTGTCACGCGGTTGCCCAACCGCACCCGGATTGACGAAGTATTGTTCGCCCGTCTCAACTTTGAACTTTGAGTATGTGCCACCTCGCACTACCGAATCGCGCACGAAAGCGACTGGGACATGCGTGTGTCCAAAGAAACAGACGGCGGCTTGTTGGTAAGTGAAGTTGGCGGCAGCGGCCAGTTTGTCGAAGACATAACCCCATCGTTCAGGTGCATCAAGCGTCGCATGAACAATGATGAACCCTGCGACTTCTTGCACAAGCGGCAGGTCACGCAACCATTGCCGATCCGCCTCGGTCAGTTGTTCGCGTGTCCACCGCACCGCCTCGGCGGCTTGTGGATTGAATGCATCCAGCGGTTCGTCCGTGCAGCAATACTCGTCATGGTTGCCCTTCACACAGGGGATCTTCAGGCCGCGGATAATATCCAAACACTCTTTGGGATTCGCATTGTAGCCAACGATATCGCCGAGACAGACCGCGTGGGTGCAGCCCTGCAACTTCATGTCCTGCAAGACCGCCTGAAGCGCCTGCAAGTTGGCATGAATGTCAGCGATGATGGCGTACTTCATCTCAGAAAAATCTCGTTTAGTTGCTTGGTCGTCGTGTCGAGATCGCGCAACAAAGCGTCCCAATCCGGTTTCAGCGTTGTGATATTTGTCGGAGCGACTGCACCTTCGAGCGCCTTCGCTTGGACCAATTCGTCCACGACCTTGCGACTTTGAAGATAGTCGAAGAGTTTTTGCGCGTTAGCCGGGTGCGGCGCGCCACGAATCACGGCAACTGTGTTTGGGATCAGCAATGATTCGCCAGATAGCGGCCAAGCCGTAACGCCCAATTTTTCCCTAATACCGGCAGCGATATCATCTGAATCGGTCAAACCAATCCATGCTTCACCACGCGCAACAAACTTCACAACGACTGAGTTGCCGTCCACAACGATCGGTTCGTTGGCGGCCAGCGCCCGACACCATGCGAGCCAAAGTGTTTCTCCCCAATGTTGGCGTAGCGCGTGAAAATGAGTTGCGGTCGTGCCGAACTGTGGAAGAGCGACACAAAGTTTGCCGCGCCACATCGCGTTTGTGAGCGCGAGCAGGGAATCAATTCTAGGCCCGACATAGTGATGCTCTAAGTAGGAGTCGCTGATAGCCATGCACCGACTGCGATAACCAAACGCCGCCCAGCCATTCGTCTCGCGGAAAACGTTCTGCGCGGCGAGCTGGCGCGTGCGCATTTCCTCGTTGCCCCAGAACACGTCGCACTGCGGATGCTCGCGCTCAGCCAGCAACCGATTCGCCAGTCCGACGGTCTTCACCGCTTCGCTGTCATAGACGGCTTTGACCTTGATGCCAGTCTCCTTCTCGAACTCGCGCAGAATCGGCTCGGCATAGACCTGGTCTTGCGCGGCGTAAATGACAACGCGGTTCGGATCTGTGGGATTTGTATTCAATAGAAACCAACCCAAGACACAGATGACAACACCCACCACAAGCCACTCAACAACATACGAAGCGACGGACCTTCGAGCTTTAGAGGTTGGGCTTTCGCTCACATCTTCCTCCTGAGGTAACACCATTGTATCCGCAGTACCGCGGAGTCAGCGCTTG
>CAYWCK010000192.1:0-9584 GCA_964456685.1 uncultured Bifidobacteriaceae bacterium | reverse complement strand
CCATTCAAGCGCTCGAACGCGTGGACCTGACCAATGCGCAGAAACGCGACGAACGGTTCTATCCGCAAGATGCGGTCATTGTATTCAATCAGAAGGTGCGTGAAGCCGACGCTGGAGCGAAAGGAAAGCTGTCGGGAATCCTCAAAACCGGTCTGCTTGTGGAAGTTGGCGGAAGATTCGTCACTGTCTCGAACAAGATGCTTGAACGCATCTCCGTCTGTCAGGCTCGTGAGATTGCCGTTGCGTCTGGCGACCGCCTGCACCTTAAAGCCAACCGGAAACTGGCATCCGGTGGGCGCGTCACGAACGGAGAACTTGTCGCGGTTAAGTCAGTTCGTGGCGATGGCAGCATTGAACTCGCCGATGGCCGGGTGTTGGACGCCAGCTTCCGCGAATTCCTGCCAGGCTACGCAGTCACATCCTATGGGTCGCAAGGCAAGACGGTGGATTACGTCTTGTTCTCCGATTCAACGATCAAGGCGGCAACGAACGCACAGCAATGGTATGTGACCATTTCGCGCGGACGGCGCGGCATCCGCATCTTCACACCGGATAAGGAGCAGTTGCGCGATAATGTCACGCGCTCTGGTCATAGGCCGTTGGCACTCGAACTCGCGGCTGGCCGAGTCCCTCGACACGGTGTGCGCCTCTGGGATCGGCTGCATGGCTACATGCTGCGCTTTGGCCGTCGTGCCGCTGACAACTTCTGTCGCCTGAAACTTTCCCGTCGTCGTCATAAATCCACTGAAACCCATGAGCACAAAATCACCCGAATGTTGGGCGAGCGATCCGAACGCTCGCGCGGTCAAAATCGAAGTATCCGCTGAACAAAGCCTGTTGCTGCCGTTCGATCAATTCGCCTTTGCTGAACTCAAGAACGAGGGCAAAGAGCAGCGGCTGCGCTTGGTTTTCGCCACCCATGAAGTCACGCTGCGCGGTCATGCCTTGCGGCGTATCGAAACTGCGATGCAGCGGATGGAACTGGCGTTCCTGGGAGCACTACCAGCCAATCAGCGGTCCTTGCTTACCGAAGGCCAGCCGGCAATTACCAAGATTGACGTGAAAGAGGTTGCCGAAAGCGACAAACGGATGGAAGACGAGAGAGAGAATGAATGCTCCATTCAGCCACCAATAGCCGTCATCGGGCGGCAGGGCTGATATGACCCTCGGAAGGAGTGCTCCAGCGGTTTGCGTTGCAGGGCCGTTTGCAGGAGGGAACGCACCGCTGCGTCGTCCGGCGCGTGGCGCAGCGTGTCGCGCAAATCAATTTCGCCGTGATCACCCAGGCATGGGCGGACCTTGCCATCAGCGGTGAGCCGCATCTTGTTGCACGTTTCACAGAAATGCAGATTGGTCATCGCACCAATGAAGCCGACCCGCGCGCCGGTGTGTTTCAGCAGATAATACTTTGCCGGGCCGAACCCCAGCCGCCAGTCCGGTTGCGGGATCAATTCGTCCTTCTGCCGCAGCAGCGCCATTGCATCCTCGACACTCATGAAGTTCTTTTCAGTCAACACGTCGGTCGTTGTGATCGGCATGAGTTCGATAAGTCGGAGCGGCAACCCGTGTTCCGCCGCGAACAACACGAGCGGCCAGATTTCACCCTCATTCACGCCACGCATCAGCACCGCGTTCAGCTTCACGCACTCGAACTTTGCCGCCACCGCTGCACGGATGCCGGCAATCACCTGCTTCACGTCGCCCCCGGTGACGCGGCGATACACCTCCGGATCGAGCGCATCAAGACTCACGTTCACCGTGCCCGCTCCCGCGTCCCGCAACGGCTGCGCCAGCGCGGCCAGCTTCGTGCCGTTCGTCGAGATGCCGACATGTTCCACCCCGGGCAGGGCCGTCATGCCGCGCACGATGTCCGTCAGGTCTGCCCGCACCAGCGGTTCGCCGCCGGTGAGTCGGAATTTGCGGAAACCCATGCCCGCTGCCACGCGCACGACGCGCAGGATTTCTTCTGCCGTCAAATGATCGGGTTTGCGCTCCCAGCCTTTGTAGCCTTCCGGCATACAGTAGAGGCAACGTTCATTGCACCGGTCGGTGACCGAGATGCGCAGGTAATCAATGGTGCGTCCAAAGTGATCCATAGGTTTATGCTTTGCCCTGATGCGGGTCGTCGCCACGCAAATGCGCGACGCCTTCGCGGATGGCGGGCGCGAGAATGTCCAGGCACTCGCGCACGGCGGAAGGCTTTCCCGGCAAATTCACAATAAGCGAGCGTCCGCGCGTGCCCGCCGTGGCGCGGGAAAGAATCGCCGTCTTTACGCGCGCCAGTGAAACCATCCGCATGGCCTCGCCGAAGCCGGGCAATTCCTTTTCCAGCACCGCGCGCGTCGCCTCGGGCGTGACATCGCGTGGGGAAATCCCCGTGCCGCCGGTCGTCACCACGAGGTCGAACTTCAAATCGTCGGCGCAATGCAGCAGTGCGGCGGCAATCATTTCGCGCTCATCCGGCACAACCTCCGCATGGAACTGCGCATCCGGGAAGTGCTCCTTCAACACCGCCTCGATCTTCGGCCCGCTACGGTCGGCATAGACGCCAGCACTGGCGCGGTCGCTGATGGTGATACGTCCGATTTTCATTCTTTCACCTTTGCCAGCACCTGCACCCCCTCGACGCGCATCATCTTGTCCACGGCCTTGCACATGTCATAAAGCGTCAACGCCGCCACACTTGCTCCCGTCAACGCCTCCATTTCCACGCCGGTCTGCGCGCTGGTCTCGGCCACACATTCCACAAGCACCCGGTCGCGCTTCACCTGAAAACTCACGGCGACATGGCACAAGGCGAGCGGATGGCAAAGCGGAATCAAGTCCGCCGTGCGCTTGGCGGCTTGGATGCCGGCAATCTGCGCCACAGTCAGCACGTCGCCTTTTGGTAGCGCGTTTCGCTTCAACGCGCGGATGGTGGCTGGCTGGCAAACCAAAGCTGCTGCTGCGGTGGCACGGCGACGTTGCACCGGCTTCGCGCCGACGTTCACCATGCGGGCCGTGCCAGTGGCATCAAGATGAGAAAATTTCTGGTCCGACTTCATCCAATTCCTTCCGCGTTCATAAACTCTACCCCACTGCCACGTGGCAGCCGTTCAGTTCCGGTCCTGACGCGAATGATCGCGTTCGCTCCGGCGAGTGCGGTCAAGTCACCGGAGCTTTGCCATCGTAAGGGCGTCACGCGGACCGCGCCGTCCGTCAGATGCCAGCGCGCAGGCCAGAATGATTCCCGCGCATTGCCACCGGCGGCCAAATCTTCCGTCAACTCGCCTGTTGCAAAATCCGTCCGCTGACTTTGCCCGCTCCAACTCTCCAAAGCGGCGCGCACGTATAGGTTCAAGCAGACGAAGTGTGCCAGCGGATTGCCCGGCAGCCCAAATGCCAGCGTGCCGCCACGTTGCGCAACGATGAGCGGCTTGCCCGGACGCGCCGTGGTTTTGCTGACGTGAATGGTGAACCCCGCCTCCGCCAGCAAACGCCGCGTAAAGTCATGTTCCCCCACGCTTGCGCCGCCGGAAATCAGCAGAAGGTCAATCGCCAAAGGCTGATGGCCGATGGCTGATTGAATGGCGGGGGCGTCTTCCGCCACGCGTCTGTGTTCAGGGACGATATTCCACTGACCGAGGAACGCCTGCACCAACGTCGAATTGGAATCGCGAATCTGGCCGTGTTGGGGCAATTGATCCGGCGACACGATTTCATTACCGGTCGCCAGGTGCAACACCCGTGGCAGACGTGTGACCAGTGGTTGGACACAGCCCAAACTTGCCAGCAGGCCAAGCGTGCCGTGGCGGAGCACCGTTCCGGCGCTGACCAAAACCTGTCCGCTCTTCGCATCCTCGCCCCGGAAACGGATGTTGCGGTCGCCGGCCTTCTTCAAAGCGAGAACCTTGCCCTGCTCGACACGCACATCCTCCCTCATCACCACCTGCAAACCATCCCCGGGCAGTGCGCCGCCAGTAGCGATACGAACCGCCTCGCCCGGTTGCAGCACACGCGGTCGCCAGTCACCGGCGCGGAGTTCGTCCACGATGAGAAAGCTCGTGCCCGCATCATCCTGCCGGACGGCGTAGCCATCCACGGAAGATCGGTCGAACGAGGGTTGGTCTTCCAGCGCACAAACCGGTTCACGCAGCACTCGCCCTTTGGCCTCCGCCAAAGCGACTCGCTCCGTCGCCAGCGGCTGGCACAATTCGCGAAGCAGCGTCGCGACTTCACTGGCGGAGTGCGCAGATGCAGAACCGGACTTCGGATGTCTGCTGGCGTTTGGTGTGCGGTTCTCAATCACGTTGAGATTCGCAACGGCTCGCCGTTTCCAGATCGGCACATCCAGTTTCAACCGGTCCATGAATGCCGTGAGCAAAGCGAAGGCTTCCGCGCGATGCCGTCCTGCGATGCCCACATAAATCGCCGCCTCGCCGACTGGCACGATACCGAGGCGATGAATCACACGGGCCGCCAGACAAAGCTGTGCGGTCGAAAGTTCGGCAAGCCGGCGGCGGATTTCACGCTCCGCCATCGGCTGGTAAGCCTCGTATTCCAGGGCCGCAATGGTTGCGCCGTTTTCCTCGCCCCGCACCACACCGCGAAATTCCACCCATGCTCCCAGCGCCGCCAACGGCGGTGGCAGATGCTCCGCGATGCGCTCGGTCGTCAGTTGGATGTGGATTTTCATACACGCCTGGGATCAGCCGCCGGACACTGGCGGAATCAACGCCACTTCATCGGCGTCAGTGAAGCGCGCCTCCGGTGCGACGTATTCCGAGTTTCTGGCCAGTCGCACTGAACCACGAAAGCGCTCCAAGCCCGGATGCGCGGCAATCAGTTCGCGCCACAGACCGGCAGCGTCCGTTTCCGCGCAGCTCAGATTCATCTCCGAGCAGCGCGTCACGTCCTTTAGATGGGCGAAGAAGAGAATGCGCATATCTATTTTCCGGTGAGCATGAGTTTTGCGGCGGCAATCCACAACACCGCTGCGAGCGCGCGACGAAAGGCAGTCGTGCGCCAGCGGTTCACGCCAAAATGCGTCCCGAGCAGCGCCCCAATGATGCCCAGGAGAATTGGAGCAAGAAATGAAGGTTGCCACACCAGCGCCTTGCCGCCCAAGCCCGCCAGCCCGGCGAGTGAATTGACCACGATGAACAGCGCAGAAATGCCGCCCGCGACTTTGGCGGGTGTCCAGTTCAGAAAAATCAGCAATGGAGTCAGAAACACCCCGCCGCCAATGCCGGTAAGTCCGGCAAGGAAACCCAGACCGCCGCCCGCCAGCATGGCCATGGGCAGGCCGATGGGCCGCGGTGATTCGCTTGTCATGTCGCGCGTGCCCCAACCCAGAAACCAACCCGCAGCCAGCAGCGCTGCGCCCAACACCAAGGCGTAGCCGCGCCCTTCAAGGTGCATCCGGCTGCCCAGCCAGGCGCACGGAATGGAAGCGGTCGCCAGTGGCCCGAATACTTTGGCGTCAAAGTAATGGGCGCGTTGAAATCGCCAGAACGCGATGCTCGCAACGACGCAATTCATCCACAACGCTCCGGGCCGGGCGAACGCGGGCGACACACCGAGCAACGCCGCCGCCGCGAGATAGCCGGTCGCCCCGCCGTGACCAACCGAAGAATACAAAAACGCCACCAAACCCACCGCCAATGGAAGCGCAAGGATTTGAATGTTGTTTAGGTCGGCCACGAAAAAATCGTATCACAATGTGCAAGCGGCACATTGACCCACGTCAAAAGCGATTTGGCGAACGTAATGGCCAGAACTGCCAGTTCTTTGATTCGAGTCAAAAGCGGTTACGAGAGTCGATGCTAGCTTTTGACGAATGATAACAAGCATCGCTGGTCTGGTGGACAGTGGAGCAGGAAGCGTTTTCAGGTGCGCTGCCGATGCAATCACTGAAATGAAACGGAAGCTGAGCGATATTGGTCGCTCGACTTTAGGAGGCAACGCAATAGACTTGTAGCGTCCGCCGCAAGCACACATGTTCAACACGCTTAATCTCCGGGCCGCATTGATAGCCGCCGTTGCAACGGCGCTGCTGGTGATTTCGATTCTGGTCGGCTCGCGCAATCTGACCAACTTCGACCCGGCGCTGGTTGCATATCTGTTCGGCTGCATCTTCGCCTGCTTCGGCATCGTGTATCGCTACACGGTCTGGCTGCAACGTCCGCCCACGTGGCGCTACTTCGCGCGCGGCTGGAAGTTGTTTTTCACCGGACGCACCTTCGTTTACGGCTGGGAGTTGACGAAACATTTCATCGTGCAGTTTCTTGGCCAGAAGTTCATCCGCAACAGGAGCAAGGCGCGCGGCTACGGACACATGTTAATGGCGTGGGGTTGTCTGCTGGCGTTTGCTGTGACCTTTCCCCTGGTGTTTGGCTGGATTCACTTCGGGTTGAAGCCCGGCGGCATCAACACCTATGAGATTTTCACCTTTGGTTTCAAGGTGATGGAGTTCCCGCTGCACACTGTGCTGGCGGAAATCATCTTCAACGCGCTGAACTGGTCGGCCATCCTCGTCATTGCGGGCGTGATGATCATGATGCGGCGACGCCTCACGCACGCGGGGCAGATCGCGATTCAAACTTTCGAGGGCGACTGGCTGCCGCTGCTGCTGTTGCTGGCGATTTCGCTGACCGGCTTGGGCATCAGCCTCGACTACAAATTCATGGAGGGTAAAGCGCATCAGTTCATGGCCATCACGCACGCCATCACCGTGATTTTGTTCCTGCTCTGGATGCCGTTCGGGAAGTTTTACCACATCATCCAGCGCCCGGCGCAGCTGGGCATCGCCATCTATCGCCGGGCCGGAGCAGAAGGGCCGCAGGCGGTCTGTCCGCATACGAAGAAGGAGTTCGATTCCCAGATGCACGTGGATGATGTCAAAGTCGTCGCGGCGGAATTGGGTTTTGATTACTCGCGCAAGGACGGCAAGTCGCACATCGAATACAGTCCGCAGGGCAAGCGCGCCTTGCTGGCGAAAGCCCATCTCAAGGCCCGGCAAAAAGCCGGCTCACTGTTTGGATAATTCATCATGGCCACACTTCCCATTTCCGCTGAAGACTTGATCGCCCGGTTTGGGCCGTCGCTGAATTTTCCGCCGATGCAAGGCTATCCCGGGCGCGATGAGCCGGATGAAGTCGTGAAGACGCATTGCTGTTTTTGCGGCATGCAATGCGGCATCAAATTGCTGGTGAAGGAAAACCGCATCGTCGGCTTCGAGCCGTGGGAGGAGTTTCCCTACAACGAAGGGCGGCTTTGCCCGAAGGGAGTCCAGCGTTACTTGCAAAACAATCACCCCGACCGTTTGCTTGATCCCATCGAGCGCGTCGAAGGAAAAGGATTTCGTCCGATTGGTTGGGACACAGCTTTTGATCGGGTCATTGCGGAGATACAACGGATTCAAGGCAAATATGGCAAAGACGCCTTCGCGATGCTTTCAGGTGTCTCGCTCACGAACGAGAAAAGTTATCTCGTGGGCAAATTCGCGCGCGTGGCGCTCAAGACCAAGAACCTCGATTACAACGGTCGGCTCTGCATGGTCAGCGCGGGCGCGGGCAATAAGAAAGCGTTCGGTTTAGATCGTGGCTCGAACAATTACTCCGATCTAGCGCACGCGGAAGTCGTGATGATTTGCGGCACGAACGTCAGCGAAACTTTTCCGACGCTCACGCACTGGATTTGGCAGGCGCGCGACAACGGAGCGAAGCTCATCGTGGTTGACCCGCGCCTCACGCCCATCGCACGCACGGCGGATTTGCATTTGCCGATCCGCCCTGGCCGCGATTCGGCGCTCTACGGCGCGATTCTCCATCAGCTCATCAAGCACGACTGGCTGGATCACGAATTTATTGCCAACCATACGAGCGGTTTCGAGGAAGCGAAGAAGGCCGTCGAGTCTTACGATCTCGAATGGGCGGAGCGCACGACCGGCATTGCCAAAGAAAAAATCATGCAAGCCGCGCAGTGGTGGGGCGCGGCCAAGACAAGTTTTCTGATGCACGCGCGCGGCATCGAGCATCACAGCAAAGGCGTCGAGAACGTGCTTGGCTGCATCAACCTCGTGCTCGCGACCGGCCGCATCGGCAAACCTTACTGCGGTTACGCGACCATCACCGGCCAGGGCAACGGTCAGGGCGGACGCGAGCATGGCCACAAATGCGATCAGCTTCCCGGCAATCGCGACATCGAGAATCCCGAGCATCGCCAATACGTCAGCGGCGTGTGGGGTATTGACGAAAAGGAATTGCCCGGCAAGGGACTCACCGCCTACGAAATCATGGAGGCGATTCATCGCGGTGAGATCAAGGGACTCCTCAGCATCTGCTTCAATCCGCTGGTGTCGTTGCCGAACAACAACATGATCCGCGAGGCGCTGGAGAAACTGGAATTTTACGCCTGCATTGATTTCTTCCTGAACGAAACCGCGCGGCACGCCAACATCATCCTGCCAGGTTCGCTGCACGAGGAAGAGGATGGCACAGTGACCACCGCAGAGGGGCGCGTCGTGCGCATCCGCAAAGCGGTGAACCCGCCGGGCAACGCCCACACTGACACCAGCATTCTATTGGAGATCGCCAAGCGACTCGGCGCTGAAAAGCATTTCAGTTTCAACTCTTCCGAGGAGATTTTTAACGAACTGCGCGTCGCATCCAAGGGCGGCACGGCGGATTACTTCGGCATCACCTACAAAAAGATCGAGGACAACATGGGCGTGTTCTGGCCGTGTCCGTCGGAAGATCATCCCGGCACGCCGCGCTTGTGGGAAGACCGCAAATTCAAAACGCCTGATGGCCGGGCGCATTTCCACGGCGTCGCCTATCGTGAACCGGCAGAACTGACGGATGCGGAATATCCGATGATACTGACGACGGGGCGCGTGGTGTCGCAATACTTGAGCGGCACGCAAACGCGACGCATCGGCAAGCTCGTGGAACAGTATCCCGAACCGTTACTGGAGATTCACCCCAAAACCGCCGCGCGTTTCGGCATCAAGGACCGGGAGCTGGTCAAAGTCGTGACGCGGCGCGGCGCGGCGGAGTTTCCTGCGCAACTGGTCGAAACGATTCGCGAGGACACCGTGTTCATCCCGTATCATTGGCCGGGACGCAAATCCGCGAACCAACTTACGTCCGGACATCTTGATCCGATTTCCAAAATTCCAGAATTCAAAGTGTGCGCCTGCCGGCTTGAGCCGCAGGGACGACCCGCGCCGTCCGCCGCCGAAACCAAAGCCTACGCGAGCGCATGAACACGACGACGTTTCGCACTGACCAGGAATTCTTTTTCGATCCGCAGCGTTGCATTGGCTGCCACGCCTGCGAGATGGCGTGCGCCGAATGTGAAACGAACGGCCAGACCGCGATGATTCACGTAGATTACGTGGATCGTTTTCTAACCACGCAAACTTCCGTGCAGGTTTGCATGCACTGCGAAGACCCGGTTTGCGCCAAGGTCTGCCCCGCCGATGCCATCACGAAGGACGAGTTCGGCCTCGTTCACAGCGCCAACACCGCGCGTTGCATCGCCTGCTCGAATTGTGTGCAAGCCTGCCCGTTCGGCGTGCCCAAGAAAGTCGAGCCGCTCGA
>CAYWCK010000191.1:0-9620 GCA_964456685.1 uncultured Bifidobacteriaceae bacterium | reverse complement strand
CTTCCCGGGCTCGCAGCGATATTTCTTCGCCGGCAACGTCATGCCTGGAAATTTCGGACTCACCAATCAAACTGCCGGTCGCACGGCGACCACCGAACGCGGCGGCACTTTGCCAACGGAATACAGCCCGTGGTCAGAGGTGCCCTTTTTCGACGCCCACGTCCGCACGGAATCGGCCTACGATGCCTACTCCAACGTGCTCGCCAACGTCGGCTGCAACTTCCCCGCGCTCGACGAACACGATGCGCGCGTGATCGCCGAGGTTCGCTCCGACACGTTCAAGTTCAAAGGCAGCAAAACCGGTCTGCCGGGCTTGCCCGATTCGCAAGACGATGTCGGCGGTTGGGAGAATTACCCGGAGGTGCGCCACCCCGTTGACTGGGACACGGATGGCGACGGCATGCCGGATGATTGGGAAAAGCGCGCCGGTTTGAACGCCAAAGATCAGGCTGATGCAACTGCGGATCGTAATGGCGATGGCTACACGAATCTGGAAGAGTATCTGGGCTGTCTCGTGGGAGAATTCCCCGCTCCGAAATAGATGTCATTCGGCCCACTCTCCCGCGACGCACGAAATCAAACCGGCTTGAGACCAGATTGTCCATCGCACTTACGAACGCAGTTTTCTGCGGTTGCGCTTCTGGCTGTGCTCGCCTGGGTCATGGCCATGCCGATGCCGGCGGTTGGCCAGTCTCTGCTCCAGCCCAACCATATCTTTCCTCACGTCGAACGCTTCAATGCCATGGAAGCGGAGCCGGTGACGAATGCGATTTCCAACGATCAATCGCTCGCCTGGCTGCAAAAGAACATTCCGCTCTTTGAGTGCTCGGATTCCGAAGTGGAGGAGATTTACTATTTCCGCTGGTGGAGTTTCCGGAAACACATCGTCCAGACTCCGCGCGGTTTCGTACTCACCGAGTTCCTGACCCCGGTGAAACATGCGGGCGAATTCAACACCATTGCCTGCGCCGCCGGGATGCATCTTGCCGAGGGCCGCTGGCTGCACGATGACCGCTATCTGAACGACTACACTCAATTCTGGCTGCGCGGCCGCAATGGCAAACCGCAGCCGCACTTCCACAACTTCAGCGGCTGGTTTGCCATGGCCGCTTTCGATCGCTTTCTGGTCAATGCCGACCGCCGTTTCCTGACACGCCTGTTGCCGGACCTGGCGGCCGATTACCGCCAATGGGAAACGGAACGCCAACTCACCAACGGCCTCTTCTGGCAATACGACGTCAAAGATGCGATGGAGGAATCCATCTCCGGTTCGCGCACCGAGAAGAACCTCCGCCCCACGATCAACAGTTACATGTTTGCGAATGCGCGCGCCATCGCCGCCATTGCGAGCCTCGCTAACAAGCACAAACTCGCCGCGGAGTTTGCGGCGAAAGCGGAAGCCCTGCAGCGCGGTGTTCAGGCGTCGCTCTGGGACGAGCAGGCAAAGTTTTTCAAGGTTCGCCACGAATCAGGCCAGCTCTCCGATGCACGCGAGGCAATCGGCTGGCTTCCGTGGATGTTTCATTTGCCGGATTCGAATCGCGGCTACGAACAAGCCTGGTTGCAGTTTGCCGATCCGCAGGGTTTCCGCGCCCCTGCCGGCCTCACGACCGCGGAGCGTCGCCACCCGCAATTTCGTTCGCACGGTTTCGGCCATTGCGAATGGGACGGTGCGGTCTGGCCGTTTGCCACGTCGCAAACCCTCGTTGCCCTCGCCAACGTGCTGCGCGACTACCCGCAAACTGCGGTTACCCGGGCGGATTATTTCGATGCGCTTCTCACGTACGTCCACAGCCAGCACGCCAAAGGCAAACCATACATCGGCGAATACCTGGACGAAGTAACCGGTGATTGGATCAATCGCAATGACCGCAGCGCGCACTACAACCACTCCACCTTCGCCGACCTGCTCATCACCGGCGTGGTTGGTTTGCGTCCCCGGGCCGATGACATGGTGGAAGTTGAGCCGCTGTTGCCGGACGGAGTTTGGGAATGGTTCTGTCTCGATGGCGTCAAATATCACGGCCGCGTGCTGAGCATCTTCTGGGATCAAAGCGGCCAGCGCTACCACCGCGGCAAAGGCCTGGTCGTGCTGTGCGACGGCAAAGAGATTGCCCGCAGCGAAAACTTGGCGAGAATCTCCACCAAGCTGCCGAAGTAAAATGAACATGCCTCTGGTCAGGATGGTGCGCCCCAGTTTCGCGGTCGCGGCGCTTGCGGTGATTCTCGCGATTCCCGCTCCGACTTTTGCCGCCAGAGCTTACCAGTATCTCAAGCAACGAGACGCGTGGTTTGAAACGGCCGATGCACGCCGCATCGCTGACAATATCCTCAGCTGGCAAGCACCGGCTGGCGATTGGCCCAAGAACGGCGACACTGTCACCCAGCCTTACCGGGGTCAGACGAACGAACTCCACGGCACTTTTGATAACGCAGCGACAACTGGAGAAATTCGGTTTCTCGCGCGTGCCTTCAAAGCCACTCATGACGCGCGCTATCGAACGGCGACATTGCGGGCCATTGATCACATCCTTGCCGCACAGTATCCCAATGGCGGCTGGCCACAATATGCTCCGGCTCCGGCCAAGGCTTACCCGCGCTACATAACATTCAACGACAACGCCATGGTGCGCCTTATGGAACTGATGCGCGAAGTCTCGACGAATTCCGTTTTTGCATTTGTTGGCGAACCGCGGCGGATGGCTGCGCAAGAGGCTTTCAATCGCGGCATCGATTGCATCCTGCATTGCCAGATCAAAGTGAACGGCAAACTCACCGTGTGGTGCGCTCAGCACGACGAAAAGGATTTCAGCCCGCGACCAGCCCGGGCCTACGAATTGATTTCGTTGAGCGGCGCCGAGAGCACAGGCATTCTGCGATTGCTGATGTCCCTCGATTCACCAAGTGCCGAGGTGATCCGCTCAATCAAAGCCGGAGCCGAGTGGTTCGCTGCGGCGAAAATTACTGGTCTCCGGCAAGTGCTCGAGAATCGGAACAAGGTCATGGTTGCTGACACGAGTGCCCCGCCGCTTTGGGCACGCTTCTATGAAATCGAAACCGGTCGCCCGTTTTTCTGTGGCCGCGACGGCATCCGAAAATATTCCATCGCCGAAATCGAAGCCGAGCGTCGCAATGGCTATTCTTGGTACGGTTCCGGGGGCGAGCAAGTTGCCGCTGATTACGCCGAGTGGTCAAAGAAATGGCTCAAGCCTGTCCCCAAATCTTCATGAAAAGCGTGTGTCAATTCGCGCGCCGGGTCGGGTCATTGATCGCGATCTCGGTGAGCCTTGCGCAGAGTTTCGCGCAGAACGTCCCGCTTGATTTTTCCACCGCCGGCTACGCCTCGAACGAACGCCCCATTCCCAACGCACCCGTTCGCGTGATCGTGTCGCCCGCAAAAGGTGACAGCACTAAGCGCATTCAGGCGGCGATTGATTACGTTTCCGGTCTGCCACCGAGCATCGACGGCTTGCGCGGAACCGTGCTCCTGCTCGCCGGGCGCCATGAAGTTCAAGGCAGTCTGCGCATCACGAATTCCGGCGTCGTTCTCCGCGGTCAGGGCGTCAGCGAAACCACGCTTGTTGCCGCCGGACAAGACCGCCGCACGCTCATCCGAATTGCCGGCCAAACGATTGCCGATTCGGCGACGAACCGGCAAATCGCCATCACAGACAAGTTTGTTCCCGTCGGCGCAACCCAGATCCAAGTGACCGATACCAGCGGCATCAGCCCGAAGAGCTTTATCCGGATCACCCGACCCAGCACCACAAACTGGATCGCGCAACTTCGCGCCAACGAAATGGGCGGCGGTGTTGGCGGCGGATGGAAACCAGGTTCGCGCGACATTACCTGGGATCGGGTGGCGAAATCCGTTGAGGGTAACCGCATCACCATCGACGCTCCCCTAACTACCGCCCTCGAAGAACCCGGCGCTTACATCAGTCCCATAAGTCCGGTTGGTCCTATCTCCCAAATCGGCGTCGAAAACCTCACGCTGGAATCCACTTTTGCCATCACCAACTCCAAAGACGAAAACCACTCCTGGTGCGCCATCACGATGGAAAACGCCACCGACAGCTGGGTACGCCAGGTCACTTTCAAACATTTCGCCGGCCCGGCAGTCGCGCTGTTCGAAACCACCCAGCGCATCACCGTGCAGGATTGCCTTTCGCTCGCACCGGTTTCGGAAATCGGCGGTTACCGTCGCCACACGTTCTTCACGATGGGCCAGCAGACACTTTTTCTCCGCTGCTACGCCGAGCACGGGCGACACGATTTTTCCGTCGGCCACTGCGCTGCCGGACCGAACGCCTTCGTCCAATGCGAAGCGCGCGAGGCGCTTGATGATAGCGGCCCGATCGAAAGCTGGGCCAGCGGCGTCCTCTACGACAACGTGAACATCGACGGCAACGCACTCACGCTCGGCTATCGCGCGGGCAACAACGCCGGCATCGGCTGGGCGGCGGCAAACAGCGTGTTGTGGAATTGCAGCGCTTCCGTCATCCGCTGCTGGAATCCGCCCGGCGCGACGAACTGGAGTTTCGGCTCCTGGGCCAGCTTCGAGGGCGACGGCGTGTGGAAAAGCTCAAACGATTTCATGAAGCCGGACAGCTTGTTCGCCGAGCAATTGAAAGCCCGCCTTGGTTCTGACGCTGCCAGCCGCCTCCAGCTCATGCCCCGACCGCACGAGGAATCGAGCAATCCCCCCGTGGACAAAGCCCAGGAACTCGCCGCCGCCGCACACCAGCCGCCGCCCCAATTGAAGGATTACATTCTCGCCGCCGGCCAGCGTGATCCGATTCCCAGCGAACCGAGCAACGCCAAGCGCGTCGAAGAAATCATTCCCGATAGCAGCCGGCGTAAGGAGGCTCAAAGATCAAATCAGCAACTAACAATCACCAACGGCTGGCTCACGATTGATGGAAAACTCCTCGTCGGCGACACGATGGAACTCACTTGGTGGCGTGGAAACATTCGTCCCGATGAGGCCGCTTCGTTTGGCCCGGCTCTAACGCGTTTCGTTCCAGGACGAGACGGTCTGGGATTCACGGACGATCTTAATGAGCTGGCTAACACGATGCAGTCGCGCGGTGCGGCAGCGCTCGATCATCATTACGGACTTTGGTACGACCGCCGGCGCGACGATCACGAGCGCGTCCGCCGCATCGATGGCGACGTGCTCCCGCCGTTCTTTGAGCAACCCTTCGCTCGAAGCGGCCAGGGCGAAGCCTGGCTCGGCCTGAGCAAGTACGACCTGACGAAATTCAATCCGTGGTATTGGTCGCGCCTGCGGGAGTTTGCCAACCTCGCCCAGCAGCGCGGTTTGGTTTTGCTTCACGAAAATTATTTCCAGCACAACATCATCGAAGCCGGCGCGCACTGGGCCGATTCGCCATGGCGCTCCGCGAACAACATCAACAACGCCGGTTTTCCTGAACCACCGCCCTACGCGGGCGACAAGAGAATCTTTCAGGCGGAATTGTTTTACGACGTGAATCATCCGGTGCGCCGCAAGTTACATGAGGGCTACATCCGCCAGTGCCTCGACAATTTCAAAACGAATTCAAACGTCATTCAGTTCACCAGTGCCGAATACAGCGGGCCATTGCACTTCGTCGAGTTCTGGCTCGATACGATTGGCAAATGGGAACAACAAAACAAACGCAGCCGGCCCATCATCGCGCTCGCGGCGCCGAAGGATGTGCAAGACGCGATTCTCGCGGATAAGAAGCGCAGTGCCGTCGTGGATGTCATTGCGTTTCGCTATTGGTGGCAGATGGACAATGGGCTGTATGCGCCGCCCGGCGGGAAGAATCTCGCGCCACGACAGTGGCAACGCCTTATCAAGAGTTCTCCGCCAAGCGATCTGAACTTAGCTACGATGGCCGCCGAGTATCGAGGACGTTTTCCCACCAAGCCGGTGATCGCGGCAAGCGAACAAGGTCTGCGGCTGGATCGTTGTGGTTGGGCGTATCTTTGCGCGGGCGGTTCGATGCCCAATTTGCCCCGCACAACGGATACGAATTTGCTCGCTGCGATTCCGAGGATGAAACCATGGGCCGAAGCGTCGAAGAAAGAACGGTGGGTTTTGCGCGAGGCGAGCAATCAGATGCTGATTTACGGCGGCGGCGAAATGGATTTGTCGGGTGAAGCCGGCACATTCCGCGTCAACGTGGTGAACACGCGCACCGGTGAAGTGACGCGGGGCGAAACAGTGAAGGCCGGAGACAAAGTAACGTTGCCGAATGCTACCGTCGTTTGGCTGACGAAACGGAATTGAGATTATGGAAAATGGATTTGCGTCCAAACAAATCACAATCCCAAAGGGATTGCAGCATTCAGCCCAGGGTTGGCGAGCCTGCGAGCCTACCCTGGGTCAGCGAATCAAAATGATTTTCAACCCCAACGGGGTTGCATCCAACGACGCAACAAAACCGATGCAACCCCGTTGGGGTTGCGTCGTTTCTTCGTCGTTACCCAGGGTAGCTCGTTCCTCGCAACCCTGGGCTAAGTGCTACAACCCCGTTGGGGTTGTGGCGCGCCACACCGCTTGCGGTTTCGCATTCGTCTTACTGATCCTATCCGTCGCATTTCCCCTCCACGCCGCCGACACCGTCGAGCAATGGGGCGTGTATGAAGTTTCACTCGCTGGCCCGACGAATGGGAACCCGTTCCTGGATGTGCGCTTCGCTGCGAAGTTCGCGCAGGGTTACGACTCGATTGAAGTTCCTGGCTTCTACGATGGCGCCGGGATTTATCGCGTGCGTTTCAGCCCGGACAAGCAAGGCGTGTGGAGTTACGAGACATTGAGCGGCACGCCGGAGTTGAATGGCAAAACCGGCGAGTTCACCGTCACCAAACCTGCCGCGGGCAACCACGGTCCGGTGCGTGTGACAAACATGTATCACTTTGCCTATGCCGACGGCACGCCTTACAAGCAACTCGGCACGACGTGCTACGTTTGGACGCATCAGCCGGAGGCGTTGCAAGAGCAGACGCTCAAGACGCTCGCGACCGCGCCGTTCAACAAGATTCGGTTCTGCGTTTTCCCCAAGCGCTATACCTGGAACACGAACGAGCCAGTGATGTATCCGTTCGAAGGCAAACCGCGCAACTTCGACCTCGCCCGGCCCAACGAGAAATTCTTCCAGCATTTCGAGCGGCGCATCCTCGACCTGCAGAAGCTCGACATCGAGGCCGACATCATCCTGTTGCATCCCTACGACGACGGCGCGTGGGGCTTTGATCGCATGACGCCGGTGGAGGACGATCGTTACCTGAAATACGTCGTCGCACGGCTTGCGGCGTTCCGCAATGTCTGGTGGTCGCTCGCCAACGAATACGATTTCATGTCCCACAAGACCGAGGACGATTGGGAGCGCATCGGCCAACTCGTGTCGCTCACCGACCCATTTCATCGCTTGCTCGGCATTCACAACGGCAAGATCATCTTCAACCAGACCCGTCCGTGGATCACGCACGCGAGCATCCAGAACGGCGCGGCCGTGGCGGAGTTCGGGCGCGCAGAGATTTATCGCGACGCGTATCGCAAGCCCATCGTCTATGACGAGGTGAAATATGAGGGCGACATCGCGAATCGCTGGGGGCAGTTGAGCGCGGAGGAACTCGTTTTCCGGTTCTGGAATGCCACCATCGCCGGCGCGTATTGCGGGCACGGCGAAACTTACAAAAGCGACGACCAGATTCTGTGGTGGTCCAAGGGCGGCGTGCTCAAAGGCAAGAGCCCCGCGCGCCTCGCCTTCCTGAAAAACGTTTTGGACGACTCGCCCGCCGAGGGAATTGATCCCGTGGATAAATGGCAGGACACACCGATCGCCGGCAAGCCGCCCGAGTATTACCTCGTGTATCTCGGCAAAGAGAAACCGACGAGTTGGGAATTCAAACTCCCGAAGCCGCCGCAAGGCAAAGGCCAGCCGCCCGCCGACGGCATGAAGTTCACCGCCGAAGTCCTCGACACGTGGAACATGACCATAACGCCAGTGAACGGCATGTTCACGCTCAAGAAAAAGGACGGCTATTATCACGCGGACAAAGACGGCCGCAGCATCACGTTGCCGGGGAAGCCGTATATGGCGATACGAATCAAGAGGGTGAAGGAGTGATTTTGATAAATCGGGAGCGAGGCAAATGATACGGAAGCCGAAAAATCCGAACGGAGCGCGGCTGTGGTCGCAGCCCCAGCCGCAGCATGTTGGATTGTTCGCGCGCGCTGCGGCTGGTTCTTCGCACCCAGCCGCGCTTCGGTCTTCAATCCCAACGGGATTGCATCTTTCAGCCCAGGGCTGGCCGCACCAGTGGACTACCCTGGGTGACCAATCCAAAATCATTTTCAACCCCAACGGGGTTGCATCAACCCCCTGTCGCGCTTTGCTCCAACCCTTTCAGGGTTGTTGTCCTTCTCCTACCAAACCCAGGGTAGCTCGTCCCTCGCAACCCTGGGCTGAGAGATGTAATCCCGTTGGCATTGGCCGAGGCATCAGACGCATTGCTTTGCAAGCTCTGGTCGCCCTCGTGACCGTCTTCCTGACTGGTTCGACGTGCTGCGAAGCTCGCGCCGAAACCATTTCCATCGTAATCGCGTCGAATGTCGCGCCGCGTGTGGAGTTTGGCGCGGAGAAGATTGTCGAGGCGCTCAGGGCGGTGAAACTAGACGCGACGGTGGTGAGGAGTGAGCCGAGGGCCGGACGGACGATTCACATCAACCCCTCATCCCGCATCGGAGGCGTAATCATCCCACAGGGTGCGACGCAGGACGAAAGGGCAACATTGCTCAGTGGCATTAATGAAAAGGAATCATTTGCAATCACACCTTCGAAGTTGGACGGGCTGCCCATTGTAACCGGCGCGGATGATTCAGGCAGGCTCTACGGCTGTCTGGAGTTGGCAAAGCGGATTAGGGCCGCCGGCAAACTGCCGGTTGGAATAGATTTCACCGACAAACCAGCCATGACCTTGCGCGGCACGTGCGTTGGGATGCAGAAGACTTACATCCTGCCGGGGCGGAAGGTTTACGAGTATCCCTACACGCCGGAGTTGTTCCCGTGGTTCTACGACAAGGCGCTCTGGCGCGAGTATCTCGACATGCTCGTCGCGAACCGCATGAACACGCTTTACCTCTGGAACGGCCACCCGTTCGCGTCACTGGTGAAACTTAAGGATTATCCCGAAGCCGTCGAAGTGCCGCCCGAGGTGTTCGAGAAGAACGTAGAGATGTTCAACTGGCTCACGCACGAGTGCGACCGGCGTGGCATCTGGCTGGTGCACATGTTCTACAACATTTTTCTGCCGAAACCGCTCGCGGAAAAGCACGGCGTCTCGACGCAACTCGCCGCGCCCACGCCGCTGGCGTCGGATTACACGCGCAAGGCCATCGCGGAATTCGTGAAGCAGTATCCGAACGTCGGCTTGATGGTCTGTCTCGGCGAAGCGTTGCAGGGCACGGAGAACCAAATCAACTGGGCGACGAACACGATTCTCCCCGGCGTGCTCGACGGGTTGAAAGCGCGTAGTGGGACAGGCGTCTCGCCTGTCCTCCCCGAAAGAGATGAGGCGAATGGGCAATCGGAACCGCTCGGTGGACAGGCGAGACGCCTGTCCCA
>CAYWCK010000190.1:0-9624 GCA_964456685.1 uncultured Bifidobacteriaceae bacterium | reverse complement strand
GCTTGGGATTCCAGCCAGCGCTTCACGTAGCCGCTGTAACCGCAGACCGCGATCAGTTTGAGCGAGCGCGCCTTCACCTTCGCCACCACCGCGTCCGTCAAAGGCGGCATGCCCGCGAGAATCAAAAAGCCCTCGGCGTCGGCATTCTTATCAAAGGCGGCCAGTAATTGCTCCGCCGTCACCGTGCCGAGATCCATCGTGCCCATGGGCGGCCGCGGCAGCCAATCCGGCGGCGCCACTTTCAATCCGGGGGTTCGGTGCAACGCCGCCGTGAATGCCTCAATTCGCTGTCCGTTGGCGTCAGGCACGTCCGCGAAGGGCTGCCGGGAAAGAATTACAATTTTTCCCTTACCGCCAAGCAAACGGTTCATCTCGTCGGCGAGCACTTCACCCACGGCGGCACTGGGGCGGAGGTTGACTTTGGGTCCGTCCACGTGCCGCCAGATCAGCCAGCCAGCCCCGGCGAGCAGCAGGGCCGCCAGCACGCCGACCACATTGCGGGATTTCATGATCGTGAGTGAGTGAAGCCGTGCCCCATTGCAACCGCTATTGCAGATCCCATTTCCAACGGTCGTCGAAGACGCCGTTGCCGGAGCTGTTCCAGCGCCGGTCACCAAAGGCCGTTTGGCCGGTCGGGCCTTTGCCGGGATAGTATTGCAAGCCGAGCGTGCTGACCCGTTCGGCCATCGCACTGCCGTCGGCTTTGCCCAGACTGCAACGACCACTGTGACGATTGACCGGTCGTTGCGGATCCGTGTCATAGTAACCCTCGTTGTCCGCACAGCGATAATACAGCTGACTCATCTTCGGGACTTCGATCCAGAGATCCGGATTGCGCTCCGTGGGATTGGCGATCAAGCCGGAGTCCGCGAACGGCACGGACTCGCTGGGCTTTCGGATCTGGGTGAGCTTGGCCGGGCGCTCGCGCCAGCCGCCGATGTCCGGATGATTTTCGGCGATGCCCCAACTGCCTTTCGACGAGGGGCAATTGATCAGATTGGTGGTGTGCATGTAGGGCTTCAGCGAATCCACCCACCACGTGCCGTCCGTGCTGGGAAACCATGCGCCCGGCGGCGTGGCCCCGTTGATGTAAAGCATCACGATGAAATCCTGGTAATCGTGCCCATACAACATCGTGGCAACGGTGACCTGCCGCAGATTGTTCAGGCAATTCGTGCCCTTGGCGCGCTCCTTGGCTTTGGACAACGCCGGCAACAGCATGGCCGCGAGGATGGCGATGATGGCGATGACAACGAGCAATTCGATCAAGGTGAAGGCAAACGAATGGGCGCGCCTGGGCAACCGCCGCGACGCTGGGTGAGCAGGGTTCATAAGATCTTCGCGACGATGCTGGCATAATTGACCGGCCTTGTCATCACCTTCTCGTTCGATCCGATTTCCACGAGGGCGAAGGCGTCCCTTCCAACTCGACTCTCCCGCAAGCGCTGCCTAAGCTCAGGCCATGCGTGAAGCCTCACTGAATTTTCTCAAGACCCTCGTCAACACTCCCAGTCCCGTCGGACACGAAACCCGCGGCCAACGTGTGTGGCTCGATTACGCGATGCAATTCGCCGATGAAACTTTCTCGGACGCTTACGGCAATTGCGTGGCGGTGCTGAACAAAGGCGGCTCGCCGCGCATCATGCTCGCCGGTCACGCGGACGAAATCGCCATGGCGGTGAATTACATCGATGACAATGGTTTCATCTACGTCCGGCGCATGGGCGGCGTGGACGCGGCCATCACGAAGGCGCAGCGCGTCACGATCCACACCCGGGGCGGTCCGGTCAAAGGCGTCGTCGGAAATGTCGCGCCGCACTTGATGAAACTCGAAGGCGAGCCCAAGCCGCCGAAGATTCACGAAATCTTCATCGACATCGGCGTGGCGTCGCGGAAGGAAGCGGAGAAGGTCATCCGCATTGGCGATCCCATCACGCTCGTGGACGAGTTCGACATTTTGCGCGGCGACCTCGCCGTGGCGCGCGCGTTCGACAATCGCATCGGCACGTTCGCGGTCATCGAAGCGCTGCGGTTGTTGAAGGAATCGAAAACCAAAATCGCTGCCGAAGTTTGCGCGGTCTCCAATGTGCAGGAGGAAGTCGGCCTGCTGGGCGCGCGGCAGATCGCGTATTCGCTCAAGCCGGACATTGCGCTCGTGGTGGATGTGACGCACGCCACGGATTACCCGACCGTCAGCAAGGCGCAGCACGGCGACACCAGAATCGGCAAGGGGCCGGCGATCACGCACGGCGGTTGCAACCATCCTGAAGTTGTGGATCGCCTCGAAGCGGTCGCGGCGAAGAAAAAGATTCCGCTCCAGCACGAAGCCATGTCCGCCACCAGCGGCACGGACACCGACGTGATCTTCTGGACGCGCGGCGGCATCGCGAGTGCGTTGATCAGTTTGCCCAACCGCTACATGCATTCGCCGGTGGAAGTCGTGAGCCTGAAAGACCTCGAACAAATCCCGGAATTGCTCACGGCATTTGTCCAGTCGGTCAAAGCCGGCGAGCAGTTCAAAGTGAAGATTTGAGCCGCTGCTTCTGGAATTTCATTGATTGAGTTTCGGGGCTGGTTTGTTACGGTTTGGTCCGCCCGTGCAAACCCAGTTACGAACCTCCCTTGCCGGATTCGCGCCGCTGCTCGCTGGAGTCATTGCGCTGTTCGTCGCCGCCCGGTCCACCGCGCAACCCGTCATCACCAGCCACCCGCAGAACCAGACCGCGCCGCTTGGCTACGACGTCACCTTTCGCGTCCACGCCACGGGCACGCCGCCACTATCGTATCAATGGCAATTCGGCAATTCACCGATTGCCGCCGCTACGAATTCTTCGCTGCGCCTCGCGAATGTGCAGTTCACCAACGCGGGCGATTACTCCGTCGTGGTTTCCAACACCGCCGGGCCGGTCACCAGTTCGAACGCCACGCTGGTCGTCACGCCGCCGGGATCGGTGCTGGGCAAAATCGCCGCCGCGGACGGTCGCGCTTTTGTATACGATTCGGCGCGCGATGTAGTTTTCTTCACCACCGCCACGAACGTTCAACGTTTTCATGTCAGCTCGAACTTGTTCCTGCCGCCGTTCACTTGCGGCCTAAATCTCCAAGGCATCGATCTTTCACCGGACGGCAATTCACTCATGGTGGCGGATGATGTGAAAGTCGCGAGCCAATGCCGGGTGTGGGTCATTGATCTGGCGACCGAAGTCGTTCAGGCGATCTCATACGATCCCTATTATGACGAAGCGGGCACACGTTGGGTGGCGTTCGGCAACGACGGCGTGGCGCTGGTTTCGCCGGGCGGGAGTGGGGCGACTCCGCTGCACCGCATTCATCCGAACGGCACGATCACCGATTTGGGCGCGGGTCTCATCGGCTCGTTCGAACTCGGCTCCTTCCTTGGCGTCAGCCCGGATGGCGGCATCGTCGCCATCACCGAACATCTCCGCACGGCGTCGAAAGTTTTTCGCTACTCCGTCACGAACCAAACGCTCACCTACGGCGGCACCGGCGCCGGTTGGACGGGCGATTACCGGCCGGCGGTCAGCTCCGGTGGGGCACAACTCGCTGCCCCGACGACCTACACCGGCACGTTTATTTTCGATTCAAATTTCAATGTCATCACAAACATCGCCGGCCAGAACGGCGGTTTGATTTATCACCCGAGCAACAGCGTCGCGTTCTTCGCCTGGAGCGGCTCGCGCGAAATCCGCGCCCTTGAAACGAGCAACTTCACCGAGCTGTGGCGTTATGACTTCGGCACGAACGTCCCGGCCAACACTTTCCTCCGCACCTCGCGCGACGGCACGATGGTTCTCGCGCTGATGGAAGGCGCGATCCGTTTCCTTCGCTGGACCAACGCCGCGCCGTTCATCACGAACCAGCCGCTCGCGCAAACCGTTTTCCTCGGCAGCAACGTAACCTTCAGCGTCGGCGCGGAAGGCCCGCCGCCGTTGCGCTATCAGTGGCGTTTCAACGGCGAGGACATCGAGGATGCCACGAATGCCGCGCTGCTGGTCAACGCCGTGCAATTCACCAACGCCGGCAACTACTCCGTGGCCGTGCTCGGGCCGAACAGCTTCACGCTCTCGACCAACGCCGCGCTCATCGTCAACGGCCCGCCGCAAATCACCGCGCAACCGCAAGGCGGCACGCTGCCGGCGGGAACAAATTATTCCTTCACCGTCGCCGCCATCGGTCCGACGCCGTTCAGTTATCGCTGGCGATTGTTCAGCACGAACCTTTCCTCGCCCAACACCAGCACGCTTTCCTTGACCAATCTTCAGGCTGCCAACGCGGGCGAGTACACTGTCGTCGTCAGCAACGCATACGGTTTCGCGACCAGCCAGGTGGCGGTGCTCGACGTCACGCCCGCGGCGCCGCTCATCACCCTCCAACCGCAAAACATCACCGCGCCGGCAGGAACGAACGTAAGCTTCATCGTCGCCGCCAGCGGCACGGAGCCGTTCAATTATCAGTGGCTGTGGTTCGGAACGAATCTGCCCGGCCGAACTACCGCCACGCTGATGCTCTCAAACATTCAATCGTTCAACGCCGGTGACTACGCCGTTCTCGTCGGCAATTCCATCGCCACCAACACCAGCAATCTCGCCACGCTGACCGTTACGCCCGCGTTGCCGACCTTCCTCGTGCAACCGCAAAACGTCACCGCCACGCTCGGCGCGGAAATTTCCTTTAACGCCAGCGCCGTCGGCACGGAGCCGATCGATTATCACTGGCAATTCAACGGTGGTGACATTCCCGGTGCGTTCGGAAATTCGTATTCGTTCACCAACGCGCAGTACACCAACGCCGGCAGCTTCACCGCCGTCGCTACCAACACTCAAGGCGCAGCCACGAGCGCCGTCGCAACGTTGACGGTCACGCCGCCGCCCGGTTGGTTGTGGGCGCGAACCAGTGGCGGCGCGAACTTGGATGGCGCAAACGGTGTGGCCACGGATTCGCAGGGCAATGTGTGCATTGCCGGCTACTTTTGGAACCCGTTCTCGCTCGGTGGTTCAAACTTCGTCGGCGCCGGCGCTAGCGACATTCTTGTGGCAAAATACGATTCCGCCGGTCACTTGCTCTGGGCCCGGCAGGCTGGTGGCAGCGGGACCGATGTGGCCAACGCCATTGCGGTGGACGGGGAGGGCAACGTGATCGTCACCGGCCAGACTTCCGGCGTGGCAGTTTTCGAGAGCACGACGGTGACGAATCAAAGTGGAGGTGCTGTCTTCGTGGCGAAGTACGATCCCAACGGCGCGCTGCTGTGGGTGAAAGCGTTTGACTCGCCCGGGAGCGATGCCGGGCACGCGCTCGCCACTGATCAGGCTGGGAACATCTACGTGGCCGGTGGGTTCGATTTCTCCGTTACGTTTGGTTCAACCACGCTGATGAGCACCGGAGCCATAGATGGATTCGTCGCCAAATTCAATGCGTCCGGTGCTGCGCTTTGGGCCAGACAGTTTGGCGGCGTCGGCGAGGATAAAGCCCAGGCTGTGGCCGTGGACCCGTGGGGAAGCGTGCTGGTGGCCGGCCATTTCCGGTCGGGCAGCCTGAACTTGGACGGCTTCAACTTCGTCATCGCTCAGTCAGGTTACGACGACGTCTTTGTCGCCAAGCTGGATGCGGCGGGCCGGACCACCTGGGCACGGAGTTTTCCGACCGCGGCGTCTGACATTGGGCTGGGTCTGGCTGCGGACGGCGCGGGGAGTATTTTCCTCACGAGCAATTATCGCGGGACGCGAAATTTTAGCGGGGTGGTCCTCAGTTCGGTGCTTTCCTCACTGGATGTCTTCCTGTGCAAACTCGACGCGGCCGGAACCCAGCAATGGGTCCGATCGGAAGGTGGTGGCGGCAGTGACCTCGGTGTGGGCCTGGCCGTGGATGCAGGTGGCACGGCTTACGTCAGCGGCCGGTTCAGCCAGACGGCGACCTTTGGTTCGTCAGTCCTGACGACCGTTGGTGCGGAGGACGTTTTCGTTGCGTCGTACGGCGGGGACGGAGTTTTCCAGTGGGCGCGGAAGGCGGGCGGTTCGGAAACCGACTGGATGCAAGGTATCGCACTGGATGCGGCGGGCGGCGGATACGTGGCTGGCATATTCAATTTCTCGGTGGCTCAGTTCGGTGGCATTTCGTTGACGAATCCCGGCTCGCAAAGCCTTTATCTCGCCAAACTCGCTTTGGTGGACGCGTCGGCGTCGCCTGGATTCACGGTTCAACCTTCAGCGCAAATTGCTCCAGCCGGGGCGAATGTGATTTTTTCGTCCGGTTTCACGGGTGCGCCACCCGTTGCCATTCAGTGGCGATTCAACGATCAAGACATCGCCGGCGCGAACGGCGCGTCACTCATTCTCAGCAACGTCTCCATGATCAATGCCGGCTTCTATTCGGTCGTCCTTTCCAACGCCAACGGCGCCATCACCAGCGCCGTCGCAACTGTGAGCGTGACGATTGAACCGGATTTCGTCTGGGCGCGGCGCGGCGGAGGCGCGAGCAACGACGTGGCGCTTGCGAGCGTGGCCGATGGTTCCGGCAACGTGTTCGTCGCCGGCTACTTCACTGACAGCGCGGATTTCAGCGGCTCGAATTTCGTCAGCAACGGCGGCGAGGACATTTTTGTGGCGAAGTATGATGCCGTCGGTTCGCTGGTTTGGATCCGCCAATTCGGCAGCGCCGGGAATGACCGCGCGACTTCGCTGGCACTCGTCACCGGCGGCGGCGGTGTGGCCGTGGGCGGCAATTACGCTGGCGACTTGACGCTGGACGGCGTCACGCTCACGAACGCTGGCGGTTCCGACGTGTTCCTCGCGCAGTTAGATCCCGCCGGCAACGTGGCTTGGGCGGTGCGCGGCGGCGGCGCTTACGAAGATCAGGCGTTGGCTGTGGCGACGCATTCGATTGCCTCAGGCATTTATGTTTCTGGTTCGTATCAGACCAATGCCACTTTCGGCACTTCCACATTTAATGACAGCACCTCGACGAACCGGTTCTTCATCGCCAAGTATGACAACTCGGGGAATTTCATCTGGGCTGGCACCGTGTCAGGGGCGGGCCCAAGTCAGGGGCGGGCACTGGCGTGCGACGCGGGGAATTTCGTCTTCGCCGGCGGGACGAGCGCCGGTCAGCCGAATTTCGCGGGCAATGTTCTCGCCAGCACGGGAGCGTTGAGCGGCTTCGTGGTGAAATATTCTTCCGGCGGCAACATCGTTTCCTGGGCGCGGCGCTTCGGCACGGCCACCAACACCCCCACGCTGCCGCAACGCGTCAACGGTCTCGCCGTGGACACGAATAACAACGTACTGGTGACAGGTGAATTTCAGGGCGATGTGATCTTCACCGGGACCAATGCCCTGAGCAGCCTTGGCACGAATCAACCGGATGGTTTCCTGCTTAAGATTGACGGCAACGGTAATCCACAGTGGGCGCGCACGATCAATGGCCCCGGCCCGGACGCTGCGAATGCGGTCAGCGTGGATCGCGTCGGCAACGCTTACGTGACTGGATCGTTCAGCAACAACGCCGCCATCGGCAACACGATTTTGAAGGGCGCCGGTGGTCAGGAAGCTTTCGCGGCGTTGTTTGATGTCACCGGCAACCTGGTGAAAGCACGGCGGGCGGGCGGTGTGCGCGATGATGCGGGGCAAGCCGCTTCGACAGATGGGAAAGGAAATCTGTTTGTGGCCGGCTATCACTCCGCGCCGGCGGCATTTGGGTCGAATTCACTGGCGAACAGTGGCGGACGCGATGCCTTCCTGACGAAGCTGACGCTCTTTGCCACAAACGGCCCGCCACAAATCACCACGCAACCGCGCAGCCAGAGCGTGGCGTTGGGTAGCAATGTGAATTTCTCCGTCGGTTGCGTCTCGCCTTCACCGGTCGCCTATCAGTGGCGGCGCTTCGGCACGAACATCTCCGGGGCGACGAGCAATTCATTCACACTCCTCAACGCGCAGGCAGCCACGATCGGTGAGTTCACAGTGCGCGTGCAGAACGCCAGCCCCCCGCCGAATGCGGTTACCAGTGAAGTGGCGATGCTGAGTCTCGAACTTACGCCCGAGTTTCTCTGGCTGCGCCGCTCAGGTGGTACCGGCGATGACCAGGCGTTCGCGACGGCCACGGACGGAACCAATGCCGTCTATGTGGCTGGACTTTTCACCGGCACGAATCCGGCATTCACGAATCTCACGAGCGCCGGCGGCACGGACATTTTCCTGACGAAGTACGACGGGGCGGGAAATCTGCTCTGGGCCAAACGCGCCGGCGGAACTTCCGCCGATGCCGCGCAGGCCATTCGCGTGGACAAGGACGGAAACATTTTGGTCGCCGGTTACTTTTACTCCAGCACCGCGACGTTTGGCGCGATCACGGTGACGAACAAATCGTCACCCGTGGCGGGCTTCTCGGATTTGTTCCTGGCGAAATATGATTCCGAAGGCAACGCGCTTTGGGTGAAGTCCGCCAGCGGCAGTGCGAATGATCAAGCTACGGCCATCGCGTTGGACGACGGCGGCAACGCCTATCTCACCGGCTCGTTCCACGCCGGCGCGGTGTTCGGCAACATCGGGCTAACCAACAGCGGCTCGACGAATATGTTCGTGGCGAAATTCGACCCTGACGGCAACGTGCTCTGGGCGCGCACCACGAGCGGCACGAATTACTCGCAAGGGAGCGGCGTTTGCGTCGATGCGGAAACGAATGTTTATCTGACCGGATTTTTGTTTGGTTCGCTCAACCTCGGCAGCGGCAGTATCACCAACACGAATAGCATTTTCACTTTCGGCAACGCGACCAGCTTCGTCGCGAAGTATGACCGTGACGGAAATCTTCAGTGGCTTCGGCGCGGGTTGGGTGGTTCTGGTTTCGGCCAGAACATCATGGCCGATCGCTACGGCGCGATTTACGCCACCGCATACAAACGCGATTACGGCCAGACGTTTCTGCTGACGAAATACGACGTCGCCGGCAACGTGATCTGGACGCGCACCAATGCCATTGGCTGTTGCACGTCGGATTATCTTTTTGCAAACGGACTGGCGCTCGACGCGTTCGGCAACCCCGTGCTCGCGGGCGGCATCACCGGCTCGGGCACGCAGGAGGGGCTGAGTTTGAACAGTTCCATCGGGCAAGGTTTCGTTGTGAAGTATCGCGCGAGCGACGGCACGCCGTTCTGGGTGCAACGCCTTGGCGCGGCCGGTTACAGCGCCGCGATGGATGCGGAGGGCAAACTTTATCTCGCCGGGCGTTTCACCGGCACGTCCGCGTTCGGCACGTCGAGCAATCTCGTCAGCGCTGGTGGCAACGATGCGTTCCTCACAAAGGTGGGGGTGAATCCACCGGCCATCAATCTCGCGCGTTCAAACTTTGTCGTCGTGGCCGGTTCGAACACGACGCTGCAAGTCAGCGGCGTGACCGGCGCGGGGCCGTTCACTTATCAATGGCAGTTCAACGGCACGAATCTCGCCGGCGCGACGGGTTCGAGTTATGCGCTGAATGGGTTTCAATTCAACCGCGCCGGTCGTTATGCCGTGGTTGTGAGCAGTCCTGCGGGCTCGGTGACGGGGCAAGTTGCCGCCATCGGCCTGATTCCGGTGCTGGGAATTTATCCGGATCCCTCGGGTGCGATCA
>CAYWCK010000189.1:0-9640 GCA_964456685.1 uncultured Bifidobacteriaceae bacterium | reverse complement strand
GACCAAATCCACGCCGGCGGGTTGCGGTTCAACCACAGAAATCATCGGCGGGAATTATGGCGAAGAAATACGCCGGCAAGCCAACTCAAAACCTGAAATGAAGGCGGATTGATCAGTGCGACTCCGCGCCGATGATCTTCTCGTCGTAGCGCAGGACAACGTGCTGACCGGGATTCACCGTGAGGAACTCCTTGTCGTCCCACTCGCCGTCCACTAGGCGCCGCAACCAGCCGAGGTCGCCCGGCAGGCGCTCGAAGTTCCAGCCCCGGCTCGCGGCGATTTCGCAGGCTTTTTGCTCGCGCTTTTCGCCGTCTTTCACGGGCGTGGAAATGTAGGCCAGACGTTTGTAATGCTTTGTCATGTTGGCCAGCTCTTCGACCAGAAATTTTGCGTTCTCCTCGCCGTATTTCGCGATGAGTTCCTCCATGCTGTTGCCCATTCCGCTGGCGTTGATGACGCCTCCCGCAGAAAGCGGTCGCAGTGTCCGGTCCGCCGGCAGATGCTCGATCCATCCCGCGCTCTGAAAATAAGTGCCCGGCTGTTTGTCCATCTCCGCGAGGTAACGCTGCGAACTGCCCAGCAAAATGCCGAGACAATCGTGCGCGCGCGGAATGACCAACGGATGCCCGTGCGACTTCAGCCCCACGATGCCGCGATTGCAAAGCCCGTAAGCCAGCCCAACTACATCGACGTCATCGTCCGGCACGGTGTTCACGGCGAGTTGCAGCGCCGCGCCGAGTTCATGGCTCGAACGCTCGTGCAGGCCGATCTCGATGTAATGAATCTGCAGGTCCGTCTTTGCCGTGCGCGCCAACACCTCCAATTCGCGTTCGAACACACGACACGCAATCAACATCAAGCTGACACGACTCATACGACTCCTAAAAACTCAGCAACAGTTGCCAGATGTAAGTATTGCCCAATGCATCCACGTTTTCCCAGACGCGCTTCACGAGATCTTGATCGCCGGTGATCGGGGGCAGTTCCTTCACTCTTTCCTCCCAAGGCAGACACACGCCCGGCTTCACACGCGGCGCCGACCGACCGGACAAACCTGTGAGCGTGGAAACATCCGAGCCGTCGCACGGGCGGAGCGGCGTGGCCGCTTGATTGGACCGCGCCGAATAAACGCCGTGTTCGCGCGTGAAATCCGTCAGCACGCGCATGTTCTCAACGCTCGTGTCGTCCTGCATGATTGCGCTGGCGTCCATGATGTAACCGCCATCCTGCGCCACGCCCTCGATGACCTTCCTGCAGTGCGCGCGCACTTCGTCCGGCTTGCCGTAACTGAGCAACACGTTCGGGATGCCGCCGCTGAGGGCGAACTTGTGATGCAGTTTTTTATGCGCGAGGAAAATGTCGCCGCGATCCACGTGAAAAACGATGCTCCGCTCGGGCAACGTCGCGAAATCATCGAGATGATGATCCCATTTGCCCTCGGCGTAGAAGAGCGTTTGGTTGCCGTGCTTCCAAAATTCCTCGATGCACGGCTTGAGCGTTGGCCAGTAGTGCGACGCGAATTGCTTCGGGCTGATGAAAGGCACGCAGCCTCGATGCATCCAGAATCCGATCGGCACTTGCTTCGCGGCGTCCGCCGTCGTGAGCCCGACGTGCGTAAGGTGCGGCATCAACGCTTCGCAAGCCTTCAGCACTTTGTCCGGCTGCGTCGCCATGTCCATGGTCAGTCCGACGTAGCCCCGCAATTTGTCGCCGATGATGTCGAAGGGCGCTTTGAAAATTCCCGCGATGGCTGAAACCGTTCCGCATTCGTCCCGCAGCCGTTGGATTTGCGGGCCGAACGCGTAGAAGTAAGCCAGCATCGCCATCGAACTCTTCACGAGCGCGATGTTGTTGCGATGCGTCGCCGGCTGGCCGATGCGGGCGACTTCCGTCGAAACGCGCGGCAACCAGACGTTGTAGAGAAAACCCGTGGGATCGTCGATCAACGCATCGTATTCGTCCTCGCGCATGAACGCCTGATCCTCGGGCGGCTCGATGAAGTTGAAACCCGTCGTGTGCGGAATGCCGATGCCCGGAATGCCGTAGTAACGCAGCCCCGCCGCCTGCGCGAGGCCGGTCCAGACGTAAACCATGTTCGCTACAACCGCGTCCCAATCGAACTCCTTCGCGCACTTCACCGCCGCTTCAAAAGCGAAGTTGTAATCATGCGCCACTTGCTGCGAAGTCAGGCCGGCATATTTTCCGGTGAACTCCGCGACGAACGGGCGGATGGGAATCTTGTCCGGCTTCTCGTTGCGCAGCGCGGTGAGATAGCGCGCGAGCCGTTCCTGGTAGAGTTGGTCGGTGTTCATGCCGCACCTTTAGGCCGTCACCTTTTTCGCCAAACCAACCGCGCCAGCCGCGCTCTCGGCGTAACCATCCGCGCCAATCTCCTCCGCGAACCGCTGCGAAATCGGCGCGCCGCCGACGAGCACTTTCACCTGATCGCGAACGCCCGCTTGCTTCAACGCGTCCACCGTCGTTTTCATCGCCGGCATCGTCGTCGTGAGCAAAGCCGACAGCGCCACGATCTGCGCGCCTTTCTCCTTCACCGCCGCGACGAATTGTTCCGGCGTCACGTTCACGCCGAGGTCAATGACTTCGTAGCCGCCGCCTTCCAGCATCGCCGCGACCAGATTTTTTCCGATGTCATGCAAGTCGCCCTTCACCGTGCCGACGACCACGCGTCCGGTCGGCTGCACCCCGCTCGCGACGAGGCGGGGGCGGATTAGTTCCAGGGAACTCTTCATAGCGCGGGCCGAGAGCAGCAGCTCCGGCACAAAGTATTCTTCGCACTCGAACCGTCGCCCGACTTCGCCCATCGCGGGGACCATGTATTTTTGCACGAGGTCCAGCGGCACTGCGCCCGCGGCGAGCGCTTGTTCGGTGATGGCTTTCGCGGTCTTGGCGTCGCCCTTGAGGATCGCGTCGTGGAGTAATTGAAGTTCTTGCATGGCGGTTTCGTTGCTCTTGAGGAATTTTCGCCCGGCGTCCAGCCCCGTCTCACCGCCCGTTGTGCAAAACTGGGCACTTTTTGGCCTGAGAAATCCGGCTGATTTCCTGTTTGGCCGACGGACCGCTTTCTCCTCGCCATCAATTTTTGGCTCGCCACGGTCCGAACCGGGCCGTTTAGTAGTGCGACTCCGCCCATGTTCAACCGCGAGCACATGATAATTCGCCCCCTTTGGGTGCAGGTCGTGTGCGTCTGTATCGCGATTGGATCCGGGGAATCCGCGCGCTGCGCCGATGCGGCGGCGCTCAATTTCTTCGAGGAAAAAATCCGTCCTCTGCTCGTCGAGCGCTGTTACGAATGCCACAGCGCGACGGCGAAGAAATTGAAAGGTGGATTGCGGCTGGATACACGCGATGGTGTCCTCCGCGGCGGCGACACCGGGCCGGCCATCGTACCCGGCGAGCCGGAGAAAAGTCTGCTTATCAAGGCGGTGCGGTACACGGACAAGGATTTGCAGATGCCACCGAAGGAAAAGCTTTCGGCAGCACAAGTCGCCGACCTCGAAGCGTGGGTGAAGATGGGCGCACCCGATCCGCGCGCGGAGGAGAGTTCCAGCACGCTCAAGCTGGCTGGCGAAGCAGTTGACCGATCGAAGTTTTGGTCTGCAAAACCGTTCCAGCCCGCCAAGCCGCCGAAAGTGAAGCAGAAGTCTTGGCCGCGAACCGCGGTGGACAATTTCATTCTCGCGAAGTTAGAGAAGCGGGGACTTGCTCCAACGCGCGAAGCGCCCCGGCAAACCTGGCTGCGCCGCGTGACATTCGATCTCACCGGCCTGCCGCCGACGCCGGACGAGATCAAGAACTTCCTCGCAGACAAATCATCAAAAGCCTTCGAGCGGGTGGTTGAGCGTTTGCTGGCGTCGCCGCAGTATGGCGAGCGCTGGGGTCGGCACTGGCTTGATGCCGCGGGTTACGCCGACTCGAACGGCTATTTCAATGCCGACAGCGACCGGCCGCTCGCCTACAAGTATCGCGATTACGTCGTGCGCTCGCTCAACGCAGACAAGCCGTTCGATCAGTTCATCCAGGAACAAATCGCCGGCGATGAACTCGCTCGCTTCGAGCCGGATGGCGACATCACGCCGGAGAACGAGGACCTGCTCATCGCGACGCATTTTCTGCGCAACGCGCCGGACGGCACGGGCGAGAGCGACGGCAATCCGCTCGAACTGAAAGTGGATCGTTACTCGGTGCTCGAGGGCAACGTGCAGATTCTCGGCTCGGCATTTCTTGGCGTAACCATGCAGTGCGCGCGTTGCCACGATCACAAGTTCGAGCCGGTTACGCAGGCTGAATATTATTCCCTCCAGGCGGTCCTGCGTCCGGCGTTTGATCCGGCGCACTGGCTCAAACCGAACGAGCGCGCGCTGACCGTCGGCACGCGCGCGGCACGGGAAGCAAACAAACACGAACTCGAAAAGTCCGAGCGTGAAATCAAAGCGCTGAAGGACAGCCTCGAAGGTTTGCTCGCGCCGTTCCGCAAAGTCGCGCAGCGCGAGAATCTGGAAAAGTTGCCCGAACCGGCACGCACGGCGCTCCAAAAGGCGCTCGACACGAAGGAAAAAGATCGCACCGAGGAAATGAAGCAGTTGGTCAAAACCAACGAGGCGATTCTCGAGTTCAAGGATGCGGAGTTGGCGAAACGGTTTCCGGAACTCACGCCCGGCTTTGAAAGTTTGCAGGCTTCGCTGAAGCGTCACGAAAAAGAAAAGCCGCAAGCCCTGCCGCAAATCGCAACGTTGACCGAGCGTGGGGGCGAGACCGCCAGCCATCGGCTGCTGGTGCGCGGCGTTTATGCCAACGAAGGTCGCGAAGTCGAGCCAAGTGTACCAGCGGTGTTCTGTCGCGCGGACAATACTTATCAGCCGGTGCGCGAGTTGAAATCCTCCGGCCGCCGGCTGGCGTTGGCGCGCTGGCTGACTTCTCCTGAAAATTCAGCGGTGGTGCGCGTGCTGGCGAACCGCGTCTGGCAGCAGCATTTTGGCGAGGGCCTCGTGGCTACCGTGGACAACCTTGGCCTGACCGGCGCCCAACCGACCCATCCAGAGCTGCTGGATTATCTCGCGACCGAATTCATCAAGTCCGGTTGGCGGCTAAAATCTTTGCATCGCTTAATTGTCTTGTCGGCCACGTATCGGCAGAGCGCGGCGATGAACGAAGAGGCTTTCACCGCCGATCCAGACAACAAGCTCCTGTGGCGCTTTCCCACGCAGCGGCTGGATGCCGAATCCATTCGTGACGCGATGCTGTCCGTCTCCGGCGAACTGGATCACGAAATGGGCGGGCCGTACGTGCCGGCCAAAACGCGCGATGACGGGCAGGTGACCGTCGAGGAGTCCACTCCCGGAGCAAAGCGCCGCTCGCTCTATCTCCAGCAACGCCGCACGCATCCCGTGACGTTGCTGCAAGTTTTCGATACTGCACAAATGAGTCCGAACGCCACGCGGCGGAATCCTTCGACGGTTTCGCTGCAATCGCTGGCGATGCTGAACTCGGATTTCCTGCGCGCGCGCAGTCGGGCCTTCGCCGCGCATTTGGAGAAGGATTGCGGTGCGGATCAAACGCGCCGGATCGAGCAGGCGATGCTGTTGGCGTTCGGGCGGAAGCCGAAGCCGGAGGAACAATCCGCCGCCGAAGAATTCCTGCGCGCGCAGGCCGCCAGCTACGCCGGCAAAGCGGATCAAAGCGAACGGGCCTGGACCGATTTCTGCCAGATGATTTTCGCGAGCAATGCGTTCTTGTATCTGGAATGAAAATGCGCGAAAGAAGCGAGCAACCAATCACGCCATGAGCCCTGGCCGCACAAATTTTTCGCTGAACCGCCGCGCGTTTCTCGGCTACACCGCCGGTGGATTGGGCTGGCTCGCGCTGTCGCACCTGGCAGCTTTGGAAGCGAAGGCCGCGCCGACGGGTCACATCGTGCCCGCTGCGGCGCCGCTTGCACCGAAGCCGCCGCACTTTCCGGCGAAGGCCAAGTCAGTCATCTGCCTCTTCCAACACGGCGGTCCGAGCCAGATGGATTTGTTCGATCCGAAACCGGAGTTGAACAAACGCGACGGCCAGGATTATCCCGGCGGCGATTTGGAAATTCATTTCGACAAGCAGGCGGGCAAGCTGTTGCAGTCGCCATTCAAGTTCGCTAAGCACGGGCAGTCGGGTGGCGAGTTCTCGGAACTGATTCCGCACATGGCCGGCATTGCGGACGAGATGACGCTCATCCGCTCGATGACGACGGATTCGGTGGATCACGAGTCGGCGCTGCGGATCATTCACAGCGGAAAATTTCAAGCCGGCCGGCCGACTTGGGGTTCGTGGGTCACCTACGGTCTCGGCACCGAGCGACAGGATTTGCCAGCTTACGTCGTGCTCTCCGATCCGGGCGGACTGCCGGTGGACGGCATTCGCAACTGGACGAGCGGCTGGCTGCCGGCGATTTATCAAGGCACGCAAATCCGTTCCTCCGGCTCGCCGATTTTCAATCTCGCCACGCCCGACGACATTCCGGCAGCAGCGCGAGCGAATCAGTTGCAGTTGCTCAGCAAGCTCAACGCCGCACATCTCCGTGAGCACCCGGAGAACTCGGAGCTAGCCGCGCGCATCAGCAATTACGAGATGGCAGCCAAGATGCAAACTTCGGTGACGGATGTGTTGAATCTCAACAGCGAGTCGGCGGAGACGAAAAAGCTCTACGGCTTGGATCACACGAACGGAGCGACGGCGAATTACGCCAAGCGCTGCCTGATGGCGCGGCGGCTCGTCGAGCAGGGCGTGCGGTTCGTGCAGATTTATTTGAGCGGCCAGCCGTGGGACACGCACGACAAAAACGCGGAGAAGCTGAAGGACCTTTGCCTGATGACCGATCAACCGAGCGCCGCGCTCGTGAAGGATCTGAAACAGCGCGGGCTGCTCGATTCAACCATCGTCCTCTGGTGCGGTGAGTTTGGCCGGCTGCCGATTTCGCAGGGCAAGGATGGTCGCGATCACAACCGCCACGCGTTCACGCTGTGGATTGCGGGCGGCGGCTTCAAGCGCGGTTACACGCACGGCGGCACGGATGACTTCGGTTACAAAGCTGTGCATGACGTGGTGCGCGTTTACGATCTGCACGCAACCCTGCTGCACGCACTCGGGCTCGATCACCAGAAACTGACCTACCCGCACGAAGGCCGCGCCGACAGCCTGACGGACACAGTTGTGAGCGGCGCGAAGGTGATTCCGGAATTGCTGGCGTGAGGGTGTTGAACGCCGCCAACAAGAAAGATGGAACCTTTTGGGCTTCTCCGCCGTCTTGCCTTCGTGTTCGCGACCAAATCAAACTAAACAAACATGCATAACGCACCCAAACTGATTCTGACCTTGATTTCGACGGTGAGCTTGACGGCGATGGCCGGCATTGATGTTTCCAAGCTTCCGCCGGCAGCTACCAAGAAGGATGTCTCCTTCGAGAAGGACATCAAACCCCTATTTGAAGCCTCGTGCATCCGTTGTCACGGTGCGGAGCGGCCCAAAGGTGGCTTGCGTCTCGACACGCTGCAAAACGTCCTGAAGGGCAGCAAAGAAGGCCCGGTCGTCGTCAAAGGCGACAGCGCCAAGAGTTTGTTGGTGGAATCTGTCTCGCAATTGGATCCGGAAACCGCGATGCCGCCGAAGCGCGGGCCCGGGGGCGGCCGGAAAGGTGGCAAACGTCCTGAAGGCGGATCCGGCGGCCAACATGGCACGAACGCGCCGGCTGGCGGTCAGGGTCAACGTCCCGGCGGCAATCAACCGCCGGCCAAGCCGCTGACGGCGGAGCAAGTCGGTTTGGTGCGCGCGTGGATTGACCAAGGCGCGAAGTAATCGGTCCGCAAAGTTTCAAAGGCCAGGCCACCCGGTCTGGCCTTTTTCTTTTGGCGAATGCGGTTACCAGTTCGTTGACGGATTCGCGAGGCTCGAGGGATTCAATTGCGCGCCGCGACGGAAGGAGCCGTCGGCGTTGCGATGGATGTCGTCAGCGGTCCAAAGCTTTCGGTCGGGGCCGGCCGAGCGCAACTCGAAGCGGCCGCCGCCGAGCGCGTGAAAGAACAGCGGCGTTTGCCAGCGATCCACCAATTGGCCTTTGGCATTCAGCGCGACGTGGATTGCGGGAAGGAATTCCTCGTGCGCCGCGTTCTTGCCGCGGAGTAAATCCGCCCAGTCTTCGTTCGCGCTGAGCGGGCGATTTGCGGCGGCCTTCAGGAGCAGCAACGAATTCTCCATCAGGCGGGTGATGAGCGTGAGATCGTTCTCCGGTGGAAGGTTGGTTTCGGCGTAGCCGCGGAGAATGGTTTCGCCGAGAAAATTTGTGCGGGTTACGGGCGAAGCGGATGGGGTGGCAGGCGTCGCAGAGGACTCATTGGTCAAATTCGCAAGCGGCGCGGGTTGCGACTGCCGCACCAGCCAAATTCCGATGGCGAGCAGGACCAGAACGACGAGGGCGATTAGGCCTGTCCGCTTCACGGCAGCACAAAACCCAGCGGCGCGGTGCCGGAATTTGGATTCCAGAAGTTCGCCACGTTGGGCAGTACGTAGCTCATGTTGCCGCCTGACACACCAAACCAACGCAGCAATTCGGCGAAATACAAATCGACGGCGGTGCTCGGCAGCAACCGCCCGCCGCGGCCCACGTCGTCCGGTCCGTCGAGCGTCAGATCGGGATACGTGCCGAAAATTTTTCCGCCGTCCACTTTGCCGCCGAACACCAGCGCGTTCGCGCCCCAGGCGTGATCCGTGCCGCGGCCGTTCGAGCGCAGCGTGCGGCTGAAGTCTGACGCCGTGAACGTGACCACATCATTTTGCAGCCCGAGCATTTCGAGCGCCTGCTGATACGCGCCGATGGCGGTGTCGAGCACGGACAACATGCCCGCCTGCGTGTTGAGCAATTCGCCGTGATGATCCCAGCCGCCGTATTGCACGAAGAAAGTCTGCCGCCGCAAACCGAGCTGACTGCGAATCTTGATCGTCTTCACCACGGCCTTGAGTGTGGTGGCGATGTAATTCGTTGGCGGAAACAGCGCGTCCACGGCGCCGCCGAGTTGGGCGTTGGCGGAATCAAATTGCGTCTGAAAATTCTGCTGTGCGTCGTCGCTTTGCTTGGTGAGCCGGGAGAAGCTTTCCGTCAGCAGATTTGTGTAATGCTGGTCCAGCGTGTTGCGCAACGCGGCGTTCTTGATCTGGAGCGGATTCGGATTTGCGCCGCCGCTATTGCCTTCGAAGGACAGCGCGCCGCCGGGCGTGATGACGAATTGCTGCGTTGTGTTGCCGACCTGGAACACATTGTTGCCGCCGAGCGAAATGCTCATCGAGTTGGCGGGATCATTGTAATAGCTGTGCAGGATGTCGGCGCAACGTCCCGCCCAACCGCTCAATTGCGCCATGCCCTGCGGCACGGCCGTCTGCCATTGCTCGATCTGATCGCTGTGGGAAAACAACGCCTTCGGCACCGGCAACGCGGCGTTCTGGCCGTTCTCCCAAGCGTTGAACTGCGCCTTCGTGATCGGCTGCACGAGCGTGCCGACGTTCGAGAGAAAGGAGAGCCGGCGTTTGCCTGCGAACGCGCCGGTGCCATTGGCCATGGCTTGCAAGTTCGCGCAGGCCGGGTGCAAACCAAAGT
>CAYWCK010000188.1:0-9652 GCA_964456685.1 uncultured Bifidobacteriaceae bacterium | reverse complement strand
GAAAGGAAATGGTATGCGAAACCTGATTCTTGCGGGGGCATTGTCCACCGCGCTCACGCTCGTAGCAGCAGCGCAGGAGAAACTCACCTACATCGATCTCGTCAAGCGGATCACCGACCTCGAACATCTCGCCACGTTGCCCACGCCCGGCGAGACGACGAAGCAATGGTCCAGCTACGACCGCGCGAGCAAATACGATCCCGCGACCGGCAAATACATCCGCTGGGACGCCAACGGCGACAATGCCGGCATCATCCGCAAAGAAGGCGACATCGAAGTCTTTGCCGAGATGGAAGGGCCGGGTTGCATCTGGCGCATCTGGTCCGCGACGGCGAAGGACGGCCATGTGAAAATCTATCTCGACGGCGCGAGAGAGCCGGCGGTGGACTTGCCGTTCATTGATTACTTCACCGGAAAGCAAGCGCCGTTCACACGGCCGCTGCTCGTGCATACGACGGCGGCCAACGGTTACAACAACTACACGCCGATTCCCTACCAGAAATCCTGCAAGATCGTCGGCGACAAAGGCTGGGGCGCTTACTACCAGTTCGTTTACACAACGTTTCCGAAGGGAACAGAAATGCCGACATTCAAGCGTGAGTTATCGGCCGCCGACAGCGCCGCGCTCGACGCGGCGAACGGCGCACTCGCCGCCTCCGGACCGCAGAACATTTCTTCGCGCTTCACCAAAGTAAGTGGCGACGGCGAGCTTGCCGGCAACAACAGCGAGGACACGGCGACGCTGGAAGGTCCGAGTGCCATCACCTGCATGCGCGTGCGCTTCGATCCGCCGTTGACGGCCGAAGAGCGCGACGTGTTGCGCGAATGCGTGCTGCAAATCAAGTGGGACGGCGAACAGAGCCCGAGTGTATGGACGTCGTTGGGAGATTTCTTCGGCACGGCGCCGGGTGCGAACAAGTATCGTTCACTGCCGTGCGGGTTGACGGAGGATGGTTGGTTCTACGCGAACTGGTTCATGCCATTCGCCAAGTCGGCCGAGGTCAAGCTGCGCAACGAAGGCAAAACCACGCGCCAGATCAAATACGAAATCTATCAGCAAAAGCTCGCCGGCAATCTTGGCCGTTACGCCCGTTTCCACGCCAAGTGGCATCGTGACGCGTTCCTGCCCGCCGAACCGGAGCGCAAGATTGACTGGACGATGCTCAAGACGACCGGCGCCGGCCGGTTCGTCGGCGTGATGCTGCACATCTGGAGTCCGCGCGGCGGCTGGTGGGGCGAGGGCGATGAAAAATTCTTCGTGGACGGCGAGAAGTTCCCTTCAACTATCGGGACCGGCTCGGAGGATTACTTTGGCTACGCGTGGAGCAGCGCGAAGTTATTTTTCCATCCGTTGCACAACCAGACCTTCAATTCCGGCAACTGCAAAGGCCACATCTCGGTCAACCGCTGGCAGATTGCCGACCAGATCCCGTTCCACGAATCGTTCGAAGGTGCGATCGAAAAATATTTTCCGAACGACAAACCCACGCTCTACGCCTCCACGGTCTATTGGTATCTCGCGCCCGGTGGCAAAGACCCTTATCCGCCGGTGCCGCTCGCGGAGCGGGTCGGTTACTACATCCAACCACCGGCGAAAAAGAACCCGGGCGCCATCGAAGGCGAGACGATGAAGATTTTTTCCAAGACCGGCGGCGATCCGCAGGAGCAGGATATGACGGGCTTCGGCGACCGCTGGAGCAACGACGCACACCTCTGGTGGATCAATGCCAAGCTCGGCGACGAACTCGTGCTGGCGTTGCCGGTGAAAGAATCCGGCAATTACAAGCTGCTCGCGCAACTCACGAAGGCCGTGGATTACGGCATCGTGCAGTTCGCGCTCGACGGACAAAAACTCGGCAGGCCGATTGACCTCTACAACGACGGAGTGGTGCCGACGGGTGAATTGGATTTGGGCCGGCTGGAATTAACCACGGGCGACCACAAGCTGTCCGTAAAGATCACCGGCGCGAACGAGAAGGCCGTCAAAGCCTACATGTTCGGCCTCGACTACGTGAAACTCGTGGCCGCGAAATGACGCCGCGCGTTACGCGCCGACGGCCTTCAACCAGAAGTGCGCCATCAACGCCGCACCGGCGGCGCTGGGATGTACGCCATCACCCGCCCAATGCTCCGGCGGCGCGATCTTGATCGCGGCGTCGAACATGGCTTGAAACGGCACGAAGGCGGTGTGGTGTTTCTCCGCGACACGCTTGGCGGCGGCGCGATACTTGTCGAACTCGGGAAACCACGAATCCTTCACCGCACCGCAGCGCAACACGAACGGCTCGCACAGCACCAGTTTCACTTTCGGCAACGCTTTCTTCGTCCGCTCGATCAGCGCCATGTAATCGCGCTCGTAGATTTCCACGGTGCCTTTGTAGCCGAGCCGCGGATCCTGCGTGTGCCAGAAATCATTCACGCCGATCAGGATGCTCAGCACGTCTGGCTTGAGATCAATGCAATCACCCTGCCAACGGTCGGCGAGTTGGAAAACTTTATGGCCGCTGATGCCGCGATTAAAAATGCGCAGGCCATCCGCCGGGCGGTCCACCAGCAGTTGCGAAGCCGCCAGCCACGCGTAGCCATTGCCCAACCCCGGCTGATTGTTCGCCACGTCGGTCTTGCCCGTGTCGCGGCTGCGCCCCGCGTCAGTGATCGAGTCACCTTGGAACAGGATCACTTCCCCCTTGGAGACTTTGATTTCGACCTTGCGGCCGAACCCGGCTGCCGCATCCGTGGTGGCAGACAGGCTGGCAAGCGCAGTGGCGCTCAGTGCGGAGGCTTTAAGAAAATTGCGGCGGTCGAGTTGGTTCATAATTTGCCGCCCAAGTTACGCAACGGGCTGCGTTTGGAAAGTTCCGATTCAACCCTCGTCCCGACGACGGCGCAGAGAAATCTGGCATTCCCGGCGGGGCATGTTATGCGTTGGTTCATGAAATGCCCGGCCTGTGACTTTGAGATGACCGAAATGCCCATGGGCGGCGTGACCGTGGACGCCTGCCACGGCGGCTGCGGTGGTCTCTGGCTCGACGCATTCGAGCTGGAACGCGTGGACGATCGCCAGGATGTGCCCACGGAATACCTTCTGCGCATCCAACGCAATCCGATCATAAAGGTGGACTACTCCCGCAAACGCGCCTGCCCACGTTGTGAGGGTGTCAAACTCAAGCGACATTTCTTCAGCGCGCTCAAACAGGTCGAGGTGGATCATTGCCCCAACTGCGCGGGTTATTGGCTGGACGCCGGCGAACTCCAGAAGATCCGCCACGAAAAAGTCACGACCGCCAAGCTGGCCGAGGCTGGCGCCGCCACCCTCTCCATGGAGACCATTCGTTTTCTCTACCGGCAACGCATCGAGCATCGCGCGGAGTAAGACGCGCAGCAAAGTCAATGGCGGTGGCCAGCTCATCACGGCCCACATCAGCGGCGGCAATGTGCGGCTCGAAAAAAGCAAGCCGACGCGCCGCTTACGGCGCCCGCAGCCAGCGCAACAAATCCGCCAGGTCCTGTGGCCCGAGCGCGGACTCAAATCCCGCCGGCATCAACGATAGTTTCGATTGGGTCATGACCTCGATGTCGCTGCGTAGAACCGCGTGCTCCAGACCGCCGGCCATCTTGATGACGATGTTGTTCGCCGTCTCCGCAGAGATTAATCCGGACAATTCGTCGCCCGACTTCAACCTGATCGTCCACGCGCGGTAGCGTGCTTCGACGGCTTGGTTCGGATCGAGAATCGCCGTGAGCAACCACTCGACCGGCTTGTCCGCCACCATGCCAAGGTCCGGCCCCACTTCGCTGCCTTCGCCACGCAGGCGATGGCACGGAATGCAAAGCGCCTGAAACTGTTTGTGCCCGCGGCCAGCATCACCGGTTAACTTTTCGACCCCGATGTACTTTGCGATCACCTCGGCACGATCGGAAGACGATGTCTTCAGCGCCACCGTCGCAGCTGGTTTGGGAATCGGCGCCTTCGAATTGATCTGGGCGAACAATGCGCTCTCGGGCGACAACGACGACATCACCGCCGTTCGCAAGAGTTCATCGGCATCGTCACGCGCGGCCAGCGCGCGGAGCAAGAGTTCGGACTTTTCGGCAGGCCACGCTCCGAGTGAGAACGCTGCTTGCAACCGTACGGCCGCGTCGCTGTCCGTCGCGAGCGCCGCCGCCGCTGGGAAAAGTGAGTCGGCCGTGCCCACCAGCGCTTCGCTTTGCCGGAGCGCTTCGCAGCGAACGGCGGGATGCGGATCCGTCATTGCGCTTGTGAGTGTTTCTGGAGTGAGGGCGCCCAGCAAACCAAGCGTGGCAATCGCCTGCAACCGGACCTGCGGCGCGTGTGTAGCTTTGAGCAATTCCCGCAATGATTCATCCACAGATTTGTCGCCACGTTCCATCAACAACCGCTGCGCCAGGTCACGCTGCCAGCCGTTTGGGCTGTCCATCGCGGCGACGAGTTCGCGCGCGCTCAACTTCGCCAGATTGGGAATTGCGCGGCGCGGTTTGCCTTCGGGCACGATGCGGTAAATCCGCCCTTTGTCCTCGCCCGCCCGCAAATTGAGCCGCGCCTGCATCTCGGCGGAAATCCATTCCGGATGTTCGATGACGAACCGATACATGTCGGCGATGTAAAGCGCGCCGTCCGGGCCGGTCTTCGTGGTCACCGGGCGAAACCAATTATCCGTGCTCGCGAGAAATTCCCCCTGCTCCTCGCCGGGCGTGCGGTGGCTTGTGAAGCCGGCACCGTCATGCACGAGCACTTCCCGGTGAATCGCATTGTGGACCGGCTCGCTGATGAAAACGCTCGCCGCGAACTCCACCCCAAACAAATCGTCGCGATACGGACACGGGCTGCACGCGCTGGTCACGTGATTCAACGACCACGGCTGATTGGGCCGCACCATAGCCCGGCTCGCCGGAAAAACGCGGGTCGAGTCGTCGTAGTTGGCGAGCACGTGGCGGACGTTGCGCACCGCCAGCTTGGGATTCCGCCGCAGGTAATGCTCGGGCACGGTGACGTGCCAAAGCCAGGTGGGGTTGTCGTTGCCGAACCAATTTCCCCAATCATCGCGCCGCCGGCCGAATTGCGTCTGTGCGGACACGGTTTCCATTTCACCGGTGTCCGGTCGCACGCGGAGATCGCGGCCGCTCATGGAGAGGACTTCGCCGTTCGCCAATGAATTCACCCGGCCGCCGCTTTCGCCATTGGCAAGGTAGAGCCAGCCATCCAGCCCCCACTCGAAGCCGTTGAACCGATGCTGCTGGTTGCCCGGATTGAAGCCGGTGAACAAAACCTTCTGCACATTCGCGCGGCCATCGCCATCAGTGTCCTCCGCGTAAAACAAATCCGGCGCCGCGGCGATGAGCGCGCCCTTCTTCCACGGCATCACGCTGCTCGGGAACGGAATGCTCTCCAGAAACACCGTGACCTTCTCGTAACGTCCGTCGCCATCCGCGTCCTCCAACACTTTGACCACGCCGCCGGGTTTGCCTTTGCCGTCCAGTCCCAGCGGATAATCGCGCATCTCCACGACCCAGAGTTTTCCATCCGAGCCCCAATCGAAGTTGATCGGATCAACGACGACCGGCTCGGCCGCGACCAATTCGATGCGAAATCCCGGCCGCACGTGAAAACTGGCCAGCGCTTCGGTCGGCGATTTGGGCGGCGGCATGTCGAAGGCGATGAGCTGATTCAGGTTCACGCGTTGGACTTTCGCCGGTTGCCCGCCACTCGCCGGATGAGTGATGACCAACTCGCCGTGCTCGACGCCCACCTCCGCTCCGACGAGCGAGGGCGGTTCGTTGCTTGCACCGGTGCGTTCTGCGGCGCGAACGAATTGCGACCAACCCTTCGTCCAGCCGAGATCGAGCCGCACAGTCTTGGACCAAAGGTGAATGGCGTAGCGACTCGGATTGGAAAACAAGAGGTCGTCGAACCCGTCGCCATTCAGATCAACGAAGCGCAACCCGGCGTCGCGACCCGATTCATCCACCAAAGCCACGCCGTCGGGCAACGCGAAGCCGGCCTTTTCCCATTCCCCGCTCTTTGGAGTTTTCCGCTGGATCAAATTCACCCCCGGACCGCTGGTGAGTTTCTCCTCCACGCCGTCGCGGTCGAAGTCGCGGAGCAACGTGCCGGGCTCGGCTGCCGCCGCCGCGATGGCGATGAAGCCGAAAAAGATACAAATCCGGCGGATCACAGTTTTTCCCTCCGTGCCCCCAATTGCGCCCTTGCCAGCCGGACTGCGTCGTGCAGCTTCCGCTCCAGGAGCTTCTTTGGCAGCACCTTGGTCCAATAACTCGCGACATGGATTCCGCTCTTCTCCAGCTCCAGCAACTCGACATGCTGCACCCGCTTGTTCCATTGCTCGACCCGGCACATCTCGGCATAGAAATCGCGCTTCAACGCGTCGTCGAGTGGAATCAATGATTTGAAGTGCGTCCAATTCAATTGTCGCCGCAGCGCGGCGACAATCTTCTCGTCAGGGAACACCTCCGCAAACTGCATCATGCGACGCAGGTTCTTTTCGTTGAAACCCCGACCAAACTCCAGTTCCAATTGTCGCCCCAGTGCGGCGACAATCCGTTCCCCATATTCCGCGCGCTGCTCTTTGAGTATGTCCGTCCGGATGCGCCGGCCAATTTGCCAATACAGCATCGTGAGACCGGCGTTGACGGCTTGCGCCACTTGTGAACGCGTGGCGAGGATCAATTCCCGCACGTCCGCCAGCAGCGCTTGGGGAAACTTCTTGGCTGGCGTCGCAGGTCTCGCCTTGGTGAGTCGGGACTTTATTTTCATTTCCCCAGTTTCTCCAAAATGTTCCGCGTGATTCGTTCCACCGCCGCATCGCCGCCGCGCAAACCGTGCGCCCAATCCGTGCTGCCGCAGGTGAATACCGTCCCGCCCCGCGTGTAAACGCCCAGCACCGAATGGCCTTTGCGTCCATTCTCCCATTGGTCGTACCACTGGCAATCGTCCGGATGCCACTGCGCGGGCGCGCTGGCGAGAATTTCGAACGTCTCCGGCGTCCCGTCGCGATGCGTGGGAAACGGCAGGCCATCCTTCCACTCCATTTCGCAGCCGTCACATTCGTAGCCGACAATCGTGTCTTTGCCGCCGAACGCATCGTCGCGTTTCAAATTGGTGCCGGCAAAAAGCCAGTGCTCGGGCCGATGCACCGTGTACGCGCCGCTCGCGTCCATGAGCTGGCCGTGGCTTTTGTGGTAGCCGCCCCACAAAAAGCCCACGCCGGTCAGCTGATTCTCCGGTCGCTTGACGAGGTGATGACTCCACAGCGTCGCGAGCGTGGCGTAACTTCCGCGGGCGCCGTAAACCGGATCCCACAGGAAATTTTGCTTCCAGGACGTGAGCGCCTGGCCGCCGTCCTCGCTGCGCACCTGCCAGCAGCAGACGTTGCCGCTGAAGAACGCCACGTTGCCGCCATCCGCAATGAACTTCTCCAAATGATCGCGCATCGGCGCAGACCAATACTCGTCATGCCCGACGCTGAGCACGAGACGATACGCCTTCAGCATTTCGGGATGAAACTCCAGATCGCTGTTCGCGGCGAAGTCGAACACGAAGCCGTTCCGCTCCGCCCACTCGACAAACGGCTGTTCCCAATTGCTGAACAGGCTCGTCGGCGGGCGCTGATAGGAAACGCGGCGCCCTTGATTCCCGCCCCGCCCGTTGAACGCGTAGAGGCTGAAGCCGCCCCAGTTGTTGTAGGCGTTGTAAGTGTGAGTGGAAAATTGCAGCAAGATCTTCGTCGCCTTGCCCGGCGCCGCCGGGCGCACGATGAAGAAGCAACTTCCGTCCGCGGCGCGACTGTTGCGCTGAACATATTTCCCGCCGCCGTCGCGCGCCCGCAACGTCACGTGATAGTAACCGCTGCGCCAGGTGTCCGGAATTTTTATCTTCACCGCTGCGGGCCATTGACAGCCGTGTGACGACGCATTTTCCGGCACCGGATATTCGTGGCCTTCAACCGAGGCGGACGACCAGACCTTTTCATTCTGCGCCCCGAGGCGCGTGATCTCGACGGCGAAGGCACTCGCGGTCGTGGACACGTGCAGCGCCAGTTCCTCGCCTTGGGCGTAACTGATATTGCCGGCGTAGCCTTCAACGAACAACGGCCTGACGTCCTCCGCCGCAGTGGCAACAGCACAAAATCCCAAGATAAACCACGCGGCGAGTCGCAAGCGGAGCAGCAAGTGGAAGCGCATGCCCGCAAGTTCACCTGAACCGCCGGCCGCAATCAAGCCGCGCCTCCGCAATCGAGCCGCGCCAGTTTCCATTGGCGCGCAGTGACGCCGCCGCGTAGCTTGCCTGTGCCATGCGCTACGTAATGAAGCAAAAGCTGTTTTGCTGGGGCGACGATTTCCGCATCAAGAACGAGGCCGGGAACGACGTCTTCTTCGTGGACGGCAAAGTGTTCACGCTCGGGAACAAACTTTCCTTCCAGGACCTGAACGGCAACGAACTGGCGTTCATCCGACAGAAGCTTTTGTCCTGGGGACCGACCTACGAGATCACCCGCGGCGATGAATTGCTCGCGGTGGTGAAGAAGCAACTGTTCACCTTCTTTCGCTGTGCGTTCACCGTGGATGTGCCCGGGCCCGACGACCTCGAAGCGCAAGGCAGCTTCCTGGACATGGAATACAGCTTCACCCGCGGCGGGCGAACGGTCGCCGAAGTTTCCAAACGCTGGTTCGCCTGGAACGACACTTACGGCGTGGACATCGCGAGCGGCGAGGACGACGTGCTCATCCTCGCCAGCACCGTGGTCATTGACATGATCTGCCACGGCGACAACAACCGGCACTGAACGAGAATCGGTTTGCTAAAGGATTCGCGCTTTCCTAACCTCCACACCGTCATGGTTCGGGTGAACAACACAACGACTACGATTTAAGCGTTCGTCTCAAACGAGATGAACGCCAACGCTCCTGACTGATTGTCCGGGGCGTTTTTGTTTTATGAGACACGAATCTCACGAATTAGCACGAAGCGGGCAGAGAATGACCCTGCCGGTTTTCATTGTAGCCGAATTCGTGTTCATTCGTGCAATTAGTGTCTAATTTTATGGCCGAAGAAAATCAGCAACCGAACGCGCCGCAACCGGCGGTGAACCCCGAGCGCAAAACCCTCGACGACCGCGCGAAGATGACGGAGTTGGAACGCATCCGCCACTCGTGCGCCCACGTCATGGCCACCGCCATCCTGCGCCTGTGGCCGGACGCCCAATTCGCCTACGGGCCGCCGGTCGAGAATGGCTTTTACTACGACCTCGAATGCGGGCACCGCATCTCGCCTGAGGACTTCGAGAAGATCGAGGCCGAGATGAAGAAGGAGATCAAGGCGAACAACGTGTTCGAGAAGTCTGAGGTCACCCGCGATCAGGCGATAAAGGATGCGAAAAGCGGCCGCCTCGGCGGTTTGGCCGAACGCGCGGGTAACGCCAGCAAGTTCAAGCTAGATTTGCTCAAGCAGATTCCCGAGGGCGAGCCGATCTCCTACTACAAGAACGGCGATTTCGTTGACCTGTGCGCCGGGCCGCACGTGATGCGCACCGGCAACATCGGCGCGTTCAAACTCACGACCGTGGCCGCCGCGTATTACAAGGGCGACGAAAAAGGCCCGCAGCTCCAGCGCATC
>CAYWCK010000187.1:4417-9653 GCA_964456685.1 uncultured Bifidobacteriaceae bacterium | reverse complement strand
ATCGCGTGCCGCATGAAGATGACGGTGCTGGACATTCCGGTGCGTGATCTGGAGCAGCGGCAGGAGCGGCTCACGCGCGCCATCGAGACGGAGACGCGCTTCGGCGTGGGGGCGTCGTTCCGCGAGCGTCGTCAGCACGCCGTGCTGGATGGGGATTGGTCGGTCAGCCCGATCACGAAACAAAACAAGGACAAGGCGTGGTCGCAACTCGGCACGAGCGGCAGCGGAAATCATTTTGTGGAGTTTGGCATTTTTACGGCGCACAGCGACCTCACGCGCCCCATCAACCGGCCTTCGGCCACCTTCTCCCCCGCTGGGGGAGAAGGTCCGGATGAGGGGGCATCGCAACATCTGCCCGCTGGGCAGTACGTCGCGCTGCTCTCGCACAGTGGCAGTCGCGGCACGGGTGCGGCGGTGTGTGATCATTATAGCAAGATTGCCTTCAGCCAGTTTCCGGAATTGCCGAGCGAGCTGAAACGGCTCGCGTGGCTGTCGCTCGATTCGCAGGAAGGCCAGGAATACTGGAACGCGATGGAGTTGATGGGCCAATACGCGGCGGCGAACCACGCGTGCATCCACCGTCATGTGGCCGAACATCTCGGTGCGCAGGTGCTACTCGATTTGGAGAACCACCACAACTTCGCGTGGAAAGAGAAGCACGTGATCGGCGGCGTGGAGCGTGAGGTGATCGTGCATCGCAAAGGTGCAACGCCGGCAGGGCAGGGCGTATTGGGCATCATTCCCGGCTCGATGGCCACGCCGGGATTCGTAGTGAGCGGCAAGGGCAATGCGCAGTCGTTGCACTCGGCGTCGCACGGCGCGGGTCGCGCGATGAGCCGCAAGGCCGCGAACGAGAAGTTCAATTGGAAGGACGTGAATCGTTTTCTCAAGCAACAGGGCGTTACGCTCATCAGCGCCGGCCTCGACGAAGTCCCGATGGCCTACAAAAATATCCGCGACGTGATGAAAGCGCAGAGCGATTTGGTGAAGGTGCTCGGCGAGTTCATGCCGAAGCTCGTGAAGATGGCGCCGGCCGGCGAGCGGCCGGAAGATTGAAACCAGATCTAATCGAATTACGACATGTCTGAATCAAGTTCTACCAATCCCGAGTCAACCCCACCGGCGACGCCGCATCGTCGGCGGCCGCGTTATCGCGGCACGCACCCGCGGCGGTTTGACGAGAAATACAAAGAGCACGATCCGCAGCGCTACGCGGAGACGGTGGCGAAGGTTTTGTCCTCGGGCAAAACGCCGGCCGGCACGCATCGCCCCATAATGGTTGCGGAAATTCTCGAGGTGCTCGCGCCGCGCGCCGGTGAGGTGGCGGTGGATTGCACGTTGGGTTACGGCGGCCACGCGCGGGTGGTTTTGACGCGGCTGTTGCCGGGCGGAAGATTGCTGGGCCTGGATGCGGACCCGGTCGAGTTGCCGAAAACCGAGGCGCGTTTGCGCGAACTGGGATTTGGGCCAGAAGTTTTCACGGCGCACCGGAGCAATTTCGCCGGCCTGCCGCAAGTGCTGGCCGCGAATCAGATTTCGGGCGTGGACATGATCCTGGCGGACCTGGGGGTCTCCTCGATGCAGATCGATGACCCGACCCGAGGATTTTCCGTGAAGCTGGATGGACCTTTGGACATGCGGATGAATCCTCAGCGTGGGCAGCCGGCCTCCGCGTTTCTGCAAGGCATCAAACCCGACAAGCTGGTCGAACTGCTGGTGGAAAATGCGGACGAACCGAAAGCGGGTGAACTGGCTGCCGTCCTGGCCGGCAAACATTTCGCTACGACGATGGCGCTGGCGAAAACCATCCGCGAGAACCATCCGGGCGGGAGCAAAGCGGAAGCGGACCTGACCGTGCGCCGCGTATTTCAAGCTTTGCGGATTGCGGTGAACGACGAATTCTCCGCGCTGGAAACCTTCCTGCGTCATCTTCCGGCCTGCCTGAACCCCGGCGGACGCGTGGCGGTGTTGACCTTTCATTCCGGAGAAGACCGCCGGGTTAAAAAGGCCTTTGAAGCGGGGTTGCGGAGCGGGCACTACGGCGCCGTAGCCGAGGAGGTTCGGCGGCCTTCTGCTGCGGAGCGCAACGGTAATCCACGATCGGCTCCGGCGAAGCTGCGCTGGGCGGTGCGGGCGACTGTTGCCTGAGCTGGAGAGAATTCAGAATTTACAATCCAATACGGCAACGGCAGCCTGCCAGCGCCGCAAATGACAACTTACCTTACCCGGCGCACTCCCTTTCACAGTGAGCAACAATGGTCACTGGAAGGAGAGGCTTTGACGATCCAGCAGCAAAATATTCCCGCGCGGCGAATCCCCCTGACGGAAGTGGCGGAAGTGCGGTTGGAGTACGCGCCCTCGCGGTATGAATGGAACTCCTGCCTTTGTCGGCTGAAACTGCGCGATGGCACCAAACTGATTTGTTGCACGGAGGGGGCGGTGGATGCAAAGAGCGCGCCCGGCGATGCCCGCAGTTACATAGCGTTTGTCCGGGAACTGCATCGCCTGCTGCCTCAGCACGCACCCGGTTGTCAGTTCTGGGCCGGGGCGTCCCCGCGCAGCTATTTGGGGCAGACGGCGCTGCTGGCGTTGGCTGCGCTGTTGGCGCTGGCGGCGGTGGTTTTCTTCATGCGAGTGGGCTGGACGGAATCCAGCGCCACCAAGGTGCTGGCGGCGCTGGCGTTGTTGCCGGTGGGGTATCTGTGGATTTCCCGCAACCGCCCACGGCAATACAGCCCCGATCTGATTCCCGATGAAGTTTTGCCCCGCGACCATTGAGCGGGGACGCAGGTTCAGCGCGCGTAGATACCGCAGGGCGACCAAACGGCCGCCGGTCCGCCAGAAATGCCTGTGGGCGGGACGATCACTTTGACCTCCTGGCCGTTGACCGTGAGCGAGGCCGAGGCAGCCGCGGCTTCGCCACCTTGTTGCCAGAACGGCGACATGGCGGCGGGGGGGCGGTTGATCAATTCAGTCGGGCGCAAACCTTTCAGGCTGGTTTTGAAAACGAAGTTGCCGACGGTCACGGTGGCGCTGATTTCGCCGGGCGCGCGCGCGCTATCCACTTCGATTTTCGCCGCCAGGACGGGTGCGTTCTCGAACGGCGTGCCACCAAAAATCTTCGGGCCGAAATATTTGCCGACGTTCGGGTCTTGCGAAATGAAACCCACCACGGCAGGGGCGGCGTTTGGATCCGGCTGCCAGCAAATCATGCCGCTAGGCGCGCTGCCGACGGGCGTGTGGACGATGCGGGCGACGTGAACGATGACGTTGGGCATGGCGAGGCCCGGCTGCGTCAACGCGACGAGGTCCACGCCACCTTCCCAGGCCATCCAGTTGTGAATTGTTGGAGTGCTCATAAGTTTTTGCTGCGGCGTCAACGTGGCGAATTTCTGCATCGGGTGTCAATGCTCTTGCGGCCGGGCGTCGGCGGCAGAAGCGTTCGGCACTTGCCAGCGCGCCGACGCCCGGTAATTTGCCGGCGATGCAACAAAGGACTTTGACGCTCGGTCACTCGCCCGACCCGGATGACGCGTTTATGTTTTACGGGCTGGCGAAGGAGTTGATTCCCACGCACGGTTTCCATTTCGAACACATTCTACAGGACATCCAGACGCTCAACGAACGGGCGACGCGCGGCGAATTGGATATTTCCGCCGTCAGCATCCACGCCTACGCCTACGTGTGCGATCAATACGCGCTGCTCCCGAGCGGCGCGAGCATGGGCGATGGCTATGGTCCGATGCTGGTGGCGAAGCAAAAATTTTCCCGGGAGGAAATTGCGCGCAAAAGGATCGCCATTCCCGGAAAGATGACGAGCGCGTTTCTGGCGTTGCAACTCTGGCTCGGTCGGAGCGCTGGCGAGTTTGATCACATTGTGGTGCCGTTTGATCAAATCTTCCAAGCGGTGCGGTCCGGCAAGGCGGACGTCGGCCTGATTATTCACGAAGGGCAGTTGACCTATCAGAATGAAGGTTTGGTGGTCTCCGAAGATCTTGGCGTTTGGTGGGGACGCGAGAATGAGGGTTTGCCGTTGCCGCTGGGCGGAAATGTGATTCACAAACGCCACGAGCCGCGCACGCGCAAACTCATTTCCGACGTCCTCACCGCGAGCATCCAGTTCAGCCTCGATCATCGGCCGGAGGCGGTGGCGCACGCCTTGCAATACGCCCGGGACATGGGCCGCGATCTCGCCGACAAGTTTGTCGGGATGTACGTGAACCATTGGACGCTGGATTACGGGGACAAAGGTCGCGAGTCCATCCGCCGCTTCCTGCGCCGGGCCAGCGAACGCGGATTGATCCCGCGCGCGCCGGAATTGGAATTTGTGGCGTGAGCCGGTGGCAGAGGTTGACGAGCATGATACGTTAGCAACGTATGACAACCGTTGGCACGATTCGCGAGATTCTTGCGCATAAAGGCGGCACCACTTGGACGGTTTCCCCCGACGCGACAGTCTTCGAGGCCATTGAAATGATGGCCCAAAAAAATGTCGGCGCGCTGCTGGTCACCCGGGAGGACAAACTGGCGGGAATTATTTCCGAGCGCGACTACACGCGCAAGGTGGCCTTGAAAGGTCGCTCCTCAAAGGACACGCGTGTGCGGGAGATCCTCTCCGGTCGCGTGGTTTCCGTGACGCCGGATCATACGGTGGATCAGTGCCTGCGTTTGATGACGGAGAATCGCGTGCGCCACCTTCCGGTGCTGGAGGGCCAGCAGATCCTGGGCGTGATTTCGATCGGCGACTTGGTGAATTGGGTGATCTCGGCGCAGAACGCCACCATCCATCAGTTGGAGACCTACATCACCGGATTCCCCACGCCGCCTTCTTGAGCGACTGGCTGCCGCGCGTTTTCGTCAGGCTTACCGAGACATACTGCGCTTGCGGGATGGGGAACTTCTTGATCTCCACCATCACGCCTTGCGGTTGAAATTCGGACAAAACGTCATCCGCGATCTCGTTGACAAGCTTCTCAATCAACTTCCAGCTCCGGCCCTCCCCGAATTGCAGCAGGCGCTGGGCAACGGTGAAATAGTCGATCGTCTTGGTGATGCGGTCGCTGATCGCGGCGGACGTGAAATCGAAATCCATGTCCACGGTCACCAACAGCCGTTGCGCCGTGGCGCGTTCTTCGTCGGTCACACCCACGTGCAACTTCAATTCGAGGTCAACAATCTTGATTCTTCCCATGTTCAGTCAGTTTTTTGCAGCGACCGCCGCCAGCAATATGCGCGT
>CAYWCK010000187.1:0-4407 GCA_964456685.1 uncultured Bifidobacteriaceae bacterium | reverse complement strand
GGTTCAGGCGCACATCCACCGCACCGCGCACGCGACAGGTGTAATTCAGCAGAACGAAATGCGCGTCGCGATAAAATTCTTTCGAATGGATGCAATCCTGCACCAGCACGAAACGGATGTCCGTGATGTCCAGATCGGTTTCTTCTTTGATCTCGCGCAGGAGCGCGGCCTCGGAAGTCTCGCCCCACTTTATCTTGCCGCCGGGGATGCCCCACAGATTGGACCATTTCTGCGTGCGGATCATCAGCGCTTCACCCGCCTCGTTGAAAATCAACGCCCCCACGGTGACCACCGGCGGATGCGCCTCCTCGAATTGTTTCGGCTGCGGCCGGATGTGGAGATCGTTGGCTTCGAGGATTTCCCGCAATTCTCCCAGATGCTCCACGATCAAGTCCGGTTGCGCGGACCGCAAGTCGTCCAGCGTGTTGTAGCCAGTCAGGACCGCGCAAGAATGCACGCCGCCATGCCGCGCGGTTTCGATGTCATGCATCATGTCGCCGATGAATAAAGTCTCGTCCGGATTCAGGCCGTTCTCGGTGATGATGTCGCGGATCTTCTTTCGTTTGTCCCAGACGCCGGTGTAGGGCTTTTCCAGAAAGTCGCCGAAGCCGCTGGCGCGGTGTTGGACGGCGAAGTGGTCATCGCGCACGGTGCTCAGCAGGAAGGTGCGCAGTTTGTGGTCGCGGCAAAATTGCACGAAGCGCGCGGCGTGGGGCAGGGCGCATACGGAGGCCTGCACCTGTTTGAAGCGGGTGTGAAACCAATCCTCCAGTTGCTCCATGGGCACATGCGGCGTGTGCTTGTCGTAAAAGGTCGTGAATGGCAGTTGAAACTCGGCGCGGAATTGTTCGAGCGTCATCTCCGGCCGGCCGGCTTGAGTCAGGACGTGGTTGGACGCCTCCCAAACCGCGGGCAAGTCGTCCACCAAAGTGCCGGACCAATCAAAGATGATGTTGCGAATCACGTCGGGAGTGTAGCGGAGGTCCGAATCCGGGCAATAGATTCAAACTTTTTCTTTACAACTCCGACCCTCAATTCAAAGTGAAGGCGACCACATGACCGTTCGAGCAACGTCCTTTCGTGCTGCCGTCGTCAGCGCCCATTTCGCGCGGGGAGAATTTAATTTCCTGGCGCGACTTGGCCGAGCATTGCTGCTGGCTGGCTGCCTTTGTTTTCCCGCTGCCGCGGTGGAGAAGCCCAAGTCAACGGTGGGCGGCAAGGTGAGTTACTACCGCGAAGTCCGCCCCATACTACAGGCCAACTGTCAGGGCTGTCATCAACCCGCCAAAGCCAAGGGCGGCTATGTGATGACGGATTTCAAAAAGCTCCTGGCGGGCGGCGAGACTGAAGGTGCGGCCATTGTTCCCAAGCAGCCGGAGAAAAGTTCCATTCTCAGGATGATCACCCCGCAGGATGGCGAAGCCGAAATGCCAAAGGGCAAGCCGCCGTTGCTGGAATCCGAAATCGCGTTGATCAAAGCGTGGATCACTCAAGGCGCCGACGACGACACGCCCGCGGAGACCAGGCGACACTACGATGCCGATCATCCGCCGGTGTATTCGCGCCCGCCTGTCATTTCTTCGCTGGATTACTCCCCGGACGGCCGGCTGCTGGCGGTGGCGGGATTCCATGAAGTGATCCTGCATCAAACCAACAGCCCCGCGCCGGTCGGGAGATTGGTCGGACTGTCGGAGCGCGTTCAATCGTTGCGGTTTTCGCCGGACGGGCAATGGCTGGCTGTGGCCGGCGGCGATCCGGCACGTTTAGGCGAGATTCAAGTTTGGGATGTCGCGAAGCGGAAACTCACCGTCTCCGTCCCGGTCAGTTACGACACGTTGTACGGAGTGAGCTGGTCGCCGGACAGCAAGCTGATCGCGTTCGGTTGCGCGGACAACACCGTGCGCGCCATCGAGGCCGCTTCCGGCAAACAGGTGCTCCAGATGGGTTCGCACAGCGATTGGGCGCTCAGCACGGCCTTCTCGGTCAAAGGCGATCACGTTATTTCCGGCGGCCGCGACATGAGCGTGAAGTTAACCGAGCTCGCTGAACAACGCTTCGTGGACAACGTCACGTCCATCACGCCCGGCGCGCTGAAGGGCGGCGTGCTGGCGCTGGCTACGCACCCGCAATTTGAGGAGATCGTTGCCGCGGGGTCGGATGGCTTGCCCAAAGTGTATCGCATCTTTCGCGAGGTGAAGCGGGAGATCGGTGACGATGCGCAATTCATCGCCGACCTGTTTCCGACCCAGGGCCGGGTGTTCAGTGTGCGGTTCAGCGCGGATGGCCGGCGAATTGCCTATGGCGGCGGATTGGATCGCGCCGGCGAACTGGTCGTGTGCAGCTACGACTTCACCAATGAAGTGCCAAAGGCGCTGCGCGATATCATGGGCAAAGTCCCGCGGACGCGGAAGCCGGAGGAGCAGAAGCAGCTGGACGATTACAAGCTGCAAGGCATCCGCGAAATCACGCGCGTCGCCGTGACCAATTCCGAAATCTACGCGGTGGCTTTCAGTCCTGACGGCGCGCAACTTATGGCCGGCGGTTCCGATGGCAAGGTGCGGATCTTCAATTCAACCAACGGAACTCTGCTCCGCGAATTTGTTTCAGCGCCGATTTCCAAAAGCGTTCCACCGGCCGCCAAACCAGCCTGGGCCGCCACGGAAAGCAAACCTGTCGAGCCGGCGATCGCTCCGGAATCCCTTCCGGAAGGAGCAAAGGTCGTGGCGTTGGAAGTCCAGCCTTCCCGCATCAAACTTGGAAGTCCCAACGATTACGCCCAATTGCTGGTGACGGCGAAGCTGGAATCCGGTGACACTGCTGACGTCACCCGTCTGGTCAAATTCGGAATCAAGCCGGGCGTCGCCGAAATTTCGTCGCGCGGCATTTTGCGGCCGTTGAAAAACGGCAGCACCAAACTCGCGGTCACCCTTGAAAGCACCACGCTCCAGGTGCCCGTGGAAATCAGCGGAATGAACAAGGGCGTTCAGGCGGATTTCATCCGTGACGTGAATCCCGTCCTGGCCAAGCTCGGTTGCAGCGCGGGCACTTGCCACGGGGCCAAGGACGGCAAGAACGGTTTCAAACTTTCCCTGCGGGGTTACGATCCGGAGACCGATGTGCGCGCCCTCACGGACGATCTGGCTTCCCGCCGGGTCAACCTCGCTTCGCCGGATGACAGCTTGATGCTGCTCAAGTCTGTGGCCGAGGTGCCGCATGAGGGCGGACGCCGCACGACAGCCGACAGCCAGTATTACCAGATTCTCCGGCAATGGATCGCCGACGGGGCGACCCTCGACATGAAATCGCCGCGTGTCTCCAAAATCGAAATTTTCCCGCAGGATCCGGTGGCGCAGAAAATCGGCGCGCGCCAACAGATGCGGGTGGTTGCGACTTTTGCTGACGGTTTGACTCGCGATGTCACCGCGGAGTCCTTCATCGAAAGTGGTAACGCGGATGTGGCCACGATTGATTCCGCCGGTTTGGTAACGACCTTGCGCCGCGGAGAAGCCCCGGTGCTGGCTCGTTACGAAGGCAGTTACGCCGCCACCACCATCACTGTGATGGGGGATCGAACTGGGTTCGTTTGGAAAGAACCGGAAACGTGGGGCAGGGTGGACGAGCTGGTTGCGACCAAGTGGAAGCGGATGAAGATCGAGCCATCCGAGCTGTGTACAGACTTGGAATTCATCCGGCGCGTTTATCTCGACTTGACCGGTCTGCCGCCGTCATCGGCTGATCTGAGTGAGTTTTTGGAGGACCAAAGAGAATCCCGCACCAAACGCGACGCCTTGGTGGACCGGTTGGTTGGCAGTCCGGAATACGTCGATTTTTGGGCCAACAAGTGGGCGGATTTACTTCAGTGCAACAGCAAGTTCCTCGGCGCGGAAGGCGCGGAAGCCTTTCGCGACTGGATTCGTGGCGAGATCGCGACCAACACGCCCTACGATCAATTCACCCGGAAGATTCTCACGGCCACGGGTTCAAATCGCGAGAATCCGGCGGCGAGTTACTGGAAGATTCTGCGTACGCCGACCGAGGCGATGGAGAACACCACGCACCTTTTTCTCGCCACGCGCTTCAACTGCAACAAGTGCCACGACCATCCCTTCGAGCGCTGGACGCAGGACCAGTATTACCATCTCGGCGCTTTCTTTTCGCAGGTGCAGCTCGCGCCCGATCCGGCGAGCGGCAAGCAGGTGATCGTGGGCACCGCCGTGGAGAAGGCGCGGCCGCTTTACGAAATCGTGAAGGATGCGCCGACCGGCGAGATGACGCACCTGCGCACCAACAAGGTCGCCGAACCGACCTTCCCCTACCCCGCCAAAGCCGACGCGAAAGGTCCACGCCGCGAGCAACTCGCCGAATGGATCACCAGCGCCGACAATCGTTACTTTGCCTCCAGCTACG
>CAYWCK010000186.1:4083-9674 GCA_964456685.1 uncultured Bifidobacteriaceae bacterium | reverse complement strand
GCACGGCGCGGCAAATCGTCGCGACGGAATCACGGATGTAAGCCTGCACTTCCGGCACGCTGGTGCAGAGCGCCGCGTGATCGCCTTCCGGCGCGCCTTTCAACTGCGGATGCGCTTTCAAGAAACTCAGCGGCATGGATCGCGGCTCGTTCAGATAAAGAAAAATGCGGATGCCATGCTTCTTCGCCCGCGCGACCAACGCTCGCAAGTTCTTCAAACGTTCCTCGTAACGCGCGCTGCGTTCCGGGACGAAGGGACACGGCGCAAGTTTATGCAGCACGGCTTGCAACCACACGCCGTTCACGCCCGCTTGCGCGAGGCGCGCCAGCAGACCTTCCGGATATGGATCGGCGTGCTTCTCCAACAACGGATCGCCGTAGAGCGCGAAGTAAGAGTAACAAAACCGCAGCGAATCACCGGCGGCGGGCGGCGTGGCGGTCTTGGATGGAATCCGCGACAGGTCTTTCACGAAACCAAACAGGTCGTCTTGCGGAGGGCGACCGGCGTCTGGGCAATCTGTCGCCACAATTTGCGCGATGTCCCGCTCGCGCTGAAGCGTTGCTGCATCCGGCGCGGCGTAGCGCAACGGTTCACACTGCGGCTTGAGATTGCCGAGTTTGACGTAGAGGAAATCGTCCTCGCGCAGCGTGAAGGCCATCTGTTCGGGCGTCCAATCGAGGAGTTGCAGCAACTGCTCGTAGGGCAGCAGATGCCAGTTGCGTTTGATGACGGTGATGTAGGACCGCGCCTGCAAATCGCGCGTGATGCGCGGCGGTTTGCCCAAGCCCATCGCCTGGCCCATCCGCACGATGTCGCCGCGTTTCGCACCCACCACGCTCGCCATGCGTTCCGGCGTCACCAGCGGCCAGTTGCGCCAGACGAACGCATGCAGCCGGGTGGGAAAATGCGGAAAGGAAACCGGCTTCGGCGCCGCGCCCTTCGGCAGATCCGCGAGGCTGATGGAAGGAGTAGCCGTTTTGGTGGCAGCGTGGCCGGGCAACGCGAATGTCCCCAACGCGATGCCGCCCGCGGCCGCCGAAGTAAGTTTGAGAAACTCGCGCCGCGATGGATGCGGGTAAAAATTGTTTTGAGCAGTTGGCGTTTTCATTCTGATTTCGAATTCGTCGGTGAAGGGGCTACGTAACCGTCATTCTTTTCGTGCGCGCTGGGCCATTGTGGCGGGATGTTGCCGGCATTCCAAGCATCCCAATCCGCTTGAAGCTCCCGAAGTTTCTCCGGCATCGTGGCGGCAAGGTCGTTGGTCTCACCGATGTCCGCCGTGAGATCGTAAAGCCGCGCCGGGCTGATCGGCTGGTTGAACTTCCCGGTCTGCGTCTCGACGTTCGTGTCGTAGCGCACCAACTTGAAGTTTCCTTTCCTAATCGCCATTTGCTTGCCGAAGCGCCAGTAGAGCGACTCGTGCGGTTGGCCGGACGCTTTCCGCTGCAAGAACGGAATCAAGTTCACGCCTTCCAACTTCGTTTTCGGGCCGACTTTGGCGCCGCCCACGGCCAGCGCGGTGGCGGTGAGGTCGAGTTGAATCACCGGCATTTCGCAGACGCCAGATTTCAGATGACCCGGCCAGGAGATGACGAACGGCACACGGATGCCGCCTTCGAGCGTGGTGCGTTTGCTGCCGCGCAAGGGTGCATTGCACGAAGCGTTCACGGTCGTCTCGGCCATCACCGGGCCGCCGTTGTCGGAAATGAAGCAGACGAGGGTTTTCTCCTTTTGTCCGGTATCGGCGAGCGTTTGGTGGACGCGACCAATGGCTTCATCCATGGCCTGCAGCATGGCGGCGTAGGTGCGGCGCCTTTCATCTTTGATGTGCGCGAACTTAGCCAACCGATCTGGCGTGGCGTGCATCGGCGTGTGAACTGCGTTGAAGGCGAGGTAAAGAAACCACGGCTTCTGGCGATGGCGCTCGATGAACGCACTCGCTTCGCGACCGAACGCGTCGGTGGTGTAGTCCATTCGCTGCACCGGTTGGCCGTCGCGTTGAATGTCGGTTGCCTCAAAATAACTGTGCGCGCCGTCGAGGAAGCCATAGAACTCGTCGAAGCCACGCTTGAGCGGATGACATTCCGGTCCGAGGCCCACGTGCCATTTGCCTACCAACCCGGTGTGATAGCCGGCGGCTTTGAGATGATCTCCAACCGTTCTTTCCGAAACCGGCAAACCCGCCGGTGGGTGGAACGGAATGAACTCGAATCCAAAGCGATTTTGATAGCGCCCCGTCAACAGCCCGGCGCGTGATGGCGAACAATACGGCCCGGAGACGTAGCCGCTGGTGAAGCGCACGCCGGAAGCGGCGAGCGAGTCAATGTTGGGCGTCGGAATGTCTTTGCAACCTTGAAAACCCACGTCGGCATAGCCCAGATCGTCGGCGATGATGAACAGGATGTTGGGCTTCGCGGCTTCGCACGCCGTCACCGCGAGAAGAAGCAGCAAGACTGCGAAGCAGCCGCGTGAAAGCAGTTTGGTGACAGAGATCATTTGGGATTCGGAGTTTCGCGTGGCTGTTTGGGCTGCTGGTTTTGAATCAGCTCGCCCCTCCATGTGGTTTGCCATTTCATCCCGTCCGTGGCCATGCGTGAAAGCAAACGCTTCACAACTTTGGGATTCCCTGCCGCAATGTTCCGCGTTTCTTCGGAATCGTTCCGATGATCGTAAAGTTCCGCGTGCAACACTTCGCCGCCCTCCCGCTGCTTGGTCCACACGGTGAAACGGTAGCGGTCAGTGCGGATCGTTTTGCCCCACGGATTCGGCGGCGCGGGATTCCGCCAAGGCCGATTATAACCGAAGGCCTGAGTTTTCCCTGTGGCGGTGGGATTGCGAAGCAGACCGGCGAAGCTTTGCCCGGCGAGCCCTGCGGGCTTCGGCAGGTGGCACAACTCGGCGAGGGTCGGGTAGAGATCAAGGGATTCGACCAACGCGTCCGTGGCGCGTCCCGGCGATTTCATGCCCGGCGCACGCACGATCAGCGGGCTGCGGAGCGCGCGTTCGAACGCGGTGTGTTTGCCCCAGATGCCCAGATCCCCGACGTGCCAACCATGATCGCCCCAAACGATCACGATGGTGTTCGTGCTAAGGCCAAGGCGATCCAGCTCGTCGAGAACCTTACCGATCTGGGCATCTACAAAGCTGACGGCTGCGGCGTAGCCGTGCTGTAATTGCCGCCGATACGCTTCGCATTCGAGCGCGCCGGCCGGCATGCCACGATATTGCTCCACCAGTTCGAAGCTCGGATGCAGCGAGATGTTCGTGTTGACGCCCGGGGGGATTTTCGGAAACGGCGGCGACGGAATCCGCTCCCGGTCGTAAAGCTCCCAGTATTTCTTTGGCGCGTTGAATGGCAGATGCGGTTTGTAAAAACCGAGTGCGAGGAAGAACGGTTGCCCTTGCAGCCGCTGCAATTGCTCGATCGCCTCGGCCGCAAGCACACCGTCAGGATACGTTTCGTCGTCAGCCTCGCCTGTTTCAAAGGGCGGATAGGCTTCCGGATTCACCGGCGCGGCAAACGCGCGGACGGCGAGCTTCCACGGACCTTTCAGCGGGATCACCTCATCCCAACTGCGCGGTAAATCGGCGGCGCTGTTGTCCGGATTGTGACTCACTTTGCCGATGGCGACCGTGTGGTAGCCGTTCCGCCGGAAGGCATGCACCAGCGATTCGGTGGGCCGACCCGCAAGGTCGGGCTTGTGAAACGTGAACGGTTCGTTCCAATAGTCCGCGTCGCACGATGGCCGCAACCCCGTCAGCATGGAATACCGCGAAGCGCCGCACGTCGGCACTTGCACGTAATGGTGGCGAAACAAGCGCCCCTGCGACGCAAGCCGGTCGAGGTTCGGTGTCTTCATCCACGCATCGCCGTAGCAGCCCATCTGCGGCCGCAAATCATCCACGGCGATGAACAGAACGTTTGGGCGTGACGAAGTCGAACCCGCAGCACACAAAGAAATCACCGAACCCAACCAAACGAGCAGCCACGCGAATGGCAGCGCGCTGAAAGAGCGAAGTTGAGTTCTCATTGGGGCAATCGTGAATTCAAACTGCAACGTTTCGCCAGCGAGGGTAGAAATTCATTCAGCTCCTGGTCGAGCAAAGTCAGTTTGGCGCGCATCTTTTCGTGCCAACCTTTTCTTGGCCTGAGAACGAGTCGGGCCGCAGCGCGAATCCGATTTCCGCCACGGCCCGATTACCCATTCCCCAACCCTAAAGCACCTTTGCTTACTGCGGATAACGCAGCCGGTAAAACACGTTTGCTGCAGCCGGATCAATAGTGACGCTGAGATTGGTCACGGTCGTCGATCCGGGAATGTCGAACCACGAATTTGCGTCGATCACGTTCACCGAGTTGGATTGTGCATACCAGCCGAGATGGGATTCTGGCCAGGTCAAACCGAGCGTGCTGCCGCTTACGGTGTACGTGATGTTGGTCGGGGTTGCCGGTCCGGCATAAACCACCGACAAAGTTCCGCTGGCGGGCGTCCACGCCCAAGCCAGATTCCCGGAGAGCGACGGCAAATTCGTGGCGGTGAAGTTGCCGCTGATGCCGACGAGCGACTGATAAAGGACAAAGGTTTGGCCGTTGGTGAATGCCGCTACGCCCAGGTTCGTGACTACCAGAGTGCCGTTCAGGGCGATATTGTTGGAGGAGATGATATTGTCCCTGGCGTTCGAGTCGCTGGTGATCTCCATGACGGTGGTGCTCCCGGCCTCGTTGGTCACTCCGCCCGCCACCGCGAGGGTGCCGATCCCTTGGGCACCGGGGGCGACTGCTGCGCCGCTTTTGATAAGCAATGAACTAGTCAGCAGACCACAGTTACCTCCGAAGGTACCAGCTTCAATCGTCGTGGGGCCGGTGTAGGTATTGGTGGCGGAAAGCTCCAAGGTGCCGCTGCCGGTCTTGGTCAGGCCACCACCCGGACTCGCGCCGTCTTCCTCCAGCGGGAGCCACGACCGGATCGTTTTGCCGTTACTATCCACCGTGGCGCCACCGCTCTGAACCAGAACTTTGCCGGTCGTGGCGGGGTTGGTTGTGCCGACGATGAAAGCAAGACTGTCCGCTTGGGCTTGCAGCGACCCGCCGTTGAGGATCAGTCGCGACGCGCCAACGGGAACGAATACTTGGGTGACCTTGAGCAGGGCGCCATTCGCCACTGTGAGCTTGGAGTTGGCGCCGCCTGATACGTCCTGGCCAATGCTGGCCCAGCCGGCAACGTCGAGTACCGTGTTGGCGCCGGTGACGAGCGCCCGGTTTTCACTGGAGGCGGTGCCGATGGCGAAATCAGCCATCAGGGTGGCGGTTGCACCGTCGGCAATGGTGAGGCTACTACCGGACCCCTGAAATCCCAGGGTCACTGTGCCGGCGGAGGACCAAGTCGAACCCGTGCCTGTGAGCACCAGGGAGTTATTGGAAGCGGCGCTTCCATAGCCAAGCGCAACGGGACTCCAAGTCTCCAAGCGGGCGCCGTTCTCAATCGTCACTTTGTTGGATTGGCCAAACGTTCCCACGTAAACGCTGGTGAAAGTGTAATTGGTCAAGCCCGACCCCGCTCCGCTAACCAGCACCGAGTTGTTGCCCGCAC
>CAYWCK010000186.1:0-4073 GCA_964456685.1 uncultured Bifidobacteriaceae bacterium | reverse complement strand
TCTGGGCCGTGACGCCGCCGCCGTTGGAGATAATCAGGCTGTTGAAAGAATTACCCGCGGCGGCACCCAGCACGAGTTGTCCACTGGGCTTGCAGGCGGAACTGGAATCCGTGACCAAGACCCAGTTGTTGCTGCCGCCACCGGCCACGGCGCCGATCACGAAGTTACCCGAGGTGCCGCCGGCAGTGGTGACGACATTGCCGCCATTACTGACCACCAAACTGTTGCCCGAGCCGGCGCGACCCACGACCTGGTTGACGCCGTTGGCTTGCAACACCGAACCCGCCCCGGTCACTAATCCGCGGTTGCCATCGCTGCCGGCGTTGAAACCGAAAAGCACCTGTGCCGTCGCGACCACCGAAGCTCCATTGGCCACGGTGAGGCTGTTGGACTTGCCGCTGTTGCCGACGTAAACCCGGTTGTTAGCACCCAAGAGCGAACTGGCACCGGTAACCAGCGCCGCGTTCGCGCTAGCGGTGGCCGCGTTGCCGACGTATGCATCCTTCACGTTGGACAACTGTCCCCCGCTGTCAATCTGTAGGTAGTTGTTCGTACCGGTGTTACCGGCGAAGTAATCGGCAGCGGCATTGTTGACCGAAGTGCCACTGATGATATTGGTGTTATTGTCCTCGGCTTGGGCAGGCAGAAGGCCCAGGACGCACAACGTGCCAGCGAGGGCGATCAAGGATTTTAGATTCATGATTTTGTTTCGGTTCTGGGATTCGTCGGGAACACGGGACCCGAACTGTGTTTGATTTGCGGCATGACTACGGAAATCAATGGGCCTCGGCTACTGCTGGAATACTGTTCGCATGTGCTGGCTTGCTGCGGCTCCGGCGGGTTCAATCCTCCAGATTCCAGAACGGGTGGACGGGCTTGTTGTTCTGCCACTCGTAGAGCTTCTTGAACGTGACCCGTTCCGCGTGTCCGTCCAGCAAAGTGACATTGCCACCGTTGTTATGGACGGTCGGCCGGCCGTTGTTGAACGGAAACTCGCCGCTGTAAACTCCGCTGTTACTATCCTTCGCTCCGTCCCCGTCGGCATCCTTGTCAAACGGCCAGTTGCTGGGCGTGTACACATAATGGGTGACGCAATCCATGAACATGAGCGCATTGGAAGGTCTTTTGATCCGTGTAGCCCGAGTCGGCTGCATATTGTTACCGTAATAGAATGGCGCCGTGAGCGGGCTGCCGAAGGCGCCATAATTCACTCCAATCCAGCAGTTCCATTCGGCATACCGAGACGCCGCCGGGCTGGAGTACGGCGGTGGCTTGGGTTGCCCTGCCGGGCACTTTCTGATCTCCGAACTGAGCGCCTCGTAATTGCCCTTGTCGCCGGCAGTTTGCCTGATCACGTAGGGCGCGAGCTTTTGGTACCACCACATCACGTCCGGTGTGTACGGAAAGGAATCGCCAAAGAGCGGAAGTTTGTCGTCGTTGTCCCCCACATACATCGTGGTGGCCAAACCCCATTGCTTCATGTTCGACAGACACTGAATCCCTTGCGCCCTGGCTTTGGCTTTGCTCAACGCGGGCAGCAACATCGCGGCAAGAATCGCGATGATGGCAATCACCACCAGCAACTCAATCAAGGTGAACGCGCGGGGATGCCGCGCGCACGTACGGCAACAAGTCGAGTTCGAACAATACGGCTTCATTGTGCAGGCTCAGGAGTAAAACAGCGCCCGCAAACCGGCTACTGGCAGGATACTATTCCCTTGTGCTGAAATGCTGCTGAAGGAACCAGCTCATTGGCCCGCAGCCAAATGATTGCCGATGCCGATCAACACCACGGAGATCAACAGGGTGATGATGCCGGCCCAGAGGTAAGTGCGCGTCTGGCGATTCGCATGCGCCCACTCCTTGAGCCACAAGCCCCAGAGGTTGCTGAAGATGATGATCGAGGCCATGTGAATGCTCCAACTGGCGAAGTCGAACTTGCCCATCTTCGTCGTGCCCATGCCGTAAAAGAAAAACTGCCCGTACCACATCAGGCCGCTGAGGATCGCAAGGAAGTAGTTGAACAGGAGCGTCGAGGCGGGGCGCAGCGTGTAGTCGCCGAAAGATTTGTTGCGCGCGCTCAGTATCATGGTGGAAACGAAATTCGTGGTGAAACCACCGGCCAGCGCGAAGACGAAGATCGGAATCGCGCTGAAGACTTTGGAAGTGCCGGCGTTGATGGCGGCGTCGGTGATGGGATGGCCGGCGTTGATCGCCAGCGCCATGCAACCGCTCATCACACCGCCGCAAACCGCAAGCGTCAATCCCTTGCCCGCGGAAAATTCCTTCACCGATTCCTTTTTCTCGGCATCGCTCAGCAGCCGTTCCTTCAGCACGCCCGCGTAACCGCAACAGGCAATGCCCACGAGGCAAACGAGGAAGCCGAGCAACACGATGAATCCCGGCCCGGTTGTGAAGAGCATGCCGATCTTCTTGTCCAGGATCGCGGGCACCACTGTCCCCACGATGGCGCAGACGCCGAGCGAAATGGATTGTCCCAAGGCGAGTCCCAAGTAGCGCAGGCCCAAGCCGCACATCAATCCGCCGAAGCCCCACAGCACGCCGTAGCCGTAAGCGCCGAACTTCGCGCTGCCGGGACTGCCGGAGAGAATCGCCCACAGATCGGGCGTCGTAAGCAGGCCGCCGACCGTTGGCATGACGATCCACGCGACGAAGCCCAGCGAGATCCAATAGGTTTCCCACGCCCATGTCTTAAGTTTGTGCGACGGCACATAAAAGCTCGCGGAGGAAAAGCCGCCAATCGAGTGGAGGATGATGCCGAGAAGTTGTTCCATAAATTTCGGTTCAGTGCAGCAGGGTTTCCGTCATTCCATCACGTTCGGCAAAAATGAGTTTTCACTGCCACGCGCATTTCGCAATTCGGCGTGAGAACTGACGGGCAGCCACCGACGGCTTCAATTTCCATAAAGCCGGCGGGGTCGCTGTAAACACTGTAACGAGCGCCTTGAGCGCTGGGTTTGACCGTGGGCGCCGCGTCGCGAATGTCGATGTAGCGTTCCACTCCTGACAATTTTCCCGCGCTGCGACGCACCACCAGTCCACGACGCGGATCGCGATATTCGATCCACGGCACGCGCGCGCCGATCCCGATCTGGTAGCGCAAGGCGCCGTCCGTTGCCGTGCAGCAATGCGAGCGATTCCACACGCGTTGCGAGTTACTGGGGTCGGCGTAAAGATCCCACACGTCGAATTTGCTGCGCGAGGGGAAGATCACCTCGCAGCCGGGGCCGCTGTCGAATTGACACAACGTCCACGGCGTGAGCAGACATTCGCTCCGACGCAACGCGGCGCTGCCAAGGTAAGTGATGCTTTCCACTGTCCGCACGGTGACGGCAACTTTGCCCGGCGTCACCGACACGGTGCGTTTGAAGAGCGTGGGGATGCCGCGGCCCTGAGCATTGATCAAATCCACTTCGGCCTCAACTTCCGCGCTGACCCTCGAAGCTTTGGTGACGAGATAACGCGCGGCACGCAATCCCGGCGTCACGCGCCAGGCACCGGTCGAGTATTGATAACCCAGCGTTGTCCCTTCCGGCGCGGGCCAAAGTCCGTCGCCGCCGGGATTCAAATAAACCTTCTGCGTGCTCTGGCCCGCGATGGCTTCGAGGTTCACGCGATTCAACACTTCGCCGTCGAGCACGGTGTAAAGGCGGCCTTCCAGATCGAGCGCGATGATCACGCCCGCGCGCAGATTGCCGGCGAAGTGAACGCGCTTCTTGGCACGCTCAAACGCTTTCAATACCTGGGTTGCTTTCATCAGTGCGGATGTCATCAATCCAAATGAAACACTTCGCGCAACATGATTTCCTTCGCCTTCGGACTGCCCGGTTGCTCGCACACCAGCACCTCGGTCATGTGCCGCCACCAGCGCTGGCAGACCTCGGATTCCGCGAGGTGCGCGAACAAGTTTTCATCAGCCACCTCGAACGAGCCGTAGAGTTCACCGGTGTCCTCGCGCAGAAAAATGGAATAGCGACCGACGCCGTGGCGCTTCAGTTCGCTCGCGAGTTCGGGCCAGATGGGATTGTGCCGGCGCTCGTATTCCGCCGCCA
>CAYWCK010000185.1:0-9810 GCA_964456685.1 uncultured Bifidobacteriaceae bacterium | reverse complement strand
AATACGGACCACACTGAACGCGACCATGCCAGCCGTAACAAGGAGGGGGAGCGTTTTCATAAATCTTGGGCGCAGCGGAATCCGAGGTTGTGGACGGAGTAATCGGCTTTGAGGCTGCTGCGAAAGCCGAAACGCATGAAAGCGGCATAGTCCGAAGGGTCGCGGGCCGACTGCGAGCCGGCGCCGCAAAAGAGTTTTTGATCCAAGCCGGTGTCGCCGCGGGCATCACCGGTGACCATGGTGGTGTTGAAATCAGCGACCCATTCCCAGACCAGACCGTGCAAGTCGTGCGCGCCGTACAAATTCGCTTCCCGCCGGCCAACCACTGACGTCGAGTCCGCACGCGTGCCGTACCATTGGAGAATCTTTCGAGTAAAGGCCGGGTCGCGCGTTCCATCCGGCTCGGTGGCGCTGGCGGCAGCGGCGAGTTCCCACTCCGCTACGGTCGGCAGGCGCCGGCCTTGCCATTGGGCGTAAGCCTTGGCGGCAAACCAGGAGACGAAGGTGACGGGGGCGTTGGTGGCGACACTGGGGCCAAGCTCCAGATCACCGGCCCAGTTCTTCAAGTACGATTCGTCAGCGAAGAGGCGCTTTACCTTTGAGCGCTGCCACCGGGGATTGGCGCGAACAAACTTGAGGAAATCTTCATTGGTGACCGGCAACGCATCGAGTGCGAAAGCCCGCACCGGGATTTCTTTCAGATCACTCGGGCCACGAAACAGCGGCCGGTAGATTCCGGCCGGAATCCGCACCATTCCGGCCGGGACTTCAACCACCGCCGTTGGGGTCTGCGCCATCGCCGCGAAAGCGGCGCTGACCAGCAGCGCAATGAGACCGCAACGTTTTGGCAGAGTGCACATTGGCCAACTCCTATTCGTAGTTGTTTGCCAACGGCGCGGGCGATTCTTTGCGGACCTTGGCGACTTCTTCCGCCGAGACCGCATCGCCCGTGTTGCCCCAACTGTTGCGCACGTAAGTCAGCACGTTTGCGATCTGGGAATCGGAGAGGTAATTCAGCGGCGTCATGATGCCGTTGTACTTCTTGCCATTGACGGTCATCTCGCCGGAGCGGCCGAAGAGAACGCCGCGGATTTCCTCTTCCTTGCTCAGCTTGTCGCGATAGTCCGATTTCGCGATGGGCGGAATTTGTCCCGGTATGCCCTGGCCCTCCGCCTGATGACAAACGAAACACGTTTGCATGAAAACTCCCTTGCCGCGCTCGATCTGAATTTCCTTGGTGAGCCCGGCGATCTTCGGGTTGCTTTTGATTTCCTCCGCCACCTGCGCCTTCAGGGCCACGATGCGTTTCTCGGCCTCGCTGCCACCGGGCGCTTGTTTGCCAAGATAAACGGCGTCCACTTCCTTGCCGGAATAAACCAGCGTATTGGCCGGGCCTTCAACCTTGAGCATGCCGAGCGCGCCTTTGTTGAAGGCGCGGAACAGCGAGTGATCCACCAGGATATAAGTTCCCGGCACGTCCACTGTGAACTCGACCATCGCCGAGCCACCCGCAGGAATCATGGTGGTCTGCACTTGGTGCTGGGTCGGCACGATGCCGCCTTCCTGATAAACGCGGTCGAAGATTTCCCCGATGACATGAAACGACGAGACGAGATTCGGTCCACCGTTGCCGAGATAAAGCCGGATCTTCTCCCCGGTTTTTGCCGTCAAGGCATTCTCGCCGACGAGCGCGCCGACCGCGCCGTTGAACACGACGTAAGTGGGTTTCTCATCAATCGCCTTGTTCATGTCGAAGGCTTGCAACCCCTCTTCGCCATACTTGCCGCTCGTGTAGAAATCGCCCTGCATGACGTAATACTCGCGATCCACCTTGGGCAACCCGTCCTTTGGCTCGACGAGGATCAAGCCATACATGCCGTTGCCAACATGCATCCCAACCGGCGCGGTGGCGCAGTGATAAACGTAAAGTCCCGGATTCATCGCCTTGAAGGAGAACTGCGACGAATGACCGGGCGCAGTGAACGACGAAGCCGCACCACCGCCCGGTCCGGTGACGGCATGCAGGTCAATGTTGTGCGGCATCTTGTTGTCTTGATGGTTGTTCAAGTGGAACTCGACCAGGTCACCCTCGCGGATGCGGATGAAACTGCCGGGGACGTCCCCGCCGAAAGTCCAGAAGACGTATTCCACGCCGTCGGCGAGACGCTTCGTCACCTCAATCACTTCGAGATTAATGACCACTCTGGCGGCCACCTTTCGTGTAAGGGGAGGCGGCACGTGTGGGGCTTGAGTCAGGACGGCGTTTTCCGTCACGGTGATGCTGGGGTCAACAACTTTGGCGCCACCGGCAGTCACGGGCGCTTCGTTGGCGGAGGCGACCAGTGCCGCGATGGTTAGCGCCGAGGCCAGCCCGGCGAGCGGGAGGGTAGTCAGTTTGGTTTTCATCATTTTATCAGGTTGGGCCGGAACACTCGGCCTGCTTGCGGCGTAACATCGTCGAGAAACTGGCGCGACGACTTGATGCAAGTCATAGTTTTCGTGATTCCGGGGACTGCCGACAACATACCCATTCGGCTTGGCCTACAAAGCAAAAGTACGTATTCTGATGCAAATTCATGGCGCAAGTGACGCTACTGGTTCTGGGCATCGTCCTGGTCTCCGCCGGGGCGAGCTTCTTCTTCGCGCTCGCGGAAACCGCGCTTTTCTCGCTGGGCAAGTGGCAAACGCAACAGTTGAAGGAGCAGGACCCGGTGCGTGGCGGCAACGTGGCGCATTTGCTCACCCGCTCGGAGGATTTGCTCGCGACCATGGTGCTGGGCAACACCTTTGCCAATGCGGCCATGCTGGCTGTCGCGTTGTGGATGGCGCTGGCGGGAAGCTGGCCGTTTTGGTGGACCGTGGCTGGCTTGTTGATTGTCACGCTGTTCGGTTGTGAAGTGCTGCCGAAGACGCTCGCGGTGCGCCGGCCCGAACTCTGGGCCTTGCGTGTGGCCGCACCGCTCGTGATCTTCCAAAGACTGACCCTGCCATTGCGCGGGCTGGCCCAAAAGTTCAACGAATTCATTCTCCGAGTGACAGTGCCGCAGTCGATCCAGCCGCAAACGACGCTGACGGATGCGGATTATCAGGAACTGCTCGAACTGGCCACGCAGCAGGGAGCGCTGGCGCCGGGTGAAAAGGAAATCCTTTTGCAAATCATCAGTCTTGACCACCGCACGGCCCGCGATGTTATGCGCCCGCGCTCCCGCATGGCGTGCATTCCGGATGATTCCACGGTGGAGGAAATGCTCGCGGCGGCGCGTAAGTTCAAGCACCGCCGGCTGCCGATGTATGACGAATCACCGGATACCATCGTCGGCATCCTCAACACACGCGCACTGCTCCTCGATCCGCAGATCGATCTGGCGGACGCCATCGAGTTTCCGTCGTTTGTGCCCGAGTCCATGAACCTGCTGCAATTGCTCAAGAGCCTGCAGCGGCAGAAGCGCGGCATGGCGATCGTGCTTGATGAGTTTGGCGGGACGGCCGGCCTGGTGACGATGGAGGATATTCTGGGCGGCCTGGTTGGGGGATTGCGGGGTGAGGTGGAAGGTGGCGGGTTCGTCATGGACAAACTGGGTCCCGGCCGCTGGCGGGTGAATGGCACGATGCGTTTGGATGATTTTCGGCGCGAACATCCGGCGCTCGGTGATGTGGCGGAAGTGGAGACGATGGGCGGTTTGTTGACGCACCTGCTGGGGGTGGTGCCGGGGCCGGGCGAGCAGGCAACTTTTCGGGGAGTGAAACTCATCGCGCACGTCACGGATGAACGTCGTGTGCGCGAACTGATGGTGGAGGTCAGCAAATGAACGTGCTGCCTTGGTTTGTGCTGCCGACATGTCTGGCACTTTCATTTTTGCTTTCAGGGATGGAGGCGGGAGTGTTCGCGCTGAGCCGGTTGCGCGTGCGGCAGCAGATGCGCGCCGGTCGCAGTTCCGCTGCGGTGCTGCACAACTTGTTGGAGCATCCGGAAAACTTCCTGTGGACGATTCTGGTGGGAAATACTCTGGTGAACTTCATCCTGCTCGGCTGGGTGATCGCGAGTTTGCACGCTCAGTTTGCCGGTCAGATCTGGCTGTTCGTCGTACTTTTCGCGGTCTGCGTCTTTCTGTTTTACGCGCTCTTCGACCTGTTGCCGAAGCTGTTGTTCCGCACTTTTCCGAACCGGTTGTGCATGTTTTTCGCGCGGCCGTTCGGCGTAGTCCATTCCGCGTTGCGACCGTTGGTGGCGTTGGTGGAAGGCGTGTCGCAAGTGTTGCTGCGCTGGACCGGGGGCAAAGCGTTTTCCGGCCGCCTGTTCGGCAACCGCGAGGAACTGCGCCAGCTCATGCAGGAATCCGTCCACGCTTTCTCGACCGAGGAACGCGCGATGATCGGGCGCGTGCTGGATCTTCAAACGCTCACGGTCCGGCAGATTGCCACGCCGATGGCGCAAGCGGTGACGGTGGCTGCGCCGACGCCAGTGAGCGAAGTGCTGGCGCATGCACGCGAGCATGGGTTGACGCGGCTCCCCGTCTGGGAGAAAAGCGCGGGCGTGTCGCGGATCATCGGCCTCGTGTCGGTGGAAGCGCTCCTGTATCAGGTCGAACTGGACCAGACCCGCCCGGTGGGAACGCTGGTGAAACCGGCACTGTTTCTCGACGAGGAGACGCGGCTCGAGGTGGCTTTGCGCCGGATGCAGCGTGGAGGTCAACGATTGGCCGTGGTGTTGGGGCGTGAGCAACGCGAAACCGGCGTCGTCGCGCTGGAGGACATCCTGAAGACGATTTTTGGCGACGTAAAACTGTGAGATGGACTGGAACGCAATCATCGAAATCGGTTGGAAGCTGCTGGCGGTGGTGGTGCTGGTGATGCTGAACGGATTCTTCGTCGCCGCCGAGTTTGCGCTGGTGAAGGTGCGGGAAACGCAATTGACCCCGTTGCTCAACGCCGGACAGCGCCGGGCCCGGGTGGCCAAAGTAATCCTGCATCGGCTTGATGCCTTCCTGAGTGCGGCGCAATTGGGAATCACGCTCGCAAGTCTGGGGTTGGGCTGGATCGGCGAGCCGGTGTTCAGCGCGTTGCTGCAACCGGTGTTTGGCTGGCTGGACATCGAATCCGCTCAGCTCCGCCACGGCCTGGCCTTCACGGTGGGCTTCTCGGTCATCACCTTTCTCCATATCAGCGCGGGCGAGCAGGCGCCAAAATGGCTGGCGATTCAGAAGCCGTTGCCGACTTCTTTGTGGGTCGCTTATCCCATGCTTGCCTTTTATTACGTGTCTTATCCGTTTGTGATCGTGCTGAATCGCGCGTCGCAATGGATGCTGCGGCGCGTGGGCTTGGAGCCCGCTGGAGAAGGCGAAGGCGGTTACTCGGAGGAGGAACTACGCTTGTTGTTTGCCGCCCGGCCGGAGGTGGGCGGCGCGGCCATCAGCGGCCGGAGCATGGCGCTGAATGCCCTCGATCTCCGGCAGCGCATCGTGCGCGATGTCATGCGGCCGCGGCAGGAAATCACGTTTTTCGACACAGAATCACGCCTCGCGGAATGCCTGGAGGTGGCGGAGCAAACGCGATATTCCCGCTTTCCGCTGTGCACGGGAGGTGACCTCGACCGCACGCTGGGGGTGGTTCATATCAAGGACGTTTATTCGCTGCGCCACCAAGCCGGCACGGGCGCTGATCTGCTGCCCGCGGCGCGCAAATTGATTTACGTGCCCGAAACGGCACGGCTCGAAAGACTATTGCAGATGTTCCTCGAACGTAAATTGCACCTCGCCATCGTGGTGGATGAATACGGCGGCACGCTCGGGATGGTGACGCTGGAAAATATTCTGGAGGAACTGGTCGGCCAGATTCAGGACGAGTTCGATCAGGAGAAACCGTTGATGTCGCGCACCAGCGACACGGCGTGGGAAGTCTCCGGCGCGTTGCCGCTCCATCAATTGGAAGACTTGGTCGGTAGTGCACTCGCGACTGAGGGCATTACGACCACGAGCGGTTGGGTTACAGAGCGGTTGGGTGGCTTCCCGAAAGTCGGCGACGTGCTGGCCGTGGGCGGGTTCGAGTTGCGCGTCGAAGAAATGGCCGGCACCCGCGTGGCGCGCCTGCGCATCGGCAAGCGGACCGGCGCTGACCCCGCCGCGGGCGCATAGATTTATTCGCTGCGAAATTCGACGTTCCGCAGAACTGCGCCAGTGAGTTGATCTCTCACCCTCACCATCAAGGTCTCCTGCCGGCCGCGACTGGAAACGGTTTTCCGATGGTCGGTGGTTGATGACTCAATCCAGCTGTAATCGGCCAACGCACGGCCCGCCGAGCTTGTTTCGAGAATTTCCTTGGTCAGCGCAGTTACAGTGGCGGCAAGCGGCGTTTCCGAAGCCCCGAGGCTGAAACGGTTTTCAGTGATGCGAGCGTTTGCGGTCGCAATTGGCTCTCCTTGCGGTAACGACACGCGAGCGTTCACATCCAAAGCCAGTTGCCCCATTCGGTCCTCGCGGAAGGCGGTTGGGTTTAATTGCCGAATCAAGTCGCTGGTGGTTGTGGGGGACGCCAACGGGCGTGCTTGCACTACCACCGGCTGGCTGAGAGGCAGGCGCCAACCCGACCAAATCGCTTGCGTGAGAATCGCTGCCGTGGTTACCAGACCTAGAATGCAACAGAGGTAAAAACTAACCGGATCAATCTGCCGAGATTTGTTCATCACCTTTCAGGCTATCGCAATGAACGCGATCGGGAAGCGGCGGAAGCCTGATGGTAGCGTCGGCGCTTCGCTGACAACGCCGCCCTCGACGTTTCACCAACGAGCGCCCCGCCAAGCCAGCGTGCCTACGAGAATTCCCGTCACCATGCAGAATCCGGCAGGCAGCCATAGTCGATGCAAGCCACTGCCGAGACCGAAAAGCAGCAGGGCCAGCAGCCAGACGATCAAGGAATGAAACTCTGGTGCGCGGTGCGCCGGCCGGGCGCGCTTGTCAATCAACAGCGGAGTGGCAAAGGCCATGATGAGCAGGGCAGTGAGCAACCAGCCCAGAAAGTTCGTAATGGGCGCTCCCTCCCAAGTGATGGGGAGGCGGGTTGCCTGCCAGAACCAGTATCGCTTTATCGTCGCGGCCAGCGGTTCCATGGCAGCATCGAAAGCCACCGTCAGTGCCACGGTGACACCGATGAGCCAGAAGCCGTAGGTCCGGAGTTTGCGCCACGGCCGCAAAATCAACCGGGCCACGCCGCGTGAGTTCAAGATGGCCACGATCCAGATCAAAGGGACCGGCCAGGCGACCAGGTTAAGCAGTCGTGGCCCCGCTGCGTCCGAATAGGTGAAAGGGCCGAAGGGAATTGAGGTCGCCACTCCCAGTCCGTGCGCCAGACTGCCGATGAGCGCGATGATGATGGCCCCGAACAAGGCATTTTGCATCGGCAACTGCCGGCTGAGCGAAGTCACTGTGGCCAGGGCCGCGAGAAAGAGCAGCAACGCCTCGGGCCAGCCGGGTTTGCCGGGTAATTCGCGACCGGTCGCCTCCGTGAACAACACCAGCGCGTAGCTGCCCAAGGCCAGGGCGGAAGCCAGGCCCTTCACCAGCCGGGCGAGCGTCTCCACGGGATTGCTTGCGTCCGGGGACTGCAATTGGGGCGCGTCGTACATCTGAATGGCGGGGAGCATAGTTCCAATTCCCGCGCAGTGAAGCGTAAAAGTGGACACGCGCTCGGCCGGGATGGGCCGCCTTTGTGCGGATTTGCGCGGTTTGGCGCGGGGCGGGAATTCCCTTGTTTCGTGGCATCAAACTTGTTCTGCTTGGCCGCACTGACGCACCTGAAAACGTATGACTTTGGATGAAGCTTATTCTCTGATCCGGGCCACGGTGGACCAGATGAACGCCCGCTACGGCAACACCGTGTTTGACGAGTGGGTCGTGCTTTCCCTGCATGAAAAATCCGGGCGCATTCTCCACTACCACGGTCCGCGCCGGGACGATTTCCAGAAGAGCTTCGGCACGGACCTCGATGCGCTGCGCGCCGATCTCGAAGACCGTCAGTTTGGTGTCGGCGATTTTGAATTTGCCCGGCACGCCGGCGGCACGCGCTTCGACGCGTTTCTGGTTTTGGGCCGCGGCTTCTATCTCATCTGCAACAACACGCGGTCCTCGATGGACGTCATCACCAAGGACAATCGCTGGCTCGGAGCGCAAGTGCCCTTCGTGGAATTGAGCGATAAGATTCGATCGAATCCGATCGCGCTCAAAGCCTGACTCACCGCAGCAACCCGCGGTAAACAAACCAGCCGTAAGCTCCCACGAGTCCGAGTCCGACGATTCGGGGAAGTTGTGCGAGCAACATCACGCACAGGAAGTGCGCCGCCGTCGCCCCCAGCAGCATAAAGACCCCGGTTTGAAAAAACGCCGGCATGCTGAGCGGCTGGTAAAGTGCGTAAATCCCGACACACAGAGGAATGCAGATGTGTCCGTCGCCGACTTGGGAGGAGTACGTGACTTCCGGTTTCCCGCGCCAGCCGTAGTAGAGCGCGAGGATGCCGTTGGGCAGAACCATCAGCCAACCGCTCAACCAGCCTAGCTTGCTGGCATTAATGAAGCCGGTGTGCCGATGCGCCAACCAATCAACCAGCCAGTCGATGCTCAAGTAAACTCCGACGGCGCCGACCGCGAGCAGCGCCAGGTCCACCGGCAGCATCCAGCTGAATGATTTGTTCTGGCGTACGTTGCTCTTGAGCACGTCGAACACGTGGAAGCATTGCCAGAAGAAGAAAATCCCCACGAGCACCAAGCCGTCATTGCGGTCGAGCTTGCCGTCCTTGCCCAGCGCCCACACCGCGCCCGTGAAGAAGAGCACCGCTGTGAGCGTGAGCAGCAGCGAGAGTCGGTTCAGTTGCCGCGCTTGTTCGCCTTTGCCGCTTTTGCCGCCGTTCTTGGTCTTCTTCTTTTCCGTCGGCAACAGCCGTAAACCCCAAATGAGTGCGGGCACGCCCAGAATCAGCGTCATGTTGGTGACGTTGTTCACGAGCGAATTGGTCATCACCTCCGCGCCCGGTCCGGCCTCGCGGCCCAGCTTGAATGCGAAGAACAGATTCCCGACGCCGGAGCAGTACGGCATGATCAACGTCCCCAGCACCGTGCCCTCAAAGCCGCTCGCGCCCATTGCTTCCAGCCGCCAGATCATCAAGACCGAGGCGACCACGAACAGGCCAAGGAATATCCACGGCGCGGCGCTGCCGGTGCTTTCAATTTGTTTGATCCAGGTTTGCAACCCGCGCAGTAAAACAGGCCGCCGCCCGGGTGGCAATGCAACGGCGGGCGGGTCAGGTTGACGGATTGAGTTTTTGTTGCACCGCCGCCGCCGTGAGGCCGTGGAGCTTGACCAGTTTGTGGCGCGCCGTTTGGCCACGGACGATCTGCACTTTGCTGCGTGGGCAATCGAGTGTCTCCGCCAGCAAACGGATCAGCGCTTCATTCGCCGCGGCATCCACGGGCGGAGCGGTTACTTTGACCCGCAGCTCGGCGCCGAGCGGCTCACCGATTTCGTTGCGCGGCGCGCGCGGTGTGACTTTAACCGCCAACATGATGCCGTCCGGTTGGACGGTGAGAAAACCGGGCAGGGGAACTGATTCACGGCGCGCGTGCATTGCGGAGGGAGTCTGCTATAATCCCCTGCGCAATGAACCAAAAACTTTTTCACGCTGGTCTGAGCCTGGGTTTGCTGCTGTGGGCCGGTTGCGCCTCGGACCGGTTGAAGCCATCGGGAGTGATTCCTTCGACGCCAACACCGCCGCCACCACCGATCTCCCTCACCGAAGTGCAGCTGATCGAGCACGCCGCTGCGCAA
>CAYWCK010000184.1:0-9823 GCA_964456685.1 uncultured Bifidobacteriaceae bacterium | reverse complement strand
ACTTCCCAGATCGGCGAGTTGCGTGTTGGTACGGGTGTAGGTGCTCAGCGTTGCACCGGGCAGGTTTGTGCTGTTGAAGCGCCATTGGTAGCTCAATGGTGCCGTGCCCGCAGCCGTAACCGAAAAATTTGCGTTTGCCCCGGGGTTGACCACGAGGCTCGGGGGTTGTGCGGTTATGGTCGGCGGAAGCTCGACGCCGGTAACGATGAGCTTGGCCACGCTGCTGGTGAGTGGGCCGCTGATGTCGCTCACGATCACGTCGTAATCGCCGGCGTTCGTGGCCTGGACGTTCAGGAGGCTCAGTGCGCTGGCGGTGGCGCCCGACAGATTTGTGCCGTTAAATCGCCATTGATAATTCAACGGGGTACTGCCCTCGGAGGCCACCGAGAAATTAGCGTTGTCACCCAGGGCCACGGTTTGATTGGTCGGCGCGGCATTGATGGCCAGAGGCACGCGGTAAACCGCCACGCGCGCACCGGACGCGACCGCATAATCGGGGCGCAGAAAGCGAACCCGGTTGATGCGCAGCGTGTCGGCGCTCCCAACAGGCGTCCACGAAGCGCCACCATCGGTCGTGTGCAGAAAGTTGTTCAGGCTGCTCGCGGAATCGCCGCCCACCCAGCCTTCAGTCGGAGTAACAAAGCCGATCCCCTGCGAATAAAAAGTTGTGACGCCGATCACCGAGAACGGCACACCGTTGGAAGTCCACGTCGCACCACCGTCGGTGGTTTTGTAAACGATGTGATTGCCCGAGGCGGACAGGTTGTTTTGTTGCAGCGTCACGTAGCCCAGACTCGGCGTGGGCCAGGCCATCTTCCAAAAATATGCACAGTTGACGCCCGAGGTGGCGACCACATCCCAGCTCACACCACCGTTCGTCGTCCGTGCGATGGCGCCATGGTAATAGGGCGGCGTGCAGGAGTTGTAGGCGTTCGTATCCATTCCAACCAGGAAGCCATTCGTGGCGTCGTGGAAGTACACATCCATGATGCCGCCCAAGACGCCGCCAGCAGTGAGATTGGTAACTGACCAATTCGTGCCCCCGTCGCTGCTCTTGATAAAGTACGCCGGCCCCCGCACGCGGCCGCCACCGTAGATGTGTTGCGGATCGAGCACGTGCAGGGCACAGAGACCCTTCATGCCGGTCTCGGGAAAACCCGGCTTTACCGTCCAGTTCGTCCCGCCATCGAAGGTCTCGAACAAAATATTGGTGTCGGTGACATTCGCATCGTACGAACCGGGTCCGAGGTTGCCGGCCCAGCCGCGTAAAGGAGAAGCAAAACCGATGGACCGGAAATGGGCGGTCAAATTTGTGCCTGGATAAGCACCGGAAGAGGAGCGGGAAAGGGAAAAGGATTTTCCGCCATCAGTCGTTTTCCAAATGCCGCCCGTGGCGCGGGCGACATAACCGTTGGTCTCATCGAGAAAGGAAAGATCATCGAAGCGCGGCGAAGTCCCGCTGGGCGCGTTGGCAAACTGCGTCCAGAGTGGAGCCGGAGCGGCGCATAAGCGTTGGCCGGCCAGCCAACCCAACAACAATAGAATCACCGCGCGCGAATTCATGGATCAGTCCAACAATCCTAGCTGGCGCCGCGGTTGCACGCCAGCTCCAAGGACCGCCCGTGACCGGCGTGCGGCGCGATCAGTCGGGGATTTCCGAGGACGGCTCGGTGGGCGGACCAGCCTCGTGTGGATCTTCGGCGGGGGCACGAGATGGGCGCTCGTGACGTGCCGGCCGCTCGTGGCGGTCGTCGTCGCGGTGGCGCTCATGGCGAGGCCGTTGCAGCTGCCGCAACGCCCGCCGCAACGAGTCGATCTCCCGTTCGTCGGCCAGCTTCTGCCGCTCGGCGAGTTCCGTGAGTTCGAGCACCTCCTCCATCTCATCGAGGGTGCGTTTCAAATTCTCGATGATTTCCGAGATTTGGGAGATGGCCTGGCTGATGGCCGAGCCTGCGGCTTCCGAGAAAGTTTCACGCGGAGCTACCACCGGCCGCGCTTCCTCGGTGGGGGCAGCGGGGGCTTCGACATTTGGCGCGGGCGCTTCCGTCGCAGGGGCAACCGCGGTCGCTTCGCTCAATTCTTCCGCTCCGGGAGCGGCGGGGCTTGAGGCGGGACGTGGACCCCGGCCGCGACCCCGGCCGCCGCGCCGGCCGCGCCGACGGCGCGCGCCTCCGGACCTTTGTGTTGGACTGTCTGACATCGGCAAAAACAATGCGCATTACATCCCGAAATGAAAAGGGAATTCGTTGGACGCCGTCCGTCGCCTGACTCAAAATTCCCGGACCATGATGAAAGTGAAAATCGTTTTGGCGCTGCTTTGCGGGAGCGGACTGACCACGTGGGCTCAAGCCACCGATAATCGTCCACCCGCGCCGCGCCGGCCGAGCATCATTTACATTCTGGCGGACGATCTCGGCTACGGGGATTTGAGCTGCTACGGCCAGAAGAAGTTTGCCACGCCAAACCTCGACCGGCTGGCCGCCGAGGGCATCCGCTTCACCGATGCGTATGCCGGCAGCACGGTTTGCTCGCCGTCGCGCGCCGCGATGATGCTGGGCCGGCACACCGGGCATTTGAACATTCGCGGCAACGGAAGTGACACGACTTTGTTGCCGAACGAACTCACCGTGGCGGAACTGCTCCAGCGTGCCGGCTACCGCACCTGCCTGCTCGGCAAGTGGGGTCTGGTGAACAACGAAAACCAGCCGGGCGTGCCTCAGAAGAAGGGGTTCGACGAATTCTTCGGTTATCTGAGCAATTCGGAGGCGCATGACTACTATCCCGCCTTTTTGTGGCGAAGTTTTGCCACCAGTGAATTGCGGCAGGGCTTTGAAGGCAAGTCACCCTTGCCCGAGAATGCCAACGGCACGAAAGGAACTTACACCCCTGACCGTTTCACGGATGTGGCGTTGCGCTACCTCCAGGTGAACAAACCCGATCAATTCAACAAGTACCGCCCCTTCTTCCTGTTCCTCAGCTACACGATTCCCCACGCCAACAACGAGGAAGGCAAACGCACCGGCAACGGCATGCAGGTGCCCACCGATGCCCCCTACGCCGGCGAAAACTGGCCGGCGCCGGAAAAAAGCAAGGCCGCCATGATCGCGCGGATGGACGCGGCCATCGGCAAGATTCTGGAAGCACTTCAAAAACTGAAGATCGAGGAGAATACGGTGGTCATTTTCAGCAGCGACAACGGCCCCCACAAGGAGGGCGGCGTGGATCCGAAATTCCTGCAAAGCGCGGGACCTTTCCGCGGTCATAAACGCGATCTGACGGAAGGCGGCATCCGCGTGCCGCTGATTGTGCGCTGGCCGGCCCGCGTGGCGACCAATCAGGTTAGCGATCTGCTGACGGCCAACTGGGATTTCCTGCCCACCGCCGCGGAAATCGCCGGGGTACCGCCGCCAAAAGACATCGATGGCATTTCGATCTTCCCGACGCTGATTGGTCAGACGCAAACCAACCGCCACAATTACCTCTACTGGGAATTCCACGAACGCGGATTTCAACAAGCCATTCGCACCGCCAATTGGAAGGCCATCCGGCCGCAAGCCGCGGAGAAACTTGAACTCTATGATCTTAAGGGCGATCCCGGTGAAAAGAAGAACGTGGCGGAGGAAAACCCCGAAGTGCTGGCCAAGCTCGAAAAACTTTTCCAGGAAGCGCGTACGGACTCCGACCGCTGGCCGAAGAAATCCGCGCCCAAGGAAAAAGCAGATTCAGCGAAGTAAAAGGCGGTCCATCCGGTCACCCGCCGGGAGCGACGTTTGTGCGCGAATCCGGCATGCGATATTCCCGGCGTTCCTTCGTGCGCCGGGCTTCAGCGCTGACCCACAAAATTGCCAACACGATCCCTAATACCATCAGAGCCAGCAAAAACCACGGCCATGTGTGACGACGAGGTGCGGGCGATGGCGCTGTTTCCATGGGTGCATCTTAGCGGTAATTATTCTTTGCCGACACCAGAAAAGCGCCCGCCAGCCGGCTCAATCTGATTTTTTTCGTTCGGCATAACGGGCAGCGACGTCATCCACCAGACCACGACGCACGAGTTCGGCTTCGGGCACGGCCCCGAGGTCACCGGTTTGCGCCATCCACCGGTCCAACGCGGCCCGCATTTCCTTGAGCACGGATTGGTGCGGAGTGGAATTAGCAAGATTGCGAACTTCGTGGGGATCGGCTTCCGAGTCGTACAGTTCCTCCGCTGGCTTTTGCTTCGCGAAGAAGAGCTTCTGGGTATCGTTGAGCTTTCCCTCCGCGTTCAGCCGCCGCCAAACCTGCATGGTGGGCATCTCGTCCATGTAGGCGATGCGCTGCGCGTAGGGGAGCTGGGGCTCGAAGTTGCGGATGTAGCGAAATTGTTTCGACCGCACCGCCCGGATCCGATCGTAAGTTTCGTCCATGCGATCACGCGCGGCGAAAACATATTTTCGTTCCTGCGTTTGCGGCCCGAGGAAAACGATGCCGGACATCGGCGGAAAAATTTCGAGCACCCCCTCGCCTCCGCCCGGCACGGGGATTGATTTCTTCTCATCGGATCCCCGCACGCCGGCCAGAGCCAACATCGTCGGCGCAAAATCAATGAAGCTTACCAGGTCTTCCCGGACCGTGCCGGGCTTGATCTTGCCCGGCCAGCGCACAATCAACGGCACATGCGTGCCGCTGTCGTAAATCCAGCGTTTGCTGCGGGACAACCCGCGTCCGTGGTCGCCCGTCAACAACACGACCGTGTTATCCGCGAGGCCCTCCGCCTCCAGGAACTGGAGCACCATCCCAACTTTGTGATCCACCGCCGTAACCAGATCGTAGTAATTCGCAAGATCGCGCCGCACTTCGGGAACGTCAGGATGATACGGCGGCACGGTCATCTTCGCCGGATCGTGCCGCTCCGCCGCCGTCAGGCTCGCGGTCAGCGTCGTGAATTTATCCAGCATGCGGATGCTGCTCTCATGCGAATCAGTGAAGTTGGCATAAGCGAAGAACGGTTGCTTTGACTTCACCTCGACCGGTTTCCCTTGCTTCTTCTTGCCGCTGGCAGGCACGCCACCGCTCGCGTTCCACCACTCCGTGGTCGAATCGAAGGCGGCCTTCGGCACGTCGAAGTTGAAATCCGTTTTGCCCGGCCAGGCGACAAAATAGCCGGCTTGCCGCAACTGCTCGGTGAAGGTGATCGGCGGCTTGATCAACTTGGACCGCATGTGGTGCGTGCCAATGCTCGTCGGACACTGGCCGGTGATCAAACCCGAACGGCTGGGCGCGCAAACCGGCGCGTGCGTGAAACAGCGGGTGAAGCGTGCGCCTTCCCGCGCCAACCGATCCAGGTTGGGCGTAATCGCCTGCGGGTCGCCATAACAGCCGAGTTCCGGCCCCATATCCTCGCCAATGATCCAAACCAGATTCGGCCGCGTATCAGCAGCGTGGAGGCTGAAGCCAACGAACGCCGCCGCGGCGAGGAAAAGCAATCTTTTCATGGTCAGAAATTCCAGACCCATCCATCAAGGCCACAATCCGACTGCAAATTCAAGCGCACTCGACGTTCCGCTGCATTCGGCTACCATGTCCACGGAGTTTATGGCCAACACGGAGACGTCGGACACGCCAAAGCACGATCCCTATGCCGTGCTGCGCAATCGCGATTTCCGTCTGTATCTCAGCGGCCGGTTGATCGCGGTCATCGGCCAGCAGATGTTCGCCACCGCGCTGGGCTGGGAGATTTTTGAACGCACGCACTCGGCGCTGGCTCTCGGTTTCGTGGGGTTGACGCAGGTCATCCCCATGTTCCTTTGCACGCTGCCGGCCGGCCATTTCGCCGACATCCACGACCGCAAACGCATCGTCGCCCTCATGACCTTCGTCATCGCCGCGGCGAACGTGGGACTGACCCTCATCTCCGCGGCCACCGCGCCCGTGTGGTTGATTTACGTCTGCCTCACCGTCACCGGCGCGGCGCGGTCATTTCTGTGGGCGGCCAGCGCGTCGTTCATGCCCCAACTGGTGGATCGCAAGGATTTCTCCCGCGCCGTCACCTGGAGCAGCACATCGTTTCAAATCTCCTCGATCGTCGGCCCGGCGGCGGGCGGCACACTGCTGCATTTCACCAACCACGCCGCGGTCATCTATGCGCTCAATGCGCTGGCCGCAACCATCTTTGGCGTGATGGTCAGCCGGGTCCGCGTGCGCCACGTTCCCGTCGAGGCGGAGAAAACGACGCTCAAGTCCTTGCTCACCGGCTTCAGCTTTGTTTTCCACAACCGCATCATTCTGGGCATCATCTCGCTCGATATGTTCGCCGTGCTGCTGGGCGGCGCGACAGCCTTGATGCCGGTGTACGCGAAAGAAATCCTGCACGTCGGGCCCTATGGCCTCGGCCTGCTGCAAGCGGCGCTGCCCATCGGCGCGATCATCTGTTCCTTCACGCTGGCGCATCGCCCGCCGATGCAGCGGGCCGGTCGCTCCCTGCTGGTGGCCGTCGCGGTCTTCGGCCTCGCCACGATCGCCTTTGGCTTGTCGCGCTGGTACTGGGTTTCGTTCGCGATGCTCGTGATCTGTGGCATGTCCGACAATGTCAGCGTCGTGGTGCGACACACCCTGGTGCAATTGCTCACGCCAAACGAGAAGCGCGGCCGCGTTTCCGCCGTGAACAACCTCTTCATCGGCACTTCAAATGAACTCGGCGAATTCGAATCCGGCACCGTTGCCCACTGGTTCGGTCCGGCGATTGGTCACACGATTGCCACGGGCGCACTCGTCTCGGTTGTGTCGGGCGGAGTTGGCACCATTTTCGTCGTGCTGGCCGTGGCATGGATCTGGCCGGAGATCCGAAAGTATGGGCGGCTGGATGCGTAATTGGTGCGGGCGGGCGTTCACACTTGCGCGGGTCCTCGACAAGCGGAAGCTTGAGCTCTGACATGAGCTTCGACCGGGACGAAATGAAAACTGCCGTCGCCAAACTGGCGGCTCAGGGCGTCTTCGTTGGCACGTCCTCGTGGAAATATGCCGGCTGGCTGGGGCAACTTTACACGCACGACCGCTACGTCTGGCGTGGGCGTTATGCCGAGAGCCGGTTCGAGCGCAACTGCCTGGCCGAGTACGCGGAGGTTTTCAAGACGGTGTGCGTGGACGCGGCTTATTACACGTTCCCCCAACGCGCGGCTCTCGAAGCGATGGCTGCCCAGGTGCCGGCTGATTTTCAATTTGGCTTCAAGGTCACGGATGCGATTACGCTCAAACAATTCCCGAATTTGCCGCGCTTCGGTCGCCGCGCCGGCTTGCCGAACGAGCATTTTCTGAACGCCGAGCTGTTTACCACGGCGTTCCTCACGCCCTGTGAAGCCATCCGGGCCAACGTGGGCGTGCTGATGTTCGAGTTCACGCAATTTCACGGTGCGGATTTCGCCCGCGGCCGTGAGTTCGTGGCGGCCCTGGATGAATTCCTCGGCCGCCTGCCGCGGGGCTGGCCGTACGCCGTGGAGATTCGGAATCGCAACTTTCTCCGGCCGGAATATTTCACCGTGCTCGCCGCCCACGGCGTGGCCCACGTGTTCAACAGTTGGACGGACATGCCGCCCGTGAGTGAGCAAATGGCGATGGCAGGCGCGTTTCCCCAACCAGCCCTGATACCCGCGAGGTTTCTGCTCAAACCCGGCCGCAAATACGAGGAGGCGGTGAAGCGATTCAGTCCCTACGAAAAGTTGCAGGAGGAAAACCCGGACGGCCGCCGGGCGGCCCGGAAGCTATTCCAGCGGGTCACCGCCGCCGAAATGCGCGCGAAGGGTTTCATTTTCATCAACAATCGCTTCGAGGGAAACGCCCTTCAAACCATCAGCGGGATTCTGGAGAGCGACCGGGGCAGTTCGTAAAGCCACCGCCTCTCACCCCAGCAAACGGAGAACCGAAACCGATCGGGTCCGGCAGCGGCGGATCATTTCGGCGTACCTTCCAGCCAGGTGACCGGAAATCGCGCCAGCGTGATCCGCTCATACGGGCTTTTTTCACCGCGCTCGAAGAGGCAGCCAATCGATGTGTCCGGCAGGATAGTAAGGCAGGAATAAGCCGCGGGACCAGATTGAATTTCGCGACTGACCGGCCAGGTCGAACCTTCGTCGTAGCTGAGGCGGACGGTGAGCTTCTCGCGCTTCGTGCTGGCCGGATTGGAAAACAGAATGCGGCTCGGGTTGCCATTCTCCGGCCAGGTGCAACGCAAAATGCTCCCCTGGCAAACGGGTTCGATTAGAGCGTCGTCCAGCGCGACGCTTGACCAAGTGAGTCCAGCATCACGGCTGCGGGCGACCGCGCGGCGATTCTTTTTGTGATAGGACCGCATGTTATGGAGCAACGAGCCGTCACTGAGTTCGACGGCCGTGGACTCATTCGTCATCTCCGCTTCCACGCCGCCCATCTGCCAGGTTTTGCCGTGGTCATCGGAAAAAATGACGTGCGAGCAGGTCACCACCTGCGTGGAGGTGGTCAACGTGGAATGATTGGCGGGAATCAGGAGCCGCCCGCGCTGCGGTCCACGCTGGAGCTGAATGCCGTTGCACGGACCGGTTGCATACCAGCCCCAATCGCGCCGCTTAACCGCCGTGGTGATTTCGACCGGCCGGGTCCACGTTAATCCATCATCGGCACTGTGGCTGAGGTAAACGCGGCGTGTGTCCCGCGCCTTGAGATAATTGATCTGGTCTTCCTTGTCGAAACCGGCATTCCACGTCATCAGCAGCCAGATGATGCCGGTGCTTTGATCCACGACCGGCGCGGGGTTGCCACACGTGTTCTCGGCGTCGGACCAGATGACCTGCTGTGCGCTCCAGGTCCGGCCGCCGTCGGTTGAGCGTTTGACCAGCAGGTCAATGTCGCCGGAATCATTGCGATTGTTTTTGCGCCCTTCGCAAAATGCCAGCGCGGTGCGGTTCGTAGTGACGACGATGGCCGGGATGCGGTACGTGTGGTAGCCGTCCTGACCGGCAACGAAAACATCGCTCAGCTCCGGCGCCGCAGCCCCCACGATTCGAGCGGCCAGCAACCCGGCGAGCCCCATCAATCGGCGCAAGCGCATGCTCAACGTTGGATGCGCGCGGAGCCGCCCTTGGCGAAGGCTCGCACTTGCTCCACCGTAGCCATGGTGGTGTCGCCGGGGAACGTGGTCAGCAAGGCGCCGTGCGCCCAGCCGAGATTCACCGCTTGCTGCTCGGATTCACCGCTGAGCAGGCCGTAGAAGAAGCCTGCCGCGTAGCCGTCACCACCGCCAACGCGATCCACGACGTCCAGTTCGCACGTGGGCGATTGGTAGGTCTTGCCATTAACCCAGGCCACCGCCGCCCAGGAATGGCGATTAGTGGAATGCACTTCGCGCAGCGTCGTCGCCACGGCCTTGACGTTCGGGAATTTCTTGGTGGCTTTCTCGATTACGGCGTAGAACGCACTGGGATCGAGCTTCGACTTGCTTTCCACGTCCTGACCTTCGATGCCGAGTCCCTTCTGTAAATCTTCTTCGTTGCCGACCAGCACATCCACATTGGCGACGATGCGCGCGAGCACGTCCACCGCCTTGGCCTGACCGCCCCAGATGTCCCACAGTTTCTGGCGGTAATTGAGGTCGAACGAAGTGATCGCCCCGTGCGCCTTGGCCGCCTTCATTGCTTCGACGATCAATTCGCCCGTGGTTTCGGAAAGGGCGGCGAAGATTCCGCCCGAATGAAACCAGCGCACCCCGGCGCCGAAGATTTCCGCCCAGTTGAAATCGCCCGGCTTGAGCTGGCCGGCGGCTTCATTGCTGCGATTGTAGAACACCACCGGCGCGCGCACGCCCTGGCCGCGATCG
>CAYWCK010000183.1:0-9947 GCA_964456685.1 uncultured Bifidobacteriaceae bacterium | reverse complement strand
AATCGCTCCGGACACGGCGAATCCGAAGACAAAGGCAAACACGGACACGGCAAACCGTGAGAACCTCACCCTCCCACCAACACAAACTCCATCATGAACCAGAACCTGAACTCCTCCTCCGCCTTGCCGCCCTCGCTGGAAGAAACCTTGGCGGCGGTGCTGGCTCAAATGATCGCGCATGAAGCTGCCGGCCTGGGGAAAAACCAGGTCGCATCGCCGATACAATTCTCCTTACGCCCGGCCGAATGGTCCGAGGGACCAGCCTTTGAAGTGTTGGTAAACCGTTTCCGTCGCGGTAACTGCCGCCGGTTCAGTAAATTGGTCCAGTTTTCGATCAATCGCTGATTGAAATGAGTCTCTCCTAAACCGAAACCAAGAAAGCTACCTATGAAAATAAAACATGCCATCCTGCCCTGCGCCGCAGCCTTGCTACTTGTCGGTTGCGACTCCGGCCAAAAAAAAGAAAGCACGCCTTCCCCGGATGCCTTGCCCGTGCCGGGCGGGGTCGCGCCATCAGCGGTTGCCGAAACCAAGGAAGCATTCCTCGCGGCAGTGGACAAACAGCTGGCTGGCTTGGATACAAAAATCGCGGAGCTTCGCAAAAAATCTGAAACCTACAAAGACGACGCGAAGTCGGCGGCCGATCAAGCGTTGGCAGCCCTGGGCGAACAACGCACCAAGTTGAGCGCGCAGACGGAGGAACTGAAGAAATCCAGTGGCGACGCCTGGAAAGAGGCGAAGGCCGGTTTCGCCACCGCCCTGGCTGCGTTGGAGAAGGCGTACGAGGACGCAAAGGCAAAATTCAACTGAACCGCACGACCGGCATCAATTGGTGGGTGGGAGCACCGGTGCGAGGGCAAGTTACGGCGGCACTCCGTAGCCGGGCCATGCGGCCTGGAACCGCCCTCGCACCGGTTGCAGCTATGCGGTATGTTCTGACACATGCAACCTGAGAAGACCAGCGGACCGCTGCGCATTCTGATCATTGATGATGAAACCAACATCCGCCGCACGACGGCCATGGCGTTGGATGCGGACGGCCATGACGCCGTGGGCGTCGGCAGCGGAGCAGCGGCGCTGCGTTTGCTGGCCTCCGAAAATTTCGATGTCGCGTTGCTTGACCTGAAACTGGATGGCGAAAATGGATTGGATGTCCTGCCCCAGTTGTTGAAACGCGCGCCCGCGCTGGACGTAATCGTATTGACCGCCTTCGCCTCGATTGAAACCGCTGTCGAAGCCATGCGTTTGGGCGCGGCGGATTACATTCCCAAACCCTTCACTCCCGAGCAGCTTCGGCTCGCGCTCGACAAGATCGTCAAAGCGCGTCGCCTCGAACGTCGCGTGGCGGAGTTGGAATCCCGGTTGTCCGACGACGCGCCGGCCACGGCGTTGACGACCGTCGAACCGGCCGTGGAGAAGGCGTACGAAATCGCCCTCAAAGCCGCGGCCACACCCGCGACCATTCTGCTGCTTGGCGAAAGCGGCACCGGCAAATCGGTGCTCGCCCGCATCATCCACGAAAACAGTCCGCGGAAGGAAAATTCCTTTGTGACGGTGAACTGCCCGAGTCTCTCGCGGGAGCTGTTGGAGAGCGAGCTGTTCGGACATGTGAAAGGCGCCTTCACCGGCGCGGTGAATGACACTTCCGGTCGGGTTGCGGCCGCGGATGGCGGTACGCTCTTTCTCGATGAGATCGGCGAACTGCCTTTGGAAATTCAGGCCAAGCTGCTGCGCCTGTTGCAGGAGAAGGAATATGAACGCGTCGGCGAAGCCAAGACGCGCCGGGCGAATGTCCGCGTGGTCGCCGCCACGAATCGCGACCTCGAACAGCTCGTCCGGGAGAAACATTTCCGCGAGGATTTGTATTACCGGCTCAACGTGATTTCCATTCAAGTGCCGCCGCTACGGGAACGGCCGGGCGACCTGTCAGCCATCGCCGACAACTATCTGCGCTTCTTCGCGACGCAATGCGGCAAACACATCGCCGGCTTCGCCGCAAGCGCCCGCGAGGCATTGGCGCGCCATGCGTGGCCCGGCAACCTGCGGGAACTGCGCAATGTCGTCGAACGCGCCGTCATCCTGGCCGACGGAACGGACATTCAGCTCATGGATCTGCCGGAAAAATTTCTGAGGAGCGACCAGCCCAACGGGATGGCTGGACCGACCGTGGGTGCGCGCGTGTCGCTGGCCGAACTTGAAAATGAGCACATTTTAAGGGTGATGCGGCAGACCGCCACGCTCGAAGAAGCGGCGCGGATTTTGGGAATTGATCCGGCCACGCTTTACCGAAAACGCAAACGTCTAACCCCATGAACCGCCTGGCCATTACCTGAACCCGGTATGCTGCGCACCCGGCTGTTTTTAAGCCTCCTGCCGTTTGTCATCCTGCTGCTGGCGGTGGGCAGCTACGCGATCGTGCTGTTTTCCCGGCTCGCCCACACGGTGGACACCACGGTGGCCGAGAATTATCGCAGCCTGCTGGCGGTGCAGGAAATGAGTCTCGCGCTGGGCGGCTTGGAAAGTGAAGCCTGGGCCGCCACCGGCTGGCCGAACCCGGTGCGCAAGGATTTCGCGGAACACAAGAAGCGGTTCGCGGACAACTTGGCCCTGCAACTCAAGTGCGAGTCGTTGCCCGGGGAGAAAGAGTTGAACGACCAGTTGCTCGCCCGCTTTAATGCGTTCCAAATCGCCATCGGCCAGTTGAGCGCAAGCACCAACACCGCTGCCCGCCGGCAGGTCTATGACCGCGCCATCGTGCCCGGCATCCTGCAAATCCGAATGCTCCTCGGAAAAATTCGGGACACCAATCAACGCGCCGTCTTCGCCACGAGCGACAACATCCAGGACATCATGCGCCACATCACGAGGCTGATGGTTTTGGGCATGGTGGTGGCGCTGGTCGTCTCGGCCTACGCCTACTACAAGTTGAGCCGGGCCATTCTGGCGCCCATCAGCTCGCTGACGCGCGCGAGCCAGGCGTTGGGCGAAGGAAACTGGGATCAACCCGTGCCGGTCATTTCCAAAGATGAACTGGGTGAGCTGGCCCTTGCCTTCAACAAGATGGCCGCTCAACTCCAGGAATATCGCCAAAGCACTTCCGAGGAAATTGTCCGGCTCCACCGCACCATGGAGACCACGCTGGCTTCCTTCCCCGATCCCATTTTTGTGTTGGGCCGCGACCGGTGCATTGAACTGCAAAACGTCTCGGCACAGGCGCTGGCCAGCGGCCTGGGGCTCCGCAATCAACTGCCGGACCGCCTCGACGCCATCGCGCAGGCCACGCTCGCGACCGGAAAAGATTTTCTGCCCCACACCTTCGATGCCGTGGTGAGTTATCGCGTGGGCGAGGCCGACAAGTTCTTCCTTCCCCGCGTGCTGGCCATGAAGGACAAGAAAGGCGCGCCGCTCGGCGTGGCGGTGGTGCTTTATGACGTGACCCGCTTCCGCCTGCTCGACGCCGCCAAGAGCAACCTCGTGGCAACCGTCAGCCACGAACTCAAAACCCCGCTCACCAGCGTGCGCATGGCGTTGCACATCCTGGCAGAAAAAAATGTCGGCCTGCTGACGCCGAAACAGGACGAATTGGTCACCACCGCGCGCGAGGATGCGGAACGGTTGCTCCACATCCTGAACGACCTGCTCGATCTCGCGCGCCTGGATGAAGGCCGGGCCGAGTTGCGCCGCGAAGAAGTTGCGCCCATCGAACTATTGCAGGGGGTGAAGCGCGAATTGACGGAAGCCATCGCGGCCAAGGGATTGCAGGTCAGCTGTCAGGCGACCCCGGATCTACCGGCGGTGTTTGTGGACCGGCAGCGCATCCGGCACGTGTTCCGCAACCTCATCCACAATGCCATCAAACATTCGCCCGACGGCGGCCAGCTCCAGTTGCGCGCCACCTCCGCCAACGGCGAAGGCGTTCTATTCACCGTCGCCGACCAAGGCCCGGGCGTGCCCGAGGAATTCCAAGCACGAATCTTCGACCGCTTTTTTCGCGTGCCCGGGCAGTCCAAGACCGGTGCCGGTCTCGGTCTTTCGATCGCCCGGGAAATTACCGTCGCCCACGGCGGCCGTATTGGCGTGAAAAGCCAGCCCGGCCAAGGCAGCACCTTCTACGTGATCCTGAAGACGGCGCAACCACGGGCCTGAGGCCGCGCACGCATAGCGCGGTCAACGCCGGCTGAAGCGTTCCAGCAGTTTCGCGTGAATCCCGCCGAAGCCGCCGTTGCTGAACACCACGACCACGTCGCCCGGCTGCACCAGGCTGCCCGCGTGATGAACGATGGCATCAGCGTCGGGGAGATAGGCAGAGTTCTTGCCGGCAGACTTCAAGTCCTGCATCAACTGCTCGGGATTCAACCGTTCCTCCGGCTGGAGCAGCTCGAGCCGCGCAACCTGCGAAACAAAGACGCCATCCGCATCCGCGAATGCCGCCGCCAGCTCCTGCTGAAAAACATTCCGGCGTGTGGTGTTGCTGCGCGGCTCGAAGATGGCCCAGATTTTTTCGCGCGCATATTTCACTCGCAAGGCGCGCAGCGTTTCGCGAATCGCGGTTGGGTGGTGGCCGAAATCGTCAATCACCGTCACGCCGCCCGAAATGCCGCGCACTTCCATCCGGCGCTTGATGCCTTTGAACGTATCGAACGCGGACTGGATTTGTTTATTCGAGAGCCCGCAATGTTTCGCCGCAGCCACGACGGCCAGCGCGTTGCGCACGTTGAGCTCACCGACCAAGTTGATGTGGAACTTCGCGCTCGGAATCTCAAATTCGCTCGCGCTCGGGCCGAGCCGGAGATTGGCCGCGCGCACGGCGTTGTTCTCGCCGAGGCCGAAGCGTTTCACCGGACAGAAATTCACGTCCAGCAACGGCGCGAGATTGGGATCGTCGCCATTGCCGAGCAGGAGCCCGTTCCGCGGCACGATGCGGATGAAATGCGAAAAGGTTTTTTGCACCGCGGCGAGGTCGGCAAAGATGTCGGCGTGATCGAACTCGACGTTGTTGATGATCGCGACCTCGGGCAGGTAGTGAACGAACTTGCTGCGCTTGTCGAAGAAGGCGGTGTCGTATTCGTCGCCCTCGATGATGAACCATGGGCTGTCGGTGAAGCGCGCGCCCTGCCCCAGATTCGTCGGGATGCCGCCGATGAGAAAGCTCGGGTTGAGGCCGTTGTGCTCGAACACCCAGGTGAGCAGCGAGGTCGTGGTCGTCTTGCCATGCGTGCCGCTGACAACGAGACAACGCTTGCCGCGAATGAAAAACTCACGCAGCAGGTCGGGCAGTGAACAGAACCGCAGCTTGTGATCGAGGGCGTATTCCGCTTCGGGATTGCCGCGCGAAATGGCGTTGCCGATGACGACGAGGTCAGGCTTGTGCGCGAGATTGCGTTCGCCGTAGCCATCCATCACCGCGATTTTGCGCTCCGCGAGGAAAGTGGACATCGGCGGATAAATGCTCTGGTCGGAGCCGGTGACCTCGTATCCCTTGTCCTTCAGCGCTGCCGCCGCGGAGGCCATGGCCGTGCCGCAGATGCCGACAAAATGAACTGATTTGATTTCCGAAAACATTGCAGAACGACGATAGGAAAAATTGGCGCGCAGGAAAGCGGAAGTTTTCCACAACCGGATCAACGCAGCTCGAATTCCACCACCAGCGGCAAATGATCCGACGCTTCCGACTTCGGCACCCACGCCTTCAGCGGGACAAGAGCTTTATCGCGGGAAATCCACAGATAGTCGATCCGCCGGCGGGCATTCTCCGCGGGCACAGTGAATCCGGGTTCTTTGCTGACGCGGGTCCACGTGTCGTCGAGCAACCCGGCGAGCTTCCGCGCCACGCGGGTTTCGGGCGTGGCGTTGAAATCTCCCACCAGTATGAGTGGCATTTGGCGGTAGGGTTTAAGCAGCGACTCGATCTCATTAACTTCCGACCAACGCTCCGCATCGCCCGGACCAACTGCATCGAGGTGCGTATTGAGAAAGGCCAGTTCGCGTCCGTGGACTTTCAGCACCAGTTGCTGGATGCCCCGCGACTCTTTCGCGCCAAGCATTTTGAAGTGCGAATTGGTGCTGCGCGCGATGGGAAAGCGCGTGAGCACGGCGTTGCCATACTCCCCGCCTTGAAAGGGGTAGTTGTTGCTGAACACGCACGTCATGCCGGTCAGGGCGGCAAGTTCCGCCGGAAAGTCGCGCCGCTGCGTGCGTTCCGTGCCTTTGTCCACTTCCTGCAAGCCAACGATGTCGGCGCGTTGTTCCTTGATGAGTTGCGCGATGCGGAGCAAATCCACCTTTCCGTCCAGCCCTTCGCCATGATGAATGTTGTAGGTCATCACGCGAAACGTCGGCGGTGAAAGCGGTGACACCGCGCCGCCGGCCAAAGCCAACCCGCCGAGCAGCACGAGTCCAGACAAGATGCATTTCATGCCACAAGCTTGGACGATCCGACAGCAACGGGCACGCACCTTCTGCGCGGCAAATCAAGAAAGAGCGGTCGCGCGGGCCGGCAAAACCATCGCGCACCTCGGGGGTGTTGCCGGGGTGCACTTTGATATCACGTCGGCTGATCGAGACATTGTCGCACAGCCTGCGAGAGTTGTGTGGTGTCGTACGGTTTCGGCAGATAGATCACACCGGAGTCCTTGGGTATGCCGGCATGAACCATCTCCGCGCTGTAGCCGCTCGAGATAATTGCCTTCAGCCCGGGTTTCAGCGCCTGCAACCGTTCGATCAATTCCAGCCCGGTGATTCCCTCGGGCATCACCATGTCCGTGAACAGCAAGTCCACCTCCGATGCTTTCTCCCGCCAAAATGCCATGGCTTCCTGGCCGTTGGCCACTTCATGGATGCGATAACCGAGGGCGCGCAGCCCCATCCCCACAGCCGTCCGCACCTTCGGGTCGTCTTCCACCAGCAGGATGGTCTCGTGCCCACGCCGCAATGTCTCCCTGGGCGCTTGCCTTTCGGGCGCGCTTTCCGTTGGGTGACTCGCCGGCAGGAACACCCGGAAAGTGCTCCCTTCTCCGAGGCGGCTTTCAACTTCGACCCAGCCTTTGTGTTGCGCCACGATGCCATGCACTGTGGCCAAGCCCAGACCGGTACCTTTGCCCGCTTCCTTGGTGGTGAAGAACGGCTCGAAGATCCGACTCTGGGTTGCCTCGTCCATGCCCATCCCCGTGTCCGTCACGGCGAGACAAACAAATCGTCCCGCGTGCCGGCTCGGGTTCTGCGCGAGATCGATCGGGCTGTAATCGGAAGCGCTCGTGCAGATGGTAACGCGCCCGTTTCGCTGGATGGCATCGCGCGCGTTCACGACGAGGTTCAACAGGACTTGTTCCACCATGCCGGCGTCGGCTTCCACAAAAGGCAGGGTCGTGCCGCGATCAAACCGCAGCGCGATGTTCTCGCCGATCAACCGCGCCAGCATTTTCAACATGTTGGCGACCAGTTCATTCAGATCCAGCGACTTCACCGCCAACACGGAGCGGCGGCTGAACATGAGTAGCTGGCGCGTCAAGGTGGCCGCCCGGCGCGCCTCGACATCCAGATCGCGGAGGGCCGCGAGGGTGTCCGCATCCATGGAGGGACTCATTTGCAACAGGCCGATATGCATCATGATCGCCGCGAGAATATTGTTGAAATCATGAGCGACACCGCCCGCCAGCTGCCCGATCGCTTCGAGCTTCTGGGCCTGCCGGAGTTGCTCCTCCAAACGTCGGCGATCGGTGATATCTGTCCACACCGCCGCCACGTAATGGCGGTTTCGGTTGGGCAGTTGTTGCAAGCTCACCCGAACATCGCGCAGGCTGCCATCGCGATGCCGGTGCTTGGTTTCAAAACAAATTCCCCCCTGAAGCCGGACGCTGTTGGTGTTTCTTTCAATGAGTTCCGGAGAGTGTTCGGCCTGAATGTCACGGACCCCGAAATCGGCAAACTCAGCCCGGGTGTAACCCAGACTGAGGTGGGCCATGGTGTTGAACTCCACAAACCGTCCGTTGTTCGCATCCACGACCGCGATGGCGTCCGCCGCCTGATTGACGATGGCGGAGAATGTTGCCTCGCGCTCTTTGAGATTCTGCTCGGCTTTCAGTTTGCCGATGGCCACGCCCGCGAGATCTTTCACTCCCCGGATGGCTTCCAAATCCTGCTCGGTCGGCACGGCAGGTTCGGAATGATAAACGGCCAGCGCGCCCAACACTTCCCCGTGAGCAGATAGAATCGGCACCGACCAACACGCGCGCAACCCGGCTCGCTGGGCCAGTTCCCGGTAATCCGTCCAGTAGGGATGGGTCAGGACATCCTCGACGACCACCATTTCCTTGGTGGCGGCCGCGGTGCCGCAGGATCCGCGGCCGACCGCGATCGGCAGATTGTTGACCGCCTCCACATAATACCCGGGCAACTGCGGGGCGGCCCCGCAATTGAGTCGGATTCCCGTCTCGTCCACGAGCATGATGGAGCCGATCCAGTCGTGACCACACTCCAACTGCGTCACCATGTTCGCCAACACTTCCGGCAGAGGTGCTTCGTTGGCCAGCAGTTCCAGGGTCCGGAGGTGCAACTCATTTTGCCGTTCCCGCTGTTTGCGCTCGGTGATATCCCGCGCAATAAATTGCACCGCATCCCGCCCGGCGTACTGGACCGGCGCCGCGCTGACCTCGACCGGAATAGTCGAGCCATCCAACCGCACATAGCGCACCTCGGCGGGATAGGCGGTGGTATCGCCACTGAGGCGGCGGCGGATCCGCTCAACGGCGGCCGGCTGATCGTCCGCGAAGCTGATCTGTTTGCTCGTGCACCCAAGGACCACCTCCTTGCTTTGTGCGCCGAGCAAGCGCAGGCCAGCGGAGTTGATGAAAACCAAGCAATCGTCCTGGTAGATACCGATTGCCTCGGGCGATTCTTCCACCAGCAGTCGGTAACGATCTTCGCTTTCGTGCAAGGCCGCCTCTGCCCGCAAACGTTCCGTGATGTCCTGCACCAGTACCACCCCGGCAGACTTCCCGCGATAAATCGCGGGAAATGCACTCACCTCCACGTGCACGGGCGAGCCGTCCAAGCGCAGGTACACTTCGCGCCGGGCTGGGGCGCCGGCGTGGTCGCCTTGCTGGAGTCGATTCACTCGGCCGCGTACGACTTCATGATAATCCGGGTGAATGCGACTCCAGACCGGCTGACCAATCAATTCATCAGGGCTTTTTGCTCCCAACAGTCGCAAGGCCGCCGGGTTGAGGTAATCAAATTTCAAATCGGTCGAAAGAAATACGCCCAACTCGGCGCCTTCGACCACGACGCGAAAGCGTTCCTCGCTTTCCCGCAGCGCTTCCTCGGCCCGTGTGCGCGCGGTGATTTCAAAGACGACGCCGACCATGCGGATCAACTCACCGCGATCGTTGAACAAGTGCTTTCCGTGATTGGAAACCCAATGCACGCTGCCGTCCGGCCACACGATGCGAAATTCGCTCTGATACGCCGTGCCGGTCTGCCTCGCTGATTCGCCCGCCCGCAGTACGACCGGCAAATCATCCGGGTGAATGCGACTGGTGTAACCCTCCAGTGTGCCCGGGAAGGTTCCGGGCGCGTAACCCCAGAGCGCTTCATGCGTTTTACACCAAACCGTCCTGCCACCGACAACGTCCCAATCCCACGTGCCCATCCGCGCCGCCTCCAACGCCAGCGACCGGCGCAACTCGCTTTCATGCAACGCCACCTCGGCCAGTTTACGGTCATTGATGTTGCGGAAGTTGATGACGATGGCATCCACGCCCGCCGTGCCGACCAGATTGGTAAACGTACTTTCGATCCACAGCCAACTGCCATTGGTGTGGCGGAAGCGGTACTGCATGGTTGGAATTTGCGCCGGCTCCCGCAGGACCTCCTCCAAAGTAGCCAGAACGAACGATAGATCGTCCGGGTGCGTGTAGGCGGCGGGATCAATTTCTCGGACCATCTCCGGC
>CAYWCK010000182.1:0-9981 GCA_964456685.1 uncultured Bifidobacteriaceae bacterium | reverse complement strand
GATCCGACTCGGAACCAACCATGCCTGGTGGAGTGCGGATGGTAATTCGAGTGACACCTTGTTGGTGCAGTATTACCACCATTATTGGCAGGATGGTACCAATTCTCATGGCAACCTCTGGGAGGTCTCGCAGGACAAGGACTACGGTTGGACAGGCACTTATAGTTATTTTTGGCCGACCTCTTACTGGCACCTGTTGGAACGCGGTCGGGTCGTGGGCGGCGGCCATTTTGCCGGAATCGACGCCGAAACTTCGATCCAGATTGGGTTGGAGTTCTGTCAAATTCATGAGTGGAAACCCTACGCCACGGCTAACAGTGGTTGGGAGTTGGATTACGCCCGTGATGCCCGGACCGGCATGAAACTTTACACCGGTGGCAAACCCGTACCGCGGCGGGAACACCTTTTTCTCTTGCAGGCTTCCGCCAGCGAAATACTGAATCCCGGGGCCCTGCCGGAATACACGCCGCAGAATCTTCACCTCGAGCAACAGCGCCCCATTCCGTATGAAACCATCACCTTGGGCGACTTGGGCAAAATTGGCCCGGACAGTTTCCGGTATCGCGTGTTGCCGGATGGCGAAACCCACGACTTCACACCGGTGGTCGAAAAAATTCCCTTCTATTATTTCGGCGCGGCAGCCAGCAAGGATGACCTTGTGGATTTGGATGTGGACTCGGACAACCAGAATGGCCTTGAGGAAAGTCCACAGGAGGACGCCGTGGAAGAACAAGCTCCGGGCAAACTGGTCCCCCGCAACGATGGCTTCACCGATAACGATCTGGTGCCTGATTTTGCGGATGGCTACGACCTGTTTGGCACAACCAACCAGCCGGGTCAGAGTGCCGCGTTCACCGAAATGCGGCTGAAATTCCCGGACGTGCTGAATGGCGGCAAAACACGTTTCCGGTTCAACTACTCAGCCTCGGACCCCGCCGGGGTCCAGAAAACCACCGATGCTGCCGGCAGCGACCTCTACACGCCGGCCCCGGGCGGCTTGCGGATTTGGACCAAGGACGGCGGTCAGTACCGCAAAAAGGCGGAGGTGGACCATTACCTGACCATTGAGGATCAGCGCGTCCAAGACGGCGACTTTATTGCCTCGAACCACGTCTATTGGGCCACCAACATCATGCACGGTACCATGAACACCACGCTCTACTTGGAAGGCATCACGCCCGGCACGTACGACATCACCGTGCAAGTGGACCCGGAAGGTCTGAATGAGTGGCCGCTCAATGACAGGGTGGTGGTGACAGTGATTGGCGCCGCGTTGATACCAGATGCGAACCGGGACGGAGAGATCACGGATGCGGATCGGTTGGCCATTGGTCCAAGCCGGCCATATCGTTTCTGGATCAATGATGACGATGATTCTTATCTGGATGAGTTTCCAAGGGACTCCATAACCGGCGAAATCATTTCGGGAAGCGATATTCCAAGCAGGACAAGTTTAATTGGGATTGGGCAACTGGGGCCTGCCAATCCGAATTACGTCACCCGTGCCGATTTGGTGGATTTCAATCTTTCAGCGACGAACGGGCCGGGAATAATTGATGGCCGAAGGGATCTGGTGGACTTCTTTCCCGTCTATCTGGACATCGGACAATTGCTGACAATGTTTCCTCCAGGCAGTCAGTTTGCTTACAAATTCAAACAGGCTGACGGTGCGGTGAATGTCGTGTTCACTCCTTTTTCGCGGAGTGAGGCTGTGCGATATCAGTCTGTTTTCACACGCGCTGAGGAGATTTTGAGCGCAGACACGTGGCACATCACGGCTGAGGGGCTTACGATCTCGAACGCGTTCCTGAGTGGCATCGCGCCCGGAGGCAAAGGTGTGATCCTGGTGGAGGGCCGTTCAAACACAACCCAACCACTGGTGCTCTCGGTTGAACGTCCGGGCGGTCAGTTGGTTTGGGAAGTCAAAATGCCCCTTAACCTGAGTGGGGTGCAATCAATGTATCGCCACATCAATCTCCGCAACCCGATTGCTCAAGGAGGGAATGCGCCTGACGGTCTGATCCCCGATCATCCGAGCGGATCAGACGATGAGGCGCGAACCACTTCAATCGGAAACCCGCAGGATTTTCCGGACGAACTTTGTAGCAATGGGCGCTATATTTTCTTCCTGCACGGCTTCAACGTAAACGGCCAGCGGGCGCGGGGATGGCACGCGGAGATGTTCAAGCGCCTCTACTGGAGTCACAGCCGGGCCAGGTTTGTGGGGGTTTCTTGGTTCGGCGATCCGCACGGCGGAGCCGGCGTGCTCGCAAATTATTACAAAGCGGTCCAGAATGCCTTCATTACGGCACCGACGTTCAAACAGTTTCTCACCGACAGCCCGCAGTTGAGCGGGCCAAAAACTGTCGTGGCGCACAGCCTTGGCAATTGCCTTGTTGCGAGCGCGATTCAAGACTGTGGGTTGAGCGTGGACCACTTCTGCATGGTGGATTCAGCCCTGGCAATTGAGGCGTTTACCGGTGCCGCTTCACCTGATCTTGAGGGCATGACGCCCACCGCTTGGGTCACGGGGCAGAATCCCACCACGCCCTATTACCCGACTGAGTTATGGGCTTCAGAGTGGCACCAGCGCTTTTCTGCGAACGACCACCGCGCCAAGCTTACATGGCGCAACCGTTTTACGAATGCGGCCCCAGTGATTCACAATTTCTTTTCCAGCACAGAGGATGTCCTTGCCAAATGGGTCGGAGATCCGCCTGCAAGCGTTCTGGATGCCGTGAACAGAGACATGTTGAAGGGCCGCTACGCGTGGAATACCCAAGAGAAGGCCAAAGGGAATAAGTTTTATCTGGCTTTGGGAATAGTTGTCGGTGGCAGCGATTACGGCGGGTGGGGATTCAATTTGCTTGATCCTGGTTCGTCAAATGATCCGACTTGGTATCATGTCGGGGTGACTTCACCGGGCCACACGAATCGCGTGGTGAACGCTCCGCCCGCCACGCCGCTTTCCGCAACACTGTTGGACGGTGTGCGCCGCTCGCCGTTGTTCAAAATGGGTTGGGGAAGCTATTTCGAGGACACGCCCGAAATGTATTGGTATGATCCGTACACGCATGTCGGCCCATCTTGGATTTTTGATCTATTTCAGGAGTCAACGGGCAGCCAAACCGCCAGTGATCCCCTTAAACGCAATCAACTATTGGCGGAAGCTTTTCCTGCACTCACTCTGGCGGTCGGGGCGAGCGAAGTCGGGACATTTTTAGACCAGAACTATAATATGCCTGAGTCGTTTGCCTCTTCTTCGCATTGGCCGCGCTTTGAACCTGGGCAAACGACACTACCGTGGTATCACAGTGACATACGTGATGTCGGCTACTTATACGTCGCAGGCTTCTTCAACACCATAGTTGCCATATCCAATCAATGAAGATTCCGCTATTTCTCCTCTTGTTGAGTTTGGGTGGTCCGTCAAGTTATGGGGCCACGAACCAAACAAAGGAGCCCTGGCCGCCCGAAGCCAAGGTTACGGTAAAAGTGGTTGATGAAGCCCGTCAGCCAATTCCTGGAGCAGAAGTTTGGTTTCAGTTCTATGAAAAGGAGACGACCGGGCGCGTGAATGTTCGGGGACTAACTGATTCCGAAGGGCTTTTTGCTGGTCAAGGTTACAGTCAAGACACCAAGGTAGGAGCCAAGGTGACCAAGGAAGGGTATTATTGGAGCAGTGCACCAATTCCGGAATTCTTGCGAAGCCAAGGTGGTAAAATGCAGCCTTGGAACCCAACCGTGGAAACGCTCCTACGCAAAATAGGAAATCTAAGTCCGCTGTACGCGAAGTCGGCTTGGATTGAAGTACCAGCGACTAACATTCCTTGTGGGTACGACCTTGAGCTCGGCGACTGGGTTGTTCCCTTCGGCAAGGGAAGGACGGCTGATTTTGTATTCTCGCTCGCTCGTCAATATGAAAACCGTGACAAATTCGATGTGTCGGTGTTTTTGAGCTTTGCGAATCCCGCAGATGGAATTCAAGAGACGGCCTTTGATGAACGGTGGCTCACGAGCACATTTCGTTGGCTGCGCCAGGCGCCAGAATCAGGTTACCAAACGAATCTCGTAAGCAAGTCCGTGGCGGTCCCCGGCACCGCCTACACAAAGTCCGCTAAGGACGATCAAGCTTACTACTTTCGGGTTCGGACAGTTGAGCGCGGAGGACATATTGTCAGTTCGCGGTATGGGAAAATTCGCGGGGGGCTGAAATTGTCGCCATCAAATTCAAAAACCGTCAAATTGTATTTAACGTATTATTTGAATGCAAATGCGCTCGATCGCAACATGGAGTTCGATTTGACCCGCAATTTGCTCAAGAATATCGGTCAGTTTGAGTCCCCTCGGGAACCATGAGGTTCTGCGGCAAAACACGCTTCCGGTTCAACTACTCGGCCTCCGATCCCGGCGGGGTTCAGAAAACCACCGATGCTGCCGGCAGCGACCTCTACACGCCGGCCCCGGGCGGCTTGCGGATTTGGACCAAGGACGGCGGTCAGTACCGCAAAAAGGCGGAGGTGGACCATTACCTGACCATTGAGGATCAGCGCGTCCAAGACGGCGACTTTATTGCCTCGAACCACGTCTATTGGGCCACCAACATCATGCACGGTACCATGAACACCACGCTCTACTTGGAAGGCATCACGCCCGGCACGTACGACATCACCGTGCAAGTGGACCCGGAAGGTCTGAATGAGTGGCCGCTCAATGACAGGGTGGTGGTGACCGTCATCAGCGGCGGGATCATTCCCGATTTCAACCACGACCGGAAGATTGATGAAACGGATCGGGCCCTCATCAAAACCAAGGGGCCGTTCCGCTTTTGGATTAACGACGACACCGACGTTGGCGATATCGCTGCAGGTGACAGCGACTTGCCGGGTTCAAGCACGCCAAACTGTGGCAACGATCACGTTGACGGCCGGAGCGATTTGATAGATTTCTTCCCCGTGTGGTTGGACATCAAACAAGTGTTGAACCTTTATCCATCTGCTGTCGTGACGATGAATCACCCGGCCAGCGCGGTGAACATCGTCTATACCGACTTGGACAAAGACACCGCCGGCAATTACCTCACGACCGAAGCGAACACTTACGGCACGAACCGAAACCAGTATGCGCATGAAGCCGCCACGCTGTTGGCGAAGGACCGCGTCACAATTCCTTCAGGTGTGGAGTATTTCCAACTGGATCCTGACTTTGTGGCCCGCATCCGGAATGGCAATGGCAAAGGCATCCTCTTGATCGAAGCGCGACAGGCCACCGACCAACCGCTGACGCTCCAGATTCGAGACGCCGGATGGTCGGTGTTGCACGAATTCGAGCTGAAACTTAGCTTCCGCAGTGTGGAGCAGATGTACCGCTGGATCAACTTACGAGCAGTGACGGGCGGCGAAGAGTCGCGGCAGACCGACACGAACCAGCCGATCAATTATCCCGACGCAATTTGCAACGGGAAACACTTTGTTTTTGTTCATGGCTACAACGTGAATGAAACAGCCGCTAGAGCGTGGGGGAGCGAGATGTTTAAGCGACTTTATCAAGCCGGCTCCCGGGCAATGTTTTCGATGGTCACATGGCACGGAAACATCAGCCAAGTCGAAACGCCTGTCGCTACATTTGATGTAAACTACTGGTTGGATGTCGTGAATGCTTTTCAAACAGCGCCAGCTCTGAATAATGCTGTTGCTAGCTTGCCCGGCATAAAGGCGATAGCTGGCCATAGTCTGGGGAACATGCTCGTATCAAGTGCGGTTTCAGATTTGGAAATGCCGGTGGCACACTACTTCATGCTTGATGCAGCTGTCCCAGTTGAAGCTTACGATGAGACAGCTCTAAGCGAGACCCTCATGGAACACCCGGACTGGCACTCAAAAAACTATGCCAGCCGCTTGTGGGCCTCAAAGTGGCACGAACTTTTTCCGGTATCTGACGGGCGTAGCCGTCTCGCATGGACGAACCGGTTTGGGCCACTGAGTGTCGCCCACAATTTTTACTCATCCACGGAAGATGTCCTAGAGAACAATGATGGAACATTGCCAGGACCAGCAACGACACGCCGCGCGTGGGCAAACCAGGAACTGCGGAAAGGCTCGTGGCTGGACACACCGGGCACCGGTAACGGATGGGGCGGCGGTTGGGGATTCAATCACGGGTACGACGTGTGCGTAGAGACCGAGAGCGGAACCGTGTGCTGGTTGTTGCCACACGCGGAGGCTGACCTCCTCCCTGCCGAACAACTCCAAACAAATTCCTTCTTTAGGTTGCTGAACTCTCCGCTGAACATTTACACGCCGATGGGCGACGAACTTGCGCGCGATAACGAGATTCGGGACCAACTTTTGGCCACATCAATTCCAGCACTCTCTCTCGCTGCCGGGCGAAACCCGATCGAGGGACTTGCTGGTAGCGACATGATGGTTTTTCGACGTGGTAGCTATCCAGCTGGGTGGCCGCGACCCCAGAACGACTGGCAACATAGCGATGTGCGAAATATTGCATTTCCCTATGTTTACGGTCTTTTCGACACTTTGGTAGATCTTGGAGGCTTGCAATGAATTATTCTGATTTAACGGGGCGGTGGGTCTGTATTGGTTGCTTTTTTGTCGCGATTTCTGCATTCAGCCAAACAGCTGAAGTCGTCGTGGAAGTAACGGAAGAATCGAACTTACCCGTCCACAATGCCACAGTTGTGGTTGCATTCGAACATAAATTAGAGCGAGGATTTGGATGGGGATCACAGTCGAAAGAACAGCGCAGCGTGACTGACTCAAATGGCAAATGCAGCATCAATGGTGCGTGTGATGGATCACTTGGATTAGCTGTCATCAAAGAAGGCTACTACAGCAGCAGCGGTTATCGGATCGAGTTTACGAACGCGGTTGCCGGACGTTGGCAGCCTTGGAAGCCCGTTTTCGAGGTTGCCCTTAAAAAGCAGGTGGAGCCTATTGCAATGTATGCTAAAGCCATAGGTCGTGGCAGGATGGCCAAGTTACCTCAACTGGGTCAGCCCTGCGCCTTCGACCTTGAAAAAGGCGACTGGGTGCAGCCCGCCGGCCGTGGGCTCCGCGCGGACATTTACATGAAGGTAGAAAGCCAAATCGTTAGTGCGCGAGAGTACGCCGCGCGGCTGACAATCTCCTTTCCGAATACGGGTGACGGCCTCCAGTTGTTTCCGGCTCAACCATATAGAGGGAGTAGTTTGCGTCTGCCTCGAATCGCTCCTGAAAGTGGTTACGAAGCGATGTTGACGAAGCAAATTACGCGGACCAATGCGCCGAGCAAATCTGATCTCCGAGAGGACGCCAACTACTTCTATCGCATCAGGACGGTGGTCCGGGATGGTAAAGTGGTCAGCGGATTGTATGGCAAAATCTATGGCGACTTCAGCTTCACCCCAAAAGGGGAGGTCACGTTTACATACTTTCTCAATCCAACCGAGAATTCGAGGAACATGGAATTCGATCAGAGCAAGAACCTGTTCAAGAATTTAAGTTCCATGGAGCAGGTTACCGTGCCGTAACTGATGCGGCATAGATGAAAGGACAGGATTCGCTTCCGATTCAACTATTCCGCTTCGGATCCCGCCGGGGTCCAGAAAACCACCGATGCCGCGGGCAACGATCTCTACACGTCGGCTCCGGGCGGGTTGCGCATTTGGACCAAGGGCGGCGGCCAGTATCGCAAAAAGGAGGAAGTGGACCATTACCTGAACATTGGCCTTGCCTCGCTTGGGTGAACAAACAGCGTAATCTCGAGCTCGTACCCCGCAGCCGCGGGCATGATTGAAACCGCCCGGGTGAATCAAGGATTGGGCGCGGGCGGAAAGAAAAGGGACGGCTCGCGCCGTCCCTTCCGCTTAATTAATGGTGTGGCAGCTTCAGTTCTTCTCTGGTTTCTCGCCCCGGCCTTTGCCCTTGCGTTCACCGCCCGGGCCGCCTGGCGCGCCGCCGGGCCCCATCTTTTCCCATTTCGCGAATTGTTCCGCGTTCAGAATCTTCTTCATTTCCTTGTTCAGGTCTTCCCGGAGGGCGCGGCCCTTCTCGCGCTTCTGCTCGTCACTGAGGCTGGAGTCCTGACCGATCGTGCGCCGCTTTTCCAACTGCGCCTTCATGGCGGCTTCCACCTTGGGCTTCTGCTCTTCGCTGAGCTTGAGTTCCTCGGCCATCCGGTTCATGCGCTCCTTCATGGCTTCGGGACCGCGCTCGCCGCCGGGGCCGCCGGGACGACCGGGCCGGGCTTCCCGCTTGGTCTCCGGTTTGGCTTCCTTGTCTTTATCCTGCGCCTTGGCCGCGGGGTTGTAAGCGACCACCACCGCCGCGATCAATGCGGCGATCAAACTGATTCTCGTTGCTTTCATAAACTTCGGTGCTTGTTTTCGTTTGGTTGCCGGGCCGCGGTTGATGTTGCCAGCCCGTTCCGGAAACAAAGACGTTGCGGCGGCGGTTTGGTTACAGGGGGAGTGATCGCCTGCCGGGCCGCCTTCAAACTTGTCGGCGGAACGAGAGGTGTTAGATTAACTCGCGATGAGCGCGCTTAAGATGGTCACCTGCGGTTGGTGTGATACAAAGGTTTTCATCTCGGGCGATCTTCGCCCTCTCGCCACCACACCCTGCACCAAATGCGGCAAGCCGCTGATGATGCCGATGCCGCTCCGGCAGTTCGAATTGCGGAGCGTGATCGCCTCCGGCGGGAACGGCACGGTTTATCGCGCGTTTGACACCGTGCTCGAACGCATGGTGGCGGTGAAACTGGTGAAGAAGGAATTGATGAACGATCCGTCCGCGATGGAAAGTTTCTATCGCGAAGCCCGCGCTTGCGCCCGGTTGAATCACACCAACATCATCCACATCTACACGTTCGATGAATTTGAAGGCCAGGCCTACCTCGTGATGGAACTGGCCGATCACGGCAGCCTGGACGGGCGCATCGAGAAGCAAGGCCGGGTCGAGGAATTGCACGTGCTCGATATCGGCATCAAGATTGCCTCGGCGCTCGATCTGGCGCTGAAACACGAATTGCTGCACCGCGACATCAAGCCCGGCAATATCCTTTTTGATTCGGACAACGAACCCAAGCTGGTGGATTTCGGGCTGGCCCGGAGCGTGGAAGCGGAGGCGGAATCCACAACGGTGACCGAGGGCACGCCGTATTATGTCGCACCCGAAAAGATCAAGCGGGAGAAAGAAACTTTTCTGTCCGATATGTACAGCCTTGGTTGCACGCTGTACCATGCCTTAACCGGCCATGTTCCCTTCGAGGCGCCCACGGTGGAGGAACTGGTTGCCGCTCATGTTCACACCCCGCTGACGCCACCCAATCTCGTCCTGCCCGAAATCACCCATCCAACCAGCGACACGCTGGTAAAGGTGATGGCCAAGAACCCGGCGGATCGTTTTCTAAGTTACGACGAATTCCGGATGGCCTTGGAGGCGGCGCGAACGCAGCTGCTCGTGCAACGCTACGCCCAGGCGGATTCGCCCAAACCCAAGTCCAAGACCAGTTGGTGGCGGCGCTAGCCAGGGGGAAAGTAAAAAGGGCAGGCTTTCGCCTGCCCTGAAAATCTCGGATGAATGCGGGGTTATTCCTGCTTCTTCTTTTTCTTCTCCTCGCCCTTCTTTTCTTCACCTTCCGGGCGCGGTCCAATGCGCAGGTTTGTGGCCAGGTTTTTGCCGTCCTCCGTCTTGCGGACCCGCGCCATGGCCTGCTCACCCACGGCAACGTCGTCGAGGGTTGCCGGCTTGCCACCCTTTTCGATCCGCGTTTCGGAAGTGATTTGAATGGTGGTGTTGCCAATAGTCACGGTCTTGGCGTTCTTGTCCACGGCCGCCACTTTGCCATTGAGGGGCGGCTGGCCTTTTTTCTTCTTCTCACCGCCGGGCGCTTCCATCTTTTCCGCGGTGGCTTTATCGTTATTCTTTTCCTCGGCCAAGCCTGGCGTCGGGCCGGCGGCAAGCACCGCCGCCAGCAAACAGA
>CAYWCK010000181.1:9112-10002 GCA_964456685.1 uncultured Bifidobacteriaceae bacterium | reverse complement strand
GCCCGCGCAGGTCGGCCAGTTCGGTACGCTTGCGAAAGTTCAACTCCGCGCAGGTGGGGCAAAGCTGATCGTAGAAATGGTGGATCGTCGAGTAATCCTGTTTGCAGATGTAACAGTTCTGTGGCTCGACAACTTCGCGGAAGTCGGGATTCCCGTTGACCTCCTGCTGCTGGAAGTCCTCCGGCGGAAAAACATTCGGGGTGGTGAAGACTTTTTGCCGGCGCAGTTTGCGGATGCCGGTTTCGTGGAGTTTGGACTGATCCTGCTGCAACTGCTCCGCTTTACGTTGCTTGACGCGCGCTTTGACCAGGCGCCGACGCTGTTGGAGGTCAGGACTGTAGATATCGCCCGCGGCCTTGAGCAGGCGCGTGCGCTCTTCGACGGACAGGGACGCCAGCAGGGCGCGATTGCCGGCCGCTTTTTCCAGCAATTCAGTGGCCGCCCGCAATTGCGCGGTCAGGACGGTTTCTTGTTTGGTTTGCGCAGACATGTTCCAGAAACGGCGGGCAGGGTAACAAAGGCGGCCGGACCGGAAACTTTTTTTATACAAATCCGGCGGTGGTGGTGTCTATGGGGTGAATGTGAGCAGTGATTTCACACCCGTCTGGTGCGAGCGGCTTTATGGAGAGAAAGCCGCCGGGCTCATTCTGTACGGTCGGGCTCTGGGGTTGTCGCACGGGGAGGCGGAGGATGTGTTGCAGGAGACTTTCGTCGCGTTGCTGAAGTTGTCGGGCCCGCCCGAGGAGCCGGAACGATACTGTGTGCGCTGCTACCGCAATGCCGCGCTGAACTACCGGCGTTCCCTGTGGCGTCGGCTGACGCGCGAGCTGGAATCGCAACGCTGGTTTGAGCGCACCGCGGATGAATCGCCTACCGAACGCGCGGCCATG
>CAYWCK010000181.1:0-9102 GCA_964456685.1 uncultured Bifidobacteriaceae bacterium | reverse complement strand
GTTGTCTGGCTGGTCTGCCGCCGGCGCAACGCGAAGTGATTGTTTTGAAAATCTGGCATCGGCTGACGTTCGAGGAGATCGGTGAATTGCTGGAGCTTTCCCCGAACACCGCCGCCGGCCGGTATCGTTACGGAGTGGAAAAGCTCCGTGCCTGTTTGAAAGGTGAAGAATATGAGCGAGACGAAATTGTTGGAGGAACGCTTACGTTCCTGGAAACCGCGCCGCCCCTCGGCGAGTCTTGAGCGACGTTTATTCGGCGCGACCGACGGACGACCGGACTCCTGGCCCATCATGCGGGTGCTGGTGCCGGCTGCAGCTTGTGTGATTCTTTCCGTGGCGATGCTGAATCCGGCTGAGCGACAGGATGCGGCAAGTCTCGCGCAAGCCGCGCTCACCGCTGGCAGTCTCAGCAACCAGAGTTATGCGGCATATTTGCCGGGTAGCTTTGCCTGTGAGGCCAACCGGCTGGATACTTTTGGATGGACAAATGGAGGGGCTCTACCATCTTCTACGCTCTCTATTTCGCCCGGTAAAGCGAATCATTGATACATCATGGAAAAGACGAAATTGCCCGCTGCCAAGGGTACGCCGGCAGCGGCTACACCCGCCGCCAAGCCGGTCACACCCCCACCAGGTAATCCGCCGCCCCTCTTTCGCAGGATTGACTGGCTGGCCTTTCTGCTGACGACGCTGGTGGTTTGGATCGGTTACTTCTGGACGCTGGCGCCGGATTTGACCTTGGAAGATTCAGGGGAACTTGCCGTGGCATCTTTCTATGCCGGCATCCCGCATCCGCCGGGTTACCCGGTCTGGACCATTTACACCTGGCTGTGGACGCTGCTGCCCATCAGCAATGTGGCTTGGCGCGTCGCGCTGGGCGAGGCCACGGCCGGCGCGCTGGCGTGCGGATTGTTGGGTTTCGTTGTGTCGCGCGGCAGCAGCATGATGATGGAGGGCATTGCTGACTTGAAGGACATCGCGAAGCGTTGGGAAAATGTGATCTGTCTCGTCTCCGGTTTCGTCGCCGGCGCGCTGCTGGGCTTCAACGGCTACATGTGGAGTCAGTCGGTGATCGTGGAGGTGTATGCCTTCAGCGTGCTGTCGCTGATGGGAGTGCTGGTGATGCTGCTGCGTTGGATGTACGCCCCGCAACAGCGCCGCTATCTCTACTGGGCCTTCTTCATCTTCGGCATCTGTTTCACGAACCACCAAACCCTCATCTGCGCGGCGATGGGCATCGAAATCGCAATCGCTGCGGCCGATTTTAGAATGGGGCGATCCATGTTCCTGTGGAACAGCGTCGCCTATTTGTGCGGCTTGATCCTCCACGTCAAAAAGCTCCTCTTCGTGGATACCAACCCGATGGTGTTCACGATTTTTCACGTGGTCGGCATCTGCTCCATAGTGGCCTACGTATGGTTTGCGGTGATGACTCGAATCACGGTGAAGGAAGTCACCCGGGACACTTTGCTGGCACTGGGATTTTTCTTTTGCGCAATGTTACTCAATGGCTTGGGATTGCTGTTTCTCTTGGCGGGAATTGCTGGTGCGGTTTACGTCAATTATCAGAGCAAGCTTACTTGGGAATGGAGCGTCTCCGCCTTCTGCGGGGTCTTGTGGGGAGCAGGCGCTGCCTTTTACTTATACATGGCCGTGGCTGGGATGACTTGTCCGCCGATGCAGTGGGGTTACCCGCGAACTGTGGAAGGCTTTTTCCATGCGTTGACCCGCGGCCAGTACGAAAAGACGAATCCCACCAACTTCATCGACGACCCGCTGCGTTTCTTCTCGCAACTCCAGATGTTTTTCGAAGGTGTGGTGGAGGAATTTAACTGGGTGTATGCCCTGCTGGCGTTGGTGCCGTTCCTCTATTTTGCGCGGATGCAAAAGCGCGAACGCGCCTGGGTCATCGGCATTAGCGCAATCTACATTTGCCTCGGCATTTTGCTGCTCATCCTGCTCAACCCGCCCCCCGATCGGCAGGCGCGTGAACTCATCCGCGTGTTCTTCACCGCGTCACATGTCTGTGTGGCAATGGCCGTCGGTTACGGCATAACGCTGATCGCTGCCACGCTTGCGACGCACTACGAAACCGCCCGGCGTAGCGCGTTGCTCGGTTCGGTGGTCGCGCTGGATCTGGCGGTTTTCGCCCTCGCGATCAGCACGCACGCGGTGCTGGGCGAAGGCCATGGGGCTGATGGCGGCGGATCGCTCATGAGCTTTCTGAAATTCGTTTTCGTCGTGCTCACGAGCGCCTCGGTGGTGCTGATTGGTTTCCGGCTGTTCTTTAAACCGGCGACCCAGGATCACGATACCTCCGCGTTGGTGGCGTTAGGGGTGATTGGGCTAATCGGCGTGATTACCTGCGCCCAGTTGTTTATGGGCCAGTCCCTGGGCATTGACCAATCCACGTTGAGCGGATTCGCCAAAATCTTTTGCTGGCTGCTCGCGATCGTGTGCTTTTACTTCGCTTCGCGTCCACGGCGACCGGACGATCGGGTCAGCATGCTCGTCATTGGTTCGCTGCTGTCGGCCATCTCTTTGGGGCTGACGTTTGTCACGATTCTGGGCGAGCAACCCAAACTTAGCGGATTGGTCACGTTCTTCTCCGCGTTGCAAAAGACCTTCAATCCGGATCAATACGCGATGCCGGTGACGGCGACGCTGATCTTGGTCGGTTCCGTAACCCTTTTCCTCGTAGCGACCATCATTTCCAAAAGTAAAGCGCCGCTGGCTCTGGCGCTGGGTTTGTTTGCCCTGATGCCGATTCATTCCTTCATGTCGCATTGGGCGGACAATGAACAGCGCGACCACTTGTTCGGTTACTGGTTTGGGCATGATATGTTCACGCCGCCGTTTACCGGCCCGGACGGGGAATTCGGCAATTACGATCCCAAGATTCGCGCCGAAATGATGAAGGATCCGGCGAAGGCCAAATTCATTTATCCGGAGATGACGCGCGACGCGATTCTCTACGGTGGCACCGACCCTGGCCGCTTCTGCCCGACCTACACCATTTTTTGCGAGAGCTTCATTCCGCCGGAATGCAAGCCGCGGGATCCGCTCTACGACCGGCGCGATGTTTACATCATCACACAAAACGCGCTGGCGGATGGAACGTACCTGAACTACATCCGTTCCCACTACAATCGCAGCGCGCAAAAGGACATGCCGTTCTTCCAGGAACTGTTGCGTCCGGCGGCGGAGCGGGATTCCCAATTTAACTACTCGACCAACCTCCTTGCGCGGATTGCGCTGAACCTTCTCGATAAGCCGCTGACGAGTTTGGGTGAAAAGATCGAAGCCCGTCGCCGGGCTGAAGGGGTTTATCCCAAGAAGGAAATGGTCATCGCCAGTCCCGATGATTCGCAGCGCTGCTTCCAGGAGTATTTGCAGGATGCGCAACGGCGCTTGCAGCACGACAAGCAGTTCCCGAACGAGATGCCGCAAATCAAACCAGGCGAGGACGTGAAGATCATTGATAATCGCGTCCAGGTTTCCGGCCAGGTGGCGGTGATGTCCATCAACGGCCTGCTGACCAAGGTCATGTTCGACAAGAACCCGACCAACGAATTCTTCGTCGAGGAAAGCTTCCCGCTCGATTGGATGTATCCGCATCTGACCCCGTTCGGGATCATCATGAAGATCAACCGCAAGCCGCTGCCGACCTTGACGGAAGATATTTTCGAGCGCGACCATGAATTCTGGAAGCAGTTCGCGGGACGGTTGATTGGTTCCAATGTGGTAACCTATGACACGCCGGTGAAGGACATCACCGCGTTCGTGGAAAAGACCTATTTGCGGCGCGACTTCAGCGGCTTCCAAGGCGACCGCAAGTTCGTCCGCGATGACCAGGCGCAAAAGGCCTTTTCCAAACTGCGCAGTTCCATCGGCGGTGTGTACGCGTGGCGCATCGGCCCGTATTGCACGCCCGAATATCGGCCGCGCACGCAGGCTGAGGTTCAGCGCATTTACAAGGAAGCCGATTTCACCTTCCGTCAAGCGTTCGCGTTTTGTCCCTACAGCCCGGAAGCGGTGTTCCGTTACATCAACCTCCTGATCCAACCGCCGCCGGGCATTACGCCGCGCTTGGAGGACGCTTTGTTGGTGGCGCAGACGTGTCTCAAGCTCGATCCCTACAACGGTCAGGTGATTGACCTTGTGCGTCGGCTTAAGACTTATCAAGGCCAGTCCGCGGAACTCGACAAACTGCGCTCGAATCTTCAGCAGATGGAAGACGAATTGCGAAAGAACCCGTCGAATTATCAGGCGGCGTTTACCTTGGCCTCGACCTACGCCGGAATGCAACAGACCGATCGCGCGCTCCAGGTTTTGGATCGCGTGCTCACCGATCCAAACGCCAATGCCACTGCAATTCTCAGTCTGGCCGGGGCGTGTGCGCAGTTGAACAACTGGCCCAAGCTTGAAGCCACTTTGGAGCGTCTCGTGAAATTGCTGCCGAACGAAGCCGAGCCGTGGTATGACCTGGCGGCCCTCAAGGCCGCACTCGGCAAACAGCCGGAAGCGATTTTGAATCTCACGCGGGCCTTGCAGATCAACGCCGCGCGGCGCGCTACCAATGCTGCGGCGAAGGACCTACTGGGCGCGCTCAAGGCGGACGATCGCTTCGCCAGCTTGCGAGGCGACGCGCAATTCCAAAAGCTCGTCAGCGGCAAATAGCCCAACTCAACCCGGTCAACTTCCTGCCGCAGGCACTCCGCAGTTGCCCCTGCGGCAGGCTTCGACTATTTTCCAGCCGCTCGAAACTTTGGTGTTCATGAAGAAACAAGCAGAAGAAAAAACTCAGACTGAAAGCGTTTCCGCAACGCGGGCCGAACCGGCGGCCAACGAAGCCGTGGTCGCCGCCGAAACGCCCGCGCTCACCACGGAGCAGCTGGAAGATCTCAAGGCCCGGGCCGCTAAAGCAGACGAGAACTGGGAGCGCTATGTGCGCAATGTTGCGCATTTTGACAATGTCAAAAAGCGCGCGGCCCGTGAGCGTCAGGATGCGGCGCGCTTCGCCAATGAGTCGTTGCTGCAGAAGCTGATTCCTGTGCTGGATAACTTCGAGATGGCGCTGGCCGCCGCGCAAAGCGGAAGCAACGCCACGGCACAATCCCTCACGGCCGGCGTTGCGATGATTCAGCAGCAATTGAAAGCCGCGCTGGTGGAGTTCGGGGTGGAAGAGGTGGATGCCGCGGGCAAGCCGTTCGACCCGATGGTGCACGAAGCCGTCTCACAACAGGAGAGCGCGGACGTGCCCGAAGGCTGCGTGCTTCAGCAGTTGCGCAAGGGTTACAAATTGCGCGAGCGCCTGCTGCGGCCGGCCACCGTCGTCGTGGCCAAAGCGCCCGCGTCGGCGGCCCAGTCCTGATTGCTCTGACACCTGCCAATGGGTTGCCTGCGATGACCAAACGCGATTATTACGAAGTTCTGGGGGTGCCGCGCGAAGCCTCGGATGAGGAAATCAAGAAGGCCTACCGCAAGCTCGCCGTGAAATATCATCCGGACAAAAATCCGGGCGACAAGGCGGCCGAGGAAAGCTTCAAGGAACTCGGTCACGCGTACGAAGTTTTGAGTGACCCGCAGAAGCGCGCGGCGTACGACCAGTACGGTCACGCGGCTTTCGACGCCCGGTCGCGGGCCAGCCGGGGCGGTGGCGGCGGTTTCCACGATCCATTTGAAATATTTCGCGAAGTGTTCGGTGGCGGCGGCGGAATTTTTGACGAATTCTTTGGCGGCCAACGGCATGACCCCACGCAACCGCAGCGCGGTGAAGACTTGCGTTACGATTTGGAAATAACCTTCGAGGAGGCCGCTTTGGGGGTTGAGCGCGAGATCAATGTCAACAAGCCGGAGCGTTGCGATGCTTGCGAAGGGTCGGGAGTGGAAGAGGGCTCGAAGACCCGGACCTGCCCGGCGTGCAACGGCCGCGGGCAGGTAATTAGTTCGCGCGGGATTTTCAGCATCGCGCAAACCTGCCCTCAATGTCAGGGCGCCGGGCGCGTGGTGGATCGGCCCTGCAAGCCTTGTCACGGATCGGGTCGCCGCGAGAAGCCTTCCAAAATCAAGCTGCGCATCCCCGCCGGTGTGGACACGGGCGCGCGCCTGCGTTCGAGCGGCAACGGGGCCTCGGGATTGCGCGGCGGGCCACCGGGCGATCTTTACGTGGTGTTGCATGTGAAGGCGCACGAGATTTTTGAGCGTGAAGGCGACGATCTCCTGTGCGAAGTCCCGGTCAGCCTGGTGCAAGCGACTTTAGGCGCGGAAATTGAAGTGCCGACGCTTCAAGGCAAGGCGACGATCAAAGTCCCCGCCGGCACGCAACCCGGAACGTTGTTCCGCCTCAAAGGCAAGGGCGTAAAAAATCTCCAGGGCTACGGCAGTGGGGATCTGCATGTGCGCGTGACGGTGGAAGTGCCGACGCATTTGACGAACGCGCAAAAGGCCAAGCTCCAGGAATTCGCTGCCCTCTGCGACGAGAGTGTGAACCCGATCAGCAAGAGCTTCTTCGAGAAGGCAAAGAACTTCTTCCGCTAGGCCGGGTCGAAGTGGCTACGCGTTCCTGATTACGTTCACTTTGTCGTTGCCCGAGTGACGGGTAATTCGTAACTCGTAACTCCAACATGCATCGCTTCCACTTGCCGCCAGACCAAAGCCATGGCGACACCCTCACGTTAACCGATGGTGAAGCGCACCATGCTGCACGGGTCTTGCGCATCCAGATTGGTGAGGTCGTCACGGTGCTCGATGGGGCAGGGGGCGAACTTCGTTGCGAGGTCGTGGCCGTTGGCAAGCGCGCGGTGAGTTTGCGGGTGTTGGAACGGACGACTCATTCCCCGCCTCCGTTTCAGATTACTTTGCTGCAGGCCATTCCCAAGGGAAAGATCATTGAGTCCATCATCGAGAAGGCGACTGAGCTTGGCGTGAGCCGCGTTGTTCCGTTGGTGACGGAGCGCGTGGCGACGCGGTTGGACGGGGCGGCCGCGAATGAGAAGTGCGAAAAGTGGCAGCAAGTTGCCGTTGAGGCGATGAAGCAATGCGGCGCGCCTTGGTTGCCGGTCGTGGAAGCACCGGTGAGTTTGAAGGTTTATCTGCAGCGGCAAATTTCTTTCGACCTGGCCATGGTTGGGGCGTTGCAGGGTGAGGCCCGGCATCCGCGTGACTATTTCCGTGCCCACGCCGCCATCACCCGCCAGCGAGCGGAACAAATTGCCATCTGGATTGGTCCGGAAGGCGATCTGACGCGTGCGGAGTTGGATTTAATTTTGGCCACCGGCGCGAAACCGATCACGCTCGGCCCGCTCGTGTTGCGGGTGGAGACGGCCGCGATCTATTGTCTGTCTTTCCTGAACTACGAATTGCGTTCTCCACGCGACTGAATTAGCACCCGGAAAGTTCTCCCCAGAAACTCGGGGTGGGTCAGTGTTTGAAATTGCCTCGTGCGTTCGCGCGTCCACTCGCCGAAGCCGCTATCCGGTTGCCACGCTTTCGCTGCGATCTTTGTAAGAAATTGAGCTTGTGATGAAAGGGCTTCCGTTCGGCCTCCAGCAGACTCGCCCGCGAGTCTGAGCGCCGAGAAGTTGACATGTGCCGTGAGGTCCTGTTCCCCCGGCGCCGCGAGAACATCCGCGACCAGACGATGCTGCCGATAGGCGCGCAGCGTGCCATTGCTTCGCGTGGGCGAGAAATAGTCTTCGGCATCCAGCCCGTAGTCGAAGGTGAGGAGTTTCCCGGATTGCAAACTCGCCGCGGCGTTGCGCCACCAAGTTGCCGCCGCAGGACAAACTTCGGTAGTAAAACCATCGGGCAGGGAAGGGGCGTCGGGTAATATTTCATCGAGCTGGAGTGAGGACACTTCCATGCGCTGCCAGTCCAAGCGATCATTAGTGACGACGACGCCCCATTCAAACCACCGCTGCGACTTTGCGTCCCAAGCAACGCGATGGACGGGAAAGGCGTCGATGAGTTCGTTGGAGAAAAAGATGGCGTTGGGCTGCGAATTCGGTGGCGGAACGGTATCGAGCCAGCGCACGCATCCGGCAAATGCCCGGAGGGTTTCCTCCTGCCAGGCGCGGCGGGTTGGCGAGGGTTCAATGATGGTGTAATGGATTCGGGGAAAATCTTCTGGTCGGTGGTGTTGCAGCCAGCCGAGCACATCTTTCGCAAGGCGACCGTCGTGAGCCCCGGCTTCGAGCAAGTTGAGCGGCGCAGGGGGCGCGGCGGCAGCGGCAAACCATTCTGCAAATTGAAACGCCAGCAATCCGCCAAACAATGGGCCAACGCTCACGCTCGTATAGAAATCGCCGCGTTTGCCGGGGGTGTCCTCTTTCTTCTCGTAATATCCACAAAGCGGACAATACAGGGCCAGTTCCATGAAGCGCGCGAATGGAATTACGCCCTGTTTTGCAATTTCGGAGCGGATTTGTTCGACGGGTGATGTCAAAGGTTGCAGTGTGGTGTGGATTTAGCTAATAGTCGCGACGTCGCTAAGAACTTATGGCCAAGATTGACGCATTCTTCAACTTGATGTTCGAGCAAAAGGCTTCCGACCTTCACGTCTCGACCGGCAACTCGCCGATGTTGCGCATCAATGGCGAATTGCAGCGCGTGGACTACCCGCCGCTGGAGAACGACGCGCTCAAGGCCATGCTCTACGAGATTGCGCCGGAATTCAAAATCAAGATTTTTGAAGAAACCGGCGATGTGGACTTCGGTTACGAGATCCCGAACGTCTCGCGGTTTCGCGCAAACTTTTTCCAGCAGAAGAACGGCATCGCGGCGGTGTTCCGCCAGATTCCCAGCAAGGTGCTGTCGTTCGAAGATTTCGAGAAGTTCGATGCGCCACTGCCCGCCGTGCTGAAGAAATTCTGCATGCTGCACAAAGGTTTGATCGTTGTGACCGGGCCAACCGGTTCTGGTAAGTCCACGACGCTCGCGGCGATGCTCGATTACTGCAACAAGAACCGCAAGGATCACATCATTACGATGGAGGATCCGATCGAGTTTGTGCATGAAAGCAAGAACTGCCTGGTGAACCACCGCGAGGTGGGCGTGCACACCAAGTCGTTCGCAACCGGATTGCGCGGCGCCCTGCGCGAA
>CAYWCK010000180.1:0-10058 GCA_964456685.1 uncultured Bifidobacteriaceae bacterium | reverse complement strand
CTCGGTGGCGACGAGCGGAACGGATACGGTGTAAACCGTGTTCAGCTTGCCATCCGGTCCCAAGGTCGAGCTGGAGCCGGAGGAATAACCGCCGGCTTGCTGCAAACCGGGGACGGCCGGCAATTGCGGCAGGCGACCCGGAGAGACGCCCTCAAAGGTGAGTGTCAGGTTGATGCTTTCACCGAGGACGATGGTGTCGCGGTCGATGGAAGCGCTGAACTTGGCGGCGTAGCCCGGCAGTTGGCCGAGCAGACACAAGAGGGCGGCCACCACCGCAAGCCGACTTGAAATCGGCGGACGGTGCCCGTGCGCTGTGCAGTTGGACCGATCGTTCATCACTTCATTGGGCAAACAAACGCCGCACTTTGTAGCGACGCACAATGGACAAATCCAGCGCAGATTTGTTCGGGAATTTCCCGACGCTCACGGATGGATTTCAATGGTATCGCCCGGTTGGAGCGGAACGTCCTGGCCCGCGAGCACGTCGCGAGGCGAAACGGAAATCCGCCCGCTCTGCCGTAAAATCGCGATGACACTTGGTGTCCGCGTGTCGGTGTACCCCGCGGCCGCGATGGCTTGGATCAGGGTCAGCCCGTCCTCCCACAAAACTTCCTGATGCTGCGTGGGGCCGAGAAAACGAATGTTGATGCGGCGCGCGTCCTCGACCTGCCGGATGCCTTGCTGTTGTCCGGCGAGGAATGACTCGCGCGATTGCGTCCGGGCTTTGGACCGGGTGATGCAACCGGCCAGCCCCAAACCCGACGCCAGCAACAGCACGATGATGAATTTCATCCAGCTCAACAACTCGTCGGCACTTCCTGCAAAACTTCGACACAGTGCGGGATGGCCTTCGTTACGAAGCTCAGGCACTCGACGGCCCCGTTGGGCTTGCCCGGCAGACAAATGACCAGCGCCCGCTCCACCACAGCGGCAAGGTTGCGCGATAGAATGGCGTTGGGGGTGATCTTCATGGATTCTGCGCGCATCACTTCGCCAAAGCCGGGAAGTTCGCGCACGGCAATTTCCCGCACCGCTTCCGGAGTCACATCGCGGAGGGCCACGCCCGTGCCCCCGGTGGTGAGGATGAGTTGGCAGCCCTGACGAATTTGTTCCCGGATGGCCCGCTGGATTTCGGCCTTCTCGTCGGGGACAAGCGTTTCCGCGAGGACGTTCCAGCCGTAACCGGCGGCGGCTTTTTTGAGGGCCGGACCTCCGAGGTCGTCGTAAAGGCCCCGCGAGGCCCGGTCAGAAATCGTGATGATGCCGACAGACAATTGCATGCCGCATCGGATAGCGGCTGCCATGGCGCAAGGCAATCCTCAAGATTTATCCCGCTCATCCGATAGCAGGGCCGAGGAGAGCCCAGCCGACCGGCGGCGTGCGTAGGAGGAACCCCGACGATACTTTCGGCGCGTGACCGATTGCGGGAGCAGGCCGGGCGCATAGATTGAAGCCGATCGCAAACGAAGATTCACGATGGAAGACAACTTGAAAACGAAATGATGAGGGTTCGCTGATATGAAACCACGATGCACGATCAATCTGGGCCTGCTCGCCTTGCTGACGTGGCTGCCGATCATGGCCCAATCAGCTGCCGCCCCGGCGGTCAATCCGCGCGCCATCGTCCGCGTTCCGGACGACATCGTCCAACTCAAGCAACTGGCCGAAGCGGGCAACCTCCATGCGCAACTCGCCTTGGCGAAACGCTATTACGCCAACGAAATGTTCGCGGATGGTTATGCCAGCTACCGAAAGGCGGCTGAGACCGGTTCCATGGATGCCATTTATCAGGTAGGGCATGTTCTCCTGGTGGGGGCGCTGGGTAATCAGCCGAATCAGCGGGTGGTCGCCAATCCCGTGGAAGGTATCCGATGGATATTCCGCGCGGCGACCAATCTCTATCCGGCGGCATGCGCGGACATGGCCTTCGCGCTCCAAAATGGGTTGGGAGTGAAAACCAATTTCGCGCAGGCTTATGCCTGGCTGTTGCTATATGCCGAGCGGGATCCAGATCGCGGTCCGGCGGTCGCCGAACGATTTGCTTTGCGCATGAACACCGGCCTCCTCCTGGAAGGCCGACGGCTCGCCGCGGAATATAAAAAGTCCAATTGGCCCCCGCCGCCCGCGGGTGGTTTCCTGAAAATCCTGATCCCGCTTAAACTTACCGGAGTTTCGCTGAGCGGCGGCACACCGCTCGCCATTATCAATCGGCGGACGTTGAGCGCCGGTGAGAGCACGAACCTGCCACTCCAAAGCGGCGGCACCATCAGCTTGAAATGCCTGGAGATCCGGCAGGATGCCGTGCTGGTGGAGGTAGCGGGCGAGGGCGGCCCACGCTGGCTGCGCTTTGAAAACAGCGTCGCGGCGGCCAACCAGCTCTGACCGGCTCAGAGCGGCCGCTTGGTTTTCCGGACGAGCCGGATGTCGGTGATCCGCATCTGCTTGTCGGCTGCTTTGCACATGTCGTAGATCGTCAACGCGGCCACGCTCACGGCCGTCAACGCTTCCATCTCCACTCCGGTCTGGGCCGCGATCCTGGCGCTGGCCGTGATCACGATGAGGTTGCGATGGCGCGGGATTTCAAAGCCCACCTCGCAGTGGCTGATTGGCAATGGATGGCAAAGCGGAATCAGCGTGCCGGTGAGCTTCGCCGCCTGAATGCCCGCCAGTCGCGCCGCGGCCAGGACGTTGCCCTTGGCCACACGGTCGCTTTGAATCAACTTCAGCGTCGCGCGGGCCAGACGAATTTCTCCACGCGCCACGGCTTCGCGCCACACGATGGGTTTGGCGGACACGTCCACCATGCTGGCCTGGCCGTGACGGTCGAGGTGGGAAAGCTTTTTCACGCAGGGATTATTTGGCCCGTGCCGCCTTGACGTCCTCGATCCAGACTTGCACCACGTTGCGCATCTGTTCGGCAGCGTTCAATTTTGGTTTCACGTGCTTTAAGCTGAACCACGGCAGCATGCCCAGCAGATCCGGCGTCACGAGAATTTGCCCGTCGCAATCCGGCCCGGCGCCGATCCCAATCGTGGGAATGGAAATGCGCCGGGAGATTTCCTTCGCCACCGGCGGCGTGACCAATTCCAGCACCACCGCAAACGCGCCGGCTGTGACCAACGCGTCCGCGTCTGCCAGCAAGGCCTGATACTCGGCTTCCTTTTTTCCTTTGATGCGGTAACCGCCTTCCTCGATGACGTGTTGGGGCAACATCCCGAGGTGTCCGCAGAAAGGGATGCCCGCGGCGCGAATCGCGCGGATTTGTTGGATGATCTCCCGGCCACCTTCGGCCTTCACGGCTTCCGCGCCGGCGGCAATCAGGCGCTTGGCGTTCTCCACCGCCAGCGGCACCGTCTCGTAGCTGCGAAACGGCAGGTCGGCCACGATCAGGGAATTGGGCTTGGCCCGCGCGACGGCCCGGACGTGATGTTCCATGTCCGCCATGGTCACGTGAGTCGTGTCCGGAAAGCCGAGCACCACCATGCTTAACGAATCGCCAACGAGGATGAATGGAACACCCACTTGATCCAGCAGGCGGGCCATCGGAAAATCATAGGCCGTCAGCGCGGCGATCTTTTCTCCGCGCGCCTTCATGGCCCGGATGGCTTCAGCGGTAATCTTCGTGCTCATGAGTTGCGAAAGCTCCCGAGCAATTCCTCGGCGCAGGTGGTGGCGGTGCCCACTTTGCCGACGACGATGCCGGCTGCGTGATTGGAAAGAATCGCGGCCTCCAACGGCGAAGCGCCCGCGGCGATGGCCAGAGTGAACGTGGCGATGACGGTGTCCCCGGCGCCGGAAACGTCGAAGACCTCCTGCGCGACGGTTGGAATATGCACCGGCTTCTGGCCGCGCTGGCAAAGCAACATGCCCAGTTCACCGAGCGTGATGAGCAGGACCGCGGGGCGCAGTTCACCCAGAATCCGGCCCGCGGCCAGCACCAGATTCCGATCTGCCAGCGGATTCGCCGAGCGGGTCTCGTCGGGCAGGTTGGCGAGGTCAAATGTCTCTTTGCGGTTCGGCGTCACCAGCGAGAGCCCGGCCAGGTTCAGATGATGCACGGGTTTGGGATCGAGGCTCAGCCACTTGCCCTGGCGGCGGCAAAGCGCCTTCAACTCGTTCAACAAACTTTGCGTAACGACGCCTTTGCCGTAATCGCCAACAATCACCGCATCCGCGTCGGGCAGAGCCGATTTAAGTTTACTGAGCAACCGCGCCGTCAGTTCCTGGTTCAGATCGCCGCGGCTCTCACGGTCGATGCGTACGAGTTGCTGCTGATGCGCCACGATGCGCGTTTTCATCGTCGTCGCGCGATTCGCGCTGGCCACGAGTCCAGTGCAGCCGACCCGCTGAGCTTTCAGCAGACGGGTCAGTTGGTGCGCGGCAACATCCTTGCCTACCGCGCCGAACAATTCCGTCGGCACTTCCAGGGCCGTAAGGTTGCGCGCCACGTTCGCCGCTCCGCCGGGCATGAAGCTCTCCCGCTGAAAATCCACCACCGGCACGGGGGCCTCGGGCGAGATGCGCGCCACGCTGCCCCAAAGGAACTGGTCCAGCATCACGTCACCGACCACGAGCACACGGGCCTTGCCAGCGGCGGCCAGCAACTGCCGCACGCGCGCCACGGAGATTTTGTTTCGGTTCATGGGTGATGGCTTAATCAAGAAAGCCGGTCAACGGACTCGTGGCCTGGGCGACGGCGGATTGCGCCGCCAGGCCGGATTCATAAGCAGTGCGCCCCGCTTCCACCGCCTGCTTGAAGGCAATGGCCATCCGATTCGGATCCTGCGCCACGGCGATGGCCGTGTTCACGAGCACGGCGTCCGCGCCCATTTCCATGGCGTCGGCAGCGTGACTCGGCGCGCCGAGACCGGCATCCACCACCACCGGCACAATGGCTTGTTCGATGATGATGCGTACCTGATCGCGGGTCTGGAGGCCGCGATTGGAGCCGATTGGCGAACCGAGTGGCATAACCGTGGCGCAACCGACTTCCTGCAATCGTTTGGCGAGGACCGGGTCCGCGTTGATGTACGGCAGCACCGTGAAACCTTCCCGCACCAGGATTTCCGCCGCGCGAAAAGTTTCGATCGGGTCGGGCAGCAGATAACGCGGGTCGGGATGAATTTCCAGCTTCACCCATTTCGGCAGGCCGGCGGCGGCGGCCAACCGGGCGAGTCGCACGGCTTCCTCCGCGTTCATGGCGCCGCTGGTATTGGGCAACAGAAGATATTTTTGCGGGTCAATAAATTCGAGGATGTTGGCGAACGGATCCTTCCTGCCACTCAGATCCGCCCGGCGCAAGGCAACCGTCACCATGCCCGTGCCGCTCGCGGCGAGGGCAGCGCGCATGGCTTCCGGCGACGAGAATTTTCCCGTGCCGAGAATCAGGCGCGAGTCGAAGGTCTTGCCGGCAATGACCAGCGGTTTGTTGATTAACGACATTACCGCCGAATGTAGTCGGGCGGGCGGCGCTTTGTCGAGAACGCGGCGGCCCGGCGCTGCTGTAGTTCGCTTCGAATTTCCATCAGAATTTCAAAGTAGCGCCACGCGGGCGGGACGTCCGGTGATTGCTGATGGTCCGGTCTCAAGATCAAATCGCCGGTGGCGAGCAGCGCTTCTTCCACCGCACGGTTCTGGCGGACCTTCTCCCGCGTGGCGGCGGCGATCAACTGGTAAAACTCGCCGCGCGCGTTCTCGCGATATTCCATCCGCCGGCCGGCAAACGTCACCCACGTTATGCGCATCGTTTTCATGTTGCGCTCGGCGAGATCGCCGGCGCGCTTGGCGTCGAACGCCGTGAGCTGGGCGACCTGGTCGCGGGTGTAACGTCATTCAAGTCCCGGAAATTTTGCCCGCTCGTCGTCCGGGCCTTCGGGATATTTCATCATCTGCCAGAGACCCTCGAGACTGGCGTAACGTTGGCCGCGAAACGTAAACGGCGTGGCGGCAAAGTTGGAGAGCAGCCCGAGTTCGTGGCGCTTGGAGAGAATCACCTCACCCGGGCCGGCCGCCTGCGGGAGGATTTCCCACGCGGGTGCGCCGTTGGTCGGCACCGGTGTCCACCAGTGCGCGGGGTAAAGGGTTCGCGCAGCGAGGTGGTCGGTGGGTGGACTAACAGCTTGTTGCGGCGAATAGCAGCCGAACAGAAAGATTATTGGGAGAAACCCTACAAGGCTGGCAACATGATTTCGGTGGTTCACCAAAACCTCCACCAAGGCTTTTTCCGCGCAGCCGCATAAACTCGGTTTCTTAAATTCTGTTCTTCTCGTGATGCCTGTTGTATGTAGCGGACGAACTCTCTTTCCTCCTCAGGAACCTCGTCGAGATTCAAGTCCACAATCCTTTTTCGGTTGCTGATGTCAAAACTCCAATTCTTGTCTTTTCCCCAAGCGTTTAGCAGGTCCGTCAGTTGTTGACGCTCTAAATCGGTGACGGCATCGCCTGTCGGCCAATGCGAAGTATCACCGACCGAGAGCCAGACGCTCTCATTCCTCGCGGACTGCTCAAATAGGAAGGAAAGCTTTCGTCCCGATATTTCAACGAGGACGCCAAGCGTCCGAAAATCCAACCGCTCAGCTTCGATATTGTGCTGGAAGTTTTGATTTTGCATTGGTCTTTCAAGTGACTGATTTTCGCGGTGCTGCTCGAACTGATTTGTTTGCGGAGCCCATTTTGGCAAGCTGCGCCGCACGGAGAGTTTTGTTGCGGCAATCGCAAGTGGTCGCCTCATCAAACCCGCACGTTTCCGATCTTTGCGAAACGCTTTGGTTCACTACACAGAACTGCCCGATCTACAAGGGCTCTATGGTACCTTTAATATTCGAAAGAATTGCCGGCCGGCGTTGGTCAGCGACAAGGTCATCGAGCCGGTCGGGCTGGTCGGCATTACCGGATTACCGTAGCGCGTCCAAGTGGTGAGGTTCGTCGAGCCGAGGACCTCATAAAGTTCGTACGCTTTCACCTGCCACTGGAGATTGGTGGAATTCAACACGGTGATGCGTTGCGTGGAGTTGGTGAGGGTCGGGTCCATGCCGGCGCGGTACTCGTTGAGGTTGCTCAGCTTGTCGCCATCGAAATCAGCATTGGCGCCGCGGTTGGGGCCGGACGCGGGATTGATGTTGCCGAAGTAGGTCTGCATCCATGCGTCCGGAATGCCATCGGACGCGGCCGTTGGACTGGAATCGTCATTGAAGGAAAGAGTGCGCACCATGATGTACGGGGAGAAGTTGGTGCCATCGCCGAAACGTGCGTAAATAATGTCCCAGTAGGCCGAGGTGGCCGGATCAATTCGCGGATCCGAATAGTAGTTGTTCGGCGCGAACTTCAGCAGCGAGCCCGCGAGCGTGAAGCTGCCACCACTGGCGTCGGCGTTGGCGGTGGCGACGGAAAGGCTGGTCGTTTGCAGGTCATAGCCGCGCAATTCAATTTCGTTTATTCCCGGCACCGCGGGCACAGTGGGCGTGAAGCCATTGAAATGCGTGGTGATATCCATGACTCGATCGTAGGAGTAGGGCGGGGTGTTCAGGAGCGGATAGGCTTGGCGAATTGAGTTGGTGTCGTTGCTGTTGAGCCGCGCGCCGCGACCATCCGCGTGGGCCTGAAAATACATGATGGCTTGATTCAACAACGGATCGGCCTCGCTGGAGTTTTCGCTGGTATGCGCCAATCCCAGAGCATGACCGATCTCGTGGCAGAGAACTTCCGAGAAGGTGGCAAGATTCTGTAACGAAGCGTTGCCATGCTCGATTACCACGTAACCGCAGCGACCTTGATGAAATTCCTGTCCGGCGACGTTCCCGCCTGTGCCCCAGTTAACCGTTGGGAGCAGGGGAAGTTTAAAGTAACGCCCGCCCTTGCCGAGAACGTTGGTTTCCGTGATGAAATTGTAGAGGTCATGCAACTGGATGCGGAACACCCCGTCGTTGGTATTGATGTTTACCGAAGCCGTACCGAGATTCTGAGTGCGCACGAAGACAAAGCGGGCGCTGGAGGCGGCGGACCAGGCGGCGCACGCATTGCTCACGGCCGTCAGTGCCTGTGCCTGCGATATACCCGCCGGCAACGCCTGCATGTCCACAATGTACGGGATCTGTTCTCCCCGGTCGGGCGCCGTGAACCGCGCGGGCACGCCACCGCCATCCACGAGCAGGACGTTGGGCGACGGCGCAAGGCTCTGGCCTTGATCGGTCACGTCTTCGCCGCTTGACGTCCCATGTTCGGTGCGGGCCAAAACTGCATCCACCAATGCTTGCGAAGCGGGGAGCAGCCGACCTTTGGCATCCCGATCCAATCGAACGGCTGTCGAGCTTCCCTGCGTTGAGAAGAGCGTACCGTCCGCACGCCGGCTCACGAATACAAGGTACTCCTTGCGCAATTTGAATTGCGGTGAGGCATCGTCCGCTTGGGCGACGTTTCCCAGCTGTCCGCCAGCGTGAACCAGCCTCACATATTTTGGAAACATACCTTTGAACGATTGGTCCACCCGTAGCAGCGCGCGGGTCCAGATGGCGCCGCCCGCCAGTGGTTGAAAGGACTCCGTATCAGCCGTGGTCCCACGAAAGATGGCGGCCGATTGCGCCACCAATTCATCCAGATTCATGGGTATGGTGGAGCCGGCGCGAATGCCGGTGACGAAACTGAAGAGGATGCCGGACAACAAAGTGGTTCGGAGAAATCGCTTCATGCGGATTGGGGTGATGCGAACGACGTGTTTTAAGTTGCTCCGCACAGTATCAGAAAGTCAGCGCCGCTGCAAACCGACACTAATGCCAAGCAGTTGGACTTTATGAATGGCATCGCAGCACGCGAATCCACTTGTGCGCCGAATTGGAACTTGGAACACCGCACGCGGGACTTTAGCTTGCGCGCATGTTTCGTCCGTGTATTGACCTTCACGAAGGCAAGGTGAAGCAGATCGTCGGCGGCACGCTGGATTCCGGCGGGCTGCGGACGAATTTCGTTTCCGACCGGAGCGCGGCGTGGTTTGCGGAGCTTTACCGGAAGGACGGATTGACCGGCGGTCACGTAATTTTGCTCGGCCCGGGCAACGAGACGGAAGCGCGTGCTGCGTTGGGCGCGTATCCGGGCGGACTCCAACTGGGCGGCGGTGTGAATGCCGACAATGCGGTGACCTGGCTCGAAGCCGGCGCGTCCCACGTGATTGTGACCAGTTGGGTGTTTCGCGATGGGCGGGTGGACGAGGAGCGACTGGCGCAACTGGTCCAGCGCGTTGGTCGGCAACGGCTGGTGCTGGACCTCAGTTGCCGCGTGCGCGACGGACATTATTTTATTGTCACTGATCGGTGGCAGAAATTCACCGAGGTGGCGCTGTCCGCTGAAACTTTGGCGCGGTTCGCTGATTCATGCGCGGAATTCTTGGTTCACGCCGTTGACGTGGAGGGGTTGTGCCGGGGCATCGACGGCGCATTAGTCGAGAAACTCGCCGCGTGGTCGCCGATCCCGGTTACTTACGCCGGCGGGGCGAACTCACTTGCCGACCTGCAGAAGGTCAACCAACTCGGGCGCGGCCGGGTGGACCTCACCATCGGTTCGGCGTTGGATATTTTCGGTGGCAAAGGAGTGCGCTACGCCGACGTCGTTGCGTTCAATCGGCAGCAGGCGACCCAATAGTGCCGCGCCGCCGGAGACTTGCGAATGAATCCCCGCCATCTGCTGCTGCTCTGCGTGATGAATGTCTTCTGGGCGGGTTCGTACTCGGCCTTCAAATATCTCGCGCCCCAACTTGACGCCGGCGGTGTGGCGACGCTCCGCTTCGGTTTCAGCGCCTTGCTGTTGCTGGCGATCTGGCCGTGGCTGCCGGGCAGTGCTCCGCGCGGGCGCGACTTCTGGCTCACGGCGCTGATGGGGATCATCGTATTTGTCGGCGCGCCGCGGTTGCAGGTGGCGGCGGTGCAACGTGGGCAGGCCGGCGATGCTGCCGTGCTCATGGCGTTGGAGCCGTTGATCACCTCGCTCGGTGCCGCCTTGTTCCTGCGCGAGCACATCGGACCACGACGTTGGATTGGCTTCGGTCTGGGGCTGGCCGGCGTGGTGTTGAT
>CAYWCK010000179.1:0-10077 GCA_964456685.1 uncultured Bifidobacteriaceae bacterium | reverse complement strand
AACCGCGTGGTCCTTCGCATGAGCGGTATCAATACAGTGCGTTTGCGGAACGTTTACACGGATTTTCACTCGGACGTGTTCCTGAACTACATGGTCTTCGTGCCGACGGCGGATCCTGGTGTGCTGCCGCCGGTTGTAGCTTCAGCCTCGCCGACTCCTGGCACGGCGACCCGTGTCGATCCCATGCCGAGCACGTTCTCAGCCTCGATTGTTCGGCGTGACACGACGGTCAACCTAGGTACCATCGCCCTCCAGATCAATGGCGTTTCCGTCCCATCTGCCGCGGTGGTTAGCGATGGCGACGGCGGTGCGGTGGTTTCGTGGTCCATCACCAATGTCCCGCCCACTCGCACTGTGACGAACTCGGTGACTTTCAACGACAGCAATGGCACGCCGGTGGCGTATTCGTGGACGAGCAGTTATCCCTTCCTCAGTTCCACCAACCGTCTCCCGGTCGGCGCGTTGTCGAGTCGAGGCTTCGCGCATCGCACGGTGCAGGATGATCTCGCCGATGGCGACAGCCTCTTCCGCGCCGAGCAACAACTCGCCATCCCGCCGGAAATCCCGGTGTCCTTCTCTTACTCCACCAATGTTCAGACTTTGGATTGGAACGACGCCGGGCCGAACTATGTGCCCGGACTCGATCCCGGTGGCTTCAATTACATTGCTACCGAAGATCTCTCTTACCTCCAACTGACGGCTGGCTTGCATCGGTTCAATGTCAGCAGCGACGACGGCTTCCAACTCCGCTCCGGCGCCAGCCCGAGCGACCCGTTGGCGACCGTGCTTTGCCAATCTGACGGCGATACCTTCGGCGGCAGCTTTGACTTCATGGTTGAGGCCGACGGACTTTATCCGGTTCGAAACGTCTGGTATGAACAGGCGGGGGGTGCAAACTTCACCTTGCGCACCTTCAATCCAGTGACGAGTGCAAACTTGGTCGTGAATGATCCGGCGGATCCTGCCGGCGGCGTCAAGGCCTTCCTTGCGGGCAACCCCGTCCTGTTGTTGGCCTCCAGCAACGTCACCGGGCCATATTCGACTGTGCTTGGTGCAGTGATCAACCAAGCCACCAAGACGATTACCGTGCCTGCTAGCGGTGCCCCGCAATTCTATCGGATTCAGGGTCCGTCGGCCGTCACGATCCAATCCATCAACATTGTGGGTGGCAACGTCGTGATCAAGTATCTGTAATCTGAATTACTGACTCTCTGACGGCTGGTCGTTCGCGACCAGCCGTTCTTTTTTTTGACGATGCGATTTCAGTTTGGTTGCCGGCGCAACATTTTCATGACGTGAATCTTTGAAAAGTGGGCTCAGGGTTGTGACAAGCAGGCTCGTGTTGATGGCCATGCACCGAAAGCGGGATCAATTTTTGATCGTAGGCTTGGAATGGTAGGCTTTGCCGGTCTGATACAAACGCGCCAATTGAGCGTTGAGCTTGATCAAACGCGTCTCCCCGCTGGTTTCCGCCAACCGGACCGCCTCTTGGGCCGCGTTCACTGCTTCCATGTATCGGCCGGTTTCTGCGAGCGCGGCCGCGAGGGCGGTGAAGAGCTGGGCGTCACCTTCGGGTTTGAGTTGCCGGGCGCGTTCCGCCAACTGCAACGCTTCCGCGCCAGTTCGGACTGATTCATCGCCGGAAGTAGCCAGAATCCAGGCCAGCGCTCTCAACGCCTCGGTGAAATCTGGCCGAGCCGCGACGGCCAGTCGCAGTTCCGCCACGGCTTCGCGGTCCCGGCCTAGTGCTGAGAGCCAGGGGGCAAATTGCAGCCTGAATTCCGCGCTTGGTTTTAACCGGAGCGCTTCCCGCATCCTGGTCACCGCCTCGGTCAGGCGTCCGTGCTCAGCCAGTGCGGCTGCGTAACTCCGCAGACTGTCCAAGTGATTCGGTTGGCTCTCCAGCGCAGCGCGAAAGTGCTTTTCCGCTTCCGCAAAATTATTCTTTAACAGCCAGGCCTTGGCCAGGTTGCAATGAGCGCTTGCGTTGCCGGGATTTATTTTGATCGAAGCTTCGAACTCGGTCGTCGCGCCAGCCAGGTCGCCTTTTTCAGCCAGAAGGCAACCCAGATTGTTGTGTGCGTTCCAAGCGGCGGGGTTCTTTGCCAACGTGTCGCGCCAGAGCGTTTCGTCCGCCGCGAAGACGCTCGCTCGCTGCCATCCGAGCCCGCCCATTCCCAACAAAAGCAGGATCGCGAGGCAGTGCTGCCAATATGTTCGCCGGAGCAGGCTCAAGCCCGCGGCGATGCTGGTTAGCGGAGCGATCAGTGCCAGGTATTGGAAGTGGTCTGAAACCAGGGAGAACACCAGGAAATACATGTCAAAGAAGCCGAGCGCCGGAAACAGGCAGGCACAAAAGCATCCGAACCCAAACACCAGATGCCGGCCCCAAGTTCTACGTTTACACCAACCGAGTACCAAGGTCGCGAACAGCAGAATCAGCGGGAGGAAGTTGCGCGCCTGCGCCGGATCGATTTCCCAACGCGGATAGATGGCGCAAAGATTTGATGGCCACAGCGCTGTGCCCAGATAGAACCATACCGCCATTCCTGCCGCCGCGAGGCGTGTCGCCCAGCCTTCGGACGGCATGGGGAAGCTCGCCAGCGTTTGGTGCGTTTGGAACCACACCGTCAGCAATCCGAAGCCCAGCGCCAGCACGAAATGCGGCATGGTGCGGAACAAATCGCGCCCAACCAAGGCCTTGTGTTTCCACCAGAGAGTCAGCAGCAGCAGCACCGGCAACACCACGACTGTGGTCTTTATCAGCAGGGCCAAGACGAACGCCACCAACGAGAGCGCAAAAGTCAGCGCGGGTTTTGCGCCGGTGGCCGTGGCACGATGTTCTTCACAATCCAGAAACCAAAGAAAACTCAGCAGACAAAAGGGCAGGGACAGGATGTTTTTTATTTCTGAAATCCACGCCACGGAGCCAACCGCCACCGGATGCACGGCAAACAGCGCCGCACCCAGCCACGCGCCCGGAATTTGCAGTCGTGTCAGCAAGCGCCAGAGCAGGACGCAACTCGTCGCGTGCAGCAGCGCATTAACGATGCGATATCCCATCGCGCTTTTGCCGAAGGCCAGCCACTCCAGCCACAGGGCAATGTTGCTCAGCGGAAAATCGGTGCTGAACCAGATCGAACGCAGGTTGAAGTCCCCTTTCACCAGCGGATTTTGTTCGATCAACAGCGCATCGTCCCACACGAATCCTCCTCGGAAAGATGGGAGATAAACCAACAACACCAGCAATCCCAGCGCCCCGCCGGCCCGCCATCCGAGCCAAGGTGACTGCGCCGGCGGCGGGTTGGGGGATTCCTCATTCATCGGCGCGCAGCGGGCTTAATTGGCCGTGGCGGGCGGTGGCGTGTGATAGGGCTGCCGGTTTTGAAATGCGCTGTGCAGCGGCGTCAGGCTGGTGACGAGTTGGGTGTTGCCGGACTGGCTGGCCAGTTGCATGGCTTGTTGTGAAGTGGACTTGGCCTGCTCAAACTGTCCGGCTTCGGCATACGCGGCCGCCAAGGTGATGAGGAAAACCGGCTGGCCGCGCTGCGTCAGTTCACATGCACGCTCGGCGTAACCGACCGCTTCCGCGCCGTTGCGCACGGCCGGGTCCGGGTTGGTCGCCAGTGTCCAGGCAAGGTTGTTCAAAACTTCCACCCAATCCGGTTTCAGCTTTACCGCGGTGCGAAAGTGCTCCAGCGCAGCTTTGGGCTCGTTCAGCTGAATTCTTAGCCCGGCGATTTTCGCGTGCAACTCCGCCACCGGATCCGCCTTCAACAACTGCTCGAAATACGGCACCGCCTCCCGCACCCGGCCAAGTTGCAGCAGCAGATCTCCGGTCATGGCTTGAAGGGCGGGTAATGCGCGATCTTTTTCCGGCGCCGCTTGCAGCACCTCCACCGCGTCCGCGACTTTGCGCTGGCTCAACAGCGCCCGCGCGAGGTTCATCCGGGCGGACGTGTGATTCGTGTTCAGCATCAGCGCCTCGCGAAAGTGAAGCTCCGCACCCGCGAAATCGCCTTTGCCGGCCAGTGCCGAGCCGAGGTTGTTGTGCGCCTTCGTGTAGGCTGCGGAGGTGGCAATGGCGGCTTCGAAATGTTGGATGGCCCCGTCGCGGTCGCCCATTTTCTCGAGCGTGCAGCCCAGGTTGAAATGCGACCGTGCGTCGCGCGGTTCGATGGTCACCGAGCGCTGGCAATAGACGATGGCGTTCTTCCAGAATTGAAGTTGATGCCGCGTGGCCAGCCCCAGACCCACGAGCGCCGCGAGCGTGGCGAGGCCAAGTCCGGCGCGAACGGAGCGGTTTCGCGGCAGCAGACTGCTTGCAAGCCAGACCAGGGCCAGGACCAGTCCGATACCCGGCAGGTAGGTGTAACGATCCGCGCGCGCCTGCGACCCGACTTGCACCAGACCCAGCACCGGGCCGAGCATGACGACGTACCACAGCCAGCCGGTCACCAAAAACGGCCGGCGGCGCGCGAACCAAAAGGCCACGACCGTCGCGCCCCCCACCGCTATGAGCAACAGTGCCGTCCAGCCGGGTGTTATCGGATCGAAAGCGTAGAACGGATTCAGCCGGTCCGGCCAGATCGTGTTGGCGGTGTACATGACCAGCGAATTAAGCGCGTTGACCACGCGCACGAGCGGTGAAACGTGCTCCACCGAAACGACCGCGCCCACGTCGTCCTGCGATCGCAACGTCAGCCCACAGAACACCAACGCGATCACGAAGAACGGAATTTTTTCAACCATTAACCCGCGCAGTCGGCCGGCGGCGGCGCGTCCTTCCCCATCCGTCACTCTTTGCAGGGGCCAGAAGTCGAGCAACAGCAGGACAAACGGTACGCTTACCAGCATCGGCTTCGACATCAGTCCGAGCACGAACGCTACCAGCGTCGCGCCATACCAGAACCTGGCCTTTGGATTTTTTGTGGCGCTGGCGGCGGCTGAAAGCGTCTGGGCTTGGGACTCCCGGCCGAACTTCGCGTACGCCAGGAGTACCATCATGAACCAGAATCCGCTGAGCACATCTTTTCGTTCCGCCACCCACGCCACGGATTCGACACGCAGCGGATGCAGCGCAAACAACGCCGCCACCGCCAAACTCTCCCAGCGCGCTTGGGTCATCAGGAACAAAGCGAGGAATAGCAGCGCCGCGCTCACGGCATGGATGCCCACGCTCATCAAGTGTTGGGGGCCGGCTTTCAAACCAAACCATTGCACGTCCAACATGTGCGAGAGCCACGTCACCGGATGCCAGCTGCCGCCGTGATGAGTGGTGAAAGCCCAGCGCACGCCGTCCAGTGTCAGACCCTTGTTGATGTGCGGGTTCTCCGGCACGTAGGCCTGGTCATCGAGATTGATGTAATCGTGCTGCGCCACCGGCGCGAAGACGATGAACGTCGCCGCGATGAGCAGCAGGGCGGGTAAAAGATTTCGGCGCATGACGGGCGCAGGGAGTAAAAGGGGATTGCCGTGAGGCGGCAATCAATTTTGCTGGTAGCTTCAGTGTTCGAGCTTTACCCGCTCTGCCTCGGATGCAGCGGCGATAGCGGTTTAATTACAACTGTGGCCGTCTGGCCGAAGCTCAGCGCTCTCCCTCACCCTTACCCTCTCCCGCTGGGAGAGGGGATCGCCTTTGGATAATTTCTGAAAGTTTTGGCGTCATCGAGCCGCTGGCAGCGATCCATTGATCAGGACGCATTGCGCCGTTCTTCCTCTCCCGGCGGGAGAGGGCCGGGGTGAGGTGGAAACTTCCCTACGCATTATTCGGCTACAGTTTTATTGAAACAGCTCTAAAGCCGGCCTCGCTCAATCAAATTCCACGCTCGCCCTCGCCCGGTAGGAATCCTGTAAACCACGCTTCCGGCGCCGCGCGGAATTCCTGTGGTTGCCCGCGCCAAACGAATTGCACCGCGCCCGCATGCAGGGCGTGGTTCGGAAGCATGAGGCGGGTGCGTTGCGCCTCCGTCAACCGGCGCTCGACCAACGCGAGGTATAGGTCTTCGTCTCGGCCGTAAAGCTTGTCGCCGACGATGGGATTGCCGTGGTGAGCCAGGTGAATTCGAATCTGATGTTTGCGGCCGGTCAGCGGGAACAATCGCAGCAAGGAGAACTTTGAAACCTCCGTGCCGGTCGGCCCGGTGCGCGCAAACCGCTGCTCGACGAGGTACTCCGTTTGCGCAGGCGCACCGTCCGGGCGGACGCAGTCCTTGATCGCCACCCGGCTCCGCTCGTCTTTGCCGAGCGGCGCGTCGATCATCCCCTTGTCCGCGCGCACATGCCCGTGGACGATCGCCCGATATTCCTTCCTGACTGCCCGGGTTTCCCAAAGTTTGCCCAGTTCCCCGGCGGCAGCGGTTGTCTTGGCCACCACCGTCACGCCGCTGGTTTCGCGGTCAAGCCGGTTGATCAGATGCGGCGTGGTTGCGGCGCCGAGATACAGGCGCACCCGGCTGATGAGACTGGAATACACATCCCCTTTGGTCGGATGACAAACCAGATCCGCTGGCTTGTTGAGCACCAGCAGGTCGGCGTCCTCGTGCAGGATGTCGAAAAGTTTTTCCACGCGCGCCCGAAATTAACCACGGAAGAACCCTCAACGGCACGGATTTTCTGCGCGGCAGCCTGCGCCTCTGACGGTTGGGTTTCCAGCGCCAATGCCTGGGGCGGCTGGGTGGGATTTCTTTGGCGGTTGATTCATTGGCAGTTTATTGACGGGCCGCCGATGCTTGCTGGGCTTGTCATTGAAAAGTGCCCCATTACGATGCCGGCCAAGCAGAAATGAAACCGGCATCACCCCAACCATCGGCCGGGACCGGGACCCTCATCGGCTTCGCGTTGCTGGTGGCCGGGTTGACGTTCGCGCTCTTTCTCCCGGTCGTTGGCCATGACTTCATCAATTTCGATGACCCGGAATACATCACAAAAAACGCGCGCATCGCCGCGGGCTTGACCCTCGAAAATATCCGCTGGGCCTTCACCACGTGGCATCCGCTGACGTGGCTTTCGCTGCTGCTTGATGTAAACCTGTCCGGCACCGGGCCGCGTGGATTTCACCTGACGAATCTGCTCCTGCACACGCTGAACAGCGCGCTGGTTTTGCTGGTGCTGCACCAACTTACCGGCGCGCTCTGGCGCAGCTTGATTGTGGCCATGCTTTTCGCCTGGCATCCGGTTCAGGTCGAATCGGTGGCGTGGGTGGCCGAACGGAAAGGCCTTTTAAGCACCTGCTTTGGACTGCTCGCCATCTGGGCGTACGCGAAAGGCGTGATGAGTGAGGTCGGTCGGGGAGTGGCTGCCCCGGCAAGCAGGTCACCTTGGGGCTCGCGTTTCCGTTGGTGGGCGCTGGGGTTTTTCGTGCTGGCCCTGCTGAGCAAACCGATGTTGGTAACCCTGCCGCTCTTGTTGTTGCTGCTCGACTTTTGGCCGCTCGGCCGGATTTCGCTGAGTGGATGGCGGGACAAGGGAAAACCCGCCTCGCTTCAGCGACGTGTTCTGGAGAAGCTCCCGTTCTTCGCGCTGAGTATCCTTTCCGCCGGGGCGACCAGCTTGTTCCAAAAGCAGGCGGGTGCGCTGCAAACTCTGGGTGGCTACTCGTTTGCCTCGCGTCTCGAAAATTTCTTCATCGGCTACGCGCATTATTTGGGGAAGACCCTCTGGCCGACGGCGTTGGCGACACCTTATCCGCGCGTGTTCCATTGGCCGATGGGATGGGTGGCATTGGCCTTGGTGCTCGTGGTCGGATTGAGCGTGGGCGTCGTTTGGTGGGCGAAAAGGCGGCCGTATTTGTTCACGGGCTGGTTCTGGTTCTTTGGCCTGCTGCTGCCGGTGATCGGCCTGTTGCAGGTCGGCGCCGCGGCGGTGGCGGATCGGTACGCGTATCTACCGATGCTGGGTTTGTTCACTGCCGGCGTTTGGAGTGCGCATGAAGGGTTGAAAAGGTGGAAGCTGCCCAAACTGGCGCCCGTGGTGATTGCCGCCGCCGTGCTGGTGCCGTGCGCCGCCCGCACGCGCGACCAGCTCCGTTACTGGCAAAACTCCAGCACGCTTTTCGAACATGCGGTGGTCGTCTCGCGCGACAACTGGATCGCGCACCAACTGCTGGGCGTTTATTACGACGAACTCGGGCGGAAAGAGGAAGCGTTCCAGAATTTCAAACGCGCGACGGAGATCAAACCGAACTACGCCGAGGCTTGGAACAGCTTGGGCATCGCGTGGACTGAGCGGAAGGATTTCACCCAAGCCGCGACTTGCTTCGCTGCCGCTGCGCGACTCGCACCGGAAACGACCTTGTTCCGTTACAACCTGGCGCGCGCGTTCGGCGTGCAGGGGCGTGCCGAGGAGGCCATCGTGGAGTATCGCGCGGTGTTGCAGCGCGATCCGGAACTCGCCACGGCGCATTATGATCTTGGGGTTTTGCTGGCCAAAACCGGCCGGCTCGACGATGCCGTGTTCCACCTGCGGGAGACCCTCCGGTTGCAAGCCAACCAACCCGTGGCGCATTATCATCTGGGAAAGATTCTCGCGGCCGGCGGCAATAAGACCGAAGCGAGCACCCACCTGCGGGCGGCCGTCCAATTGAAGCCAGATTTCCTCCAAGCCCGCGAGGCCCTCCGCGCGCTGGAAGGCAACTGAACCAACGGGACGCAATGCCGGGGAGTTCGTTGGCCGTGTCAGGTTGCGTCCAACTCCCGCCGGGGCCTTGATTTGAATTTGCACAACCGCCCCGCCTCTGGCACATAACCCGCCGCATGTTCACGCGTTGTATCAGGTTCGTTTTCGCTTTGGGGCTTTGCGCGCTCAGCTTGGCTGGCTGCGGCAAATCCGAACCCAAACCCGCGCCATCTTCCGCCCCGGCCGGCGCGCCGGGAGAACTCCGCACCGTCGCGCGCGTCCACTGGCTCGGTCAGCAGCGAATCGCCGCCGATCCCAACGCCACCAACCTCGTCGCCATCTGGAGTCTGCCTGAAAGCGCCAAGCTGGCCGACCAAGCCTTGGGCCGGCTGGCGCTCGCCCCGTGGGGCTTGCAACGCGGTTCCACCGTGCCCACCAATCCGCCGTCGGCGCTGTTTCGCACCGCCCTCGAGGACGTCCTCGCGTCGGAATGCTTTTTGGAAATTCGTGGCGCTACGAACCATCTCGGCGAGTTCTCGCTCGCGGTGCGACTGGACGCGGCGCGCGCTGCGGCGTGGCCGACGAATCTCGCCGCGGTCTTTGAATCCCTGACGGGTCAGAAACCTGCGCTCACCTCCAACGGTTGGACCTTTACCCAGGCCCGGTGGCCGCAGCGCATCGAACTCATGCGCGCCGGGGATTGGACCTTTTTCGGCCTGGCTGGTGGTGCGAACGTCTCGCTCGGCGCGATGGTTTCCCAATTGCAGCAGTTCACGCCGGCGCCAACCGCAGAATGGTTGGAGGCGGAGTTCGACGCCGCAGGTGTGTCCGCTGCCTTGGGCTTGGACTGGAAATTGCCCGCCGAATGGCCGCGCCTCTCCCTCAGCGTCGCCTCGCGCAACGGGGCCGTTCATACGCGCGCCGGCTTCACCTTCGCCCAACCCTTGGGATTTGATCTCGCCAACTGGCAGTTCCCCACCAATTTGATCCACGAACCGCTGATTGCGTTCACCGCCGTGCGCGGCCTGACCAAGTGGCTCGATTCCCTGCCGGCTTGGAAGGAACTGCCGCTCGGCCCTGCGCCGTCGCAATTCTTCACTTGGGCGCTGAACGGCATTCCGCTGCAAACTTATCTGGCCATTCCCACCGCCGACGCCAGCAATCGCGTCGAGCAACTCTCCGCCTCGCTGCTCCAGCGCAGCCAGCAGTTCTTCGCCACCAATACTTTTGGCAAGCTCGAGCGAGCCACCAACGGCGCTTTGAACTGGGTGGATTTCCCCTTCCTGCCGCCCTCCGTGGAGGCCATGAGTCTGCCCGCCGGCGAGTTCATCGTGGCGGGTTTTTCGCCGGGCGTGCGCACCAATCGTCATACGCCCGAGGCGTTGATGGGGCAATTCCTCACCCGCACCAACCTGGTTTACTACGACTGGGAACTGACTGAGCCGCGCATTGAAGCGTGGA
>CAYWCK010000178.1:0-10129 GCA_964456685.1 uncultured Bifidobacteriaceae bacterium | reverse complement strand
CTCTGCTTGGGTAAAAACGGCTATCGGAATATGAAACAACAGATCTCCCTCCTAATCGCGTTATTGCTTTCAACAATCGCCGAGCTTAACGCCGCGACAATTCTCTGGACCAACACCGCGGGCGGCAACTGGAATGCCGCCGCCAATTGGTCGCCCAACTCTGTGCCCGGCCTGTCCGACACCGCGGTCATCACCAACGCCGGTACCTATTCGGTGGCGGTCAATGCTGCCGTTACCATCGCGGGGCTGCAACTGGGCGGAGCGAGTGGCGCGCAGACACTGGCGAACGCCAGTCAGACGCTGACCCTGAACGGTCCTGGTAACGTGTCGGCCAATGGCGTCTTAACCCAAACCGGCGGCACCACCACCGGTTCCGGTTCACTGAGTGTCGCGGGTTCACTGAATTGGTCCGGCGGCACCATGGGGCTGACCGGCGGAATCGCGAACAGCGGCACTGCCACGATCAGTGGCGGCGGCGTCAAGGTGTTGACCGGCCAGTTCGCCAACGCCGGTCAGCTCATCTGGACTCTCGGGCAATGGAATCTGAATACCGGCAGCGAACTGACCAACCTGGCCACGGGAACTTTCGACATCCAAGCCGGGCTGAATCTGGCCAATCCCGGCGGGACGGCCAAGGTGGGCAACGCGGGTTTGGTCAAGAAATCCGCCGGCGCGGGGGCGGCGGTGATTGACCGCACGTTCATCAACACCGGTACAGTGGACGTCCAATCTGGCATTTTGGATATCAGCGGCGGGGGCACGAATTCCGGGGCCATCACCGTCCCCTCTGGTGGCACGCTCCGCTTCTCGGCGACTTACACTTTGGCAGCCGGTTCCAGCGTGACTGGCGCAGGACAAGTGGCCTTCACCGGCGGTACGATTGGGGTGGACGGCACGTACAACATCACCGGCACGAACGCGTTTATCGGCGCCACGGTTAACTTCATCGGCAGCTACACCCTGGATGGCCTGCATTTTCATCTTCAAAGCGGAACGGTTTTTCTGCCGAACGCGCTTTCCGTGCCGCAACTCACGATCTCCAGCGGCACCTTGAACAGCAGCAATACCATCACCGTCAGCGGGCTCTTGAATTTCTCGTTTGGAACCATTTCCGGTGCGGGCGATATTTTTGCTAACGGCGGCGTGAGTTTGACCGGCGGGAGCGTAAAGACCTTAAACGGCCACCGTTTGATCAACGCCGCGACCCTCACCTGGTCGCAAGGCCAGCTGAACCTCGGCCCGGGTTCGGAATTGACCAACCTGGTCAGTGGGACGGTGGACATTCAGGTGAACGATCTGCTCGGCAATCCGGGCGGCAGCGCTCGATTCGGCAATGCCGGACTGCTGAAAAAATCCGCCGGCGCGGGCACCGCACAGATTGACCGCCCGTTCATCAACACCGGCACGGTGGACGTTCAGTCCGGCACCCTGATGCTCAGTGCGGGCGGCACGAATTCTGGGGCCATCACCGTCCCCTCTGGTGGCACGCTCCGCTTCTCGGCGACTTACACTTTGGCAGCCGGTTCCAGCGTGACTGGCGCAGGACAAGTGGCCTTCACCGGCGGTACGATTGGGGTGGACGGCACGTACAACATCACCGGCACGAACGCGTTTATCGGCGCCACGGTTAACTTCATCGGCAGCTACACCCTGGATGGCCTGCATTTTCATCTTCAAAGCGGAACGGTTTTTCTGCCGAACGCTCTTACCGTGCCGCAGCTCACGATCTCCGGCGGCACGTTGAACAGCAGCAACACCATTACCGTCAGCGGACTGTTGAACTTCGCGCCTGGAACCATCTCCGGTGCGGGCGATATCTTTGCCAATGGCGGAGTGAACGTGACCGGAGGGAGCGTAAAGACGTTGAACGGCCATCGGTTGATCAACGCCGCGACGCTCACTTGGTCGGGAGGTCAGCTCAATCTCGGTCCGGGTTCGGAACTGACCAACCTGATCAGTGGGACGGTGGACATTCAAGTGAACGACCTGCTCGGCAATCCCGCTGGCTCGGCCCGGGTGGGCAACGCGGGTTTGTGGAAGAAATCCGCCGGCACGGGCACGGCACAAATTGACCGCCCGTTCATCAACACCGGCACCGTGAACGTTGAGTCCGGCACCCTGACGCTCAGTGCGGGCGGCACCAATTTCAACATTATCACGGTTCCCTCGGGCACGGCCTTGCGCTTCCAGGGAAATTACACCCTGGCACCCGGTTCCAGCCTCACCGGGGCCGGTCAGGTCATCTTCGACAGCGGCACGATTGGTGTGGACGGCACGTACAACATCACCGGTACGAACGCGTTTATCGGCGCCACGGTCAACTTTATCGGCAGCTACACGCTGGATGGCCTTCATTTTCATCTTCAAAGTGGAACGGTTTTTCTGCCGAATGCGCTTTCCGTGCCGCAGCTCACGATCTCCAGCGGCACCTTGAACAGCAGCAATACCATCACGGTCAGCGGGCCGTTGAATTTCGTGGGTGGCAGCCTGACTGGCGCGGGCGATATTTTTGCCAATGGCGGCGTGAGTTTGACCGGCGGGAGCCTGAAATCGCTGACCGGTCATCGGCTGATCAATGCCGCGACGTTCACTTGGGCGGCGGGTCAGTTGAATCTCGGCGCCGGCTCGGTATTGACCAATCTGGTCAGTGGGACGGTGGACTGGCAGGTGGACACGTCTCTGGGCAATCCCGGCGGCGTCGCCACGGTGGGTAATGCCGGCCTCTGGCGCAAAGTTGCTGGCAATGGGAATTCTACGATTGACCGCCCTTTCGTTAACACCGGCACGGTCGAGGTGCAGACGGGCACCTTGTATTTTTCGGACACCCAGGTACAAACCGCGGGCAATACATTTCTTAATGGTGGCAACGTTCGTTCCGACCTTCCGCTGCGCATTGAGGGCGGCAGCCTCTCCGGTTTCGGCACCGTCATCGGCAGTGTCACGAACAACGGCGCGGTGTCACCGGGAACTTCACCCGGCCAGTTGACCGTGCAAGGCACGTACACGCAGACCACCAACGGCGTGCTGAACATCGAACTCGCCGGCGCACCGAATACGACGAATTACGACCGGCTTGTCGTCACCGGCACTGCCGTGCTCGCCGGCACGCTCAACACCACCCTCACCAATTATTATCCCGCGCCCAACGTCAGCTTTACAAATGTCATTCGCGGCGCCACGCGCAGTGGCACGTTCGCGAATTTCCTTTACCCCTCGAACATCGTCGGCCTGCAAGCCACTTACGGCACGACGAACGTAAATATTGACGTCATCAACACGCTGCCCAGTCTGCCGCCCATCGCGCCGCAGAACGTGAATGAACTGGTCCTGCTCTCGCTCAACGCCGGCGCTTCGGACGCTGACGCACCCGCGCAGACTTTGAGCTATTCGCTCCTCAACTCGCCGTCCGGCGCCAGCATCAACGGCGCGGGCCAGATCACCTGGACGCCGACCGAGAGTCAGGGCCCGATGTCCACGAATATCACCGTAGTCGTCACCGACAACGGCACGCCGAATCTAACGACGAACATTACGTTCGCGGTCACCGTGAACGAGATCAACGTCGCGCCCGTGCTCAACGTGCCCGGCACGCAAATCGTCACGGAAGAAACGCCGCTCACGGGCGTTTCGGTTTCCGCCACCGACTCCGACGAGCCGATCAATCCGATCATCTATTCGCTCGTTGCGCCACCCGGCGGCGTGACGATCAATCCCGCCAGCGGCGCGATTGCCTGGACGCCCACGGAAGCCCAAGGCTCAAATATCTTTACCATCACCGTTGTCGCCACGGACACGAATGCCCTCGCGATCAACCCGCAGTCCTTGAGCACCACCAACACCTTCAACATCATCGTCAACGAATCCAATCGTCCCCCGGTGCTCACCGTCCCGTCCAACCAGACGTTGACGGAGGAAACCGCGCTCACGGGTGTTTCGGCGTCAGCCACCGACCCGGACTCACCGGCAAACGCGTTGACTTACTCGCTCGTTTCGCCACCCAGCGGCCTGATCATCAATCCCAGCAGCGGCGCATTCACGTGGACGCCAACCGAAGCCCAAGGCTCCAATACCTACACCGTCACCGTGGTCGTCACCGACACCAACCCGCCCGCCGTCAACACCAAGTCCTTCAACGTCACGAATACATTCACCATCACGGTCAACGAATCCAATCGCCCGCCGGTCCTCACACCACCGGCCAACCAAATCCTCACCGAAGAAACACCGCTCACCGGCGTGTCCGCCTCGGCCACCGATCCGGACTCGCCCGCGAACGCGCTGACTTATTCCCTCATTTCGCCGCCCGGAGGCATGACGATCAATGCCGCCAGCGGCTTGATTGCGTGGACGCCCACCGAGGCGCAAGGCTCGAACTTCTACACCGTCACCATCGTCGTCACGGACACCAACTCCGCCGCCATCAACATCAAGTCGTTCAGCGTTACGAACACGTTCACCGTGACGGTCAACGAATCCAACCGGCCGCCGGTGTTGACGCTGCCGACGAATGCGACGATCAACGAACTCGTGGCTTACGCCAACACCGCTTCCGCCACGGATCCAGACTCACCGCTGAACCCGCTGACGTACGCACTCGTCTCCGGCCCGACCGGTCTCGTCGTGAACGCCAGCAGCGGCGCAATCAATTGGACGCCGAGCGAATTCCAAGGCCCGGGCGTATATCCCGTGCAGATTAAAGTCTCCGATTCGAACCCGCTCGCCGTGAATGCCACGTCGCTGAGCGTCACCAGCAGTTACACCCTGACCGTGAGCGAAGTAAACGTGGCGCCCGTCGTGGGCGCGCTCGCACCTCAAAGCGGCAATCCGGGCCAGACCATCAGCTTCACCGCCACTGCCACGGATGCCGACCTCCCCACGAACACGCTCAGCTTCAGCTTGGTGAGTCCACCTGCCGGGGCGAGCATCGTGTCCGGCAGCGGATTGTTCTCGTGGCGACTGCCGGCGGCGCTGGCGAACACCACCAACACGCTCGCGATTCGCGTCACGGACAACGGTTCGCCCAATCTCAGCGGCACGAACACCTTCACCGTCACGATTAATCCGCTCGCGCCGGTGCTCCTGACACCCCTGAGTTATGCGAACGGCCAGTTCCGCTTGAGCGTCACCGGCTCGCTCGGGCCTGACTACGTCTTGCAAGGCGCTCCGACGCTGACGAACTTCGCCGACCTCGCCACCAACACGCCGGTGGCGATGCCCTTCAACTTCACCAATGCCACCGCCCTGAGCAATCGCTTCTATCGCGTCCGTCTAAGCCCATAAACCAGGCAAGCAACGTCAGGTAACGATCCGGTTGGTTGCCGGAGTGACGACCGCCGCCGCAGGCTGAAACTCAGGAAAGAATTTCACAATGAACACCGAAATCTGGAGACGACGGTTGTCGAAGTTTGGATTGGCCTGCTCACTGTTTGCCACCGTGCTGTTCGTGGGGTGCGAACAACCGATTCCGCCGGACCGCATCGGCTTCCGTTTGGAGCCGGCCACCAACCTTATTGTAGTGGACGCTGGCGCCGCCCGCTCGGCGCAAATTCCCGGCGCCGCTTTTCCCGCGATCAGCGGCCGGTTGACTTTCACCAATTACCAATTTGCCCTCGACACCAACTACCATTCCGGCGCGATCGTCGAAAGCACTAACGGCCTGCTCATTTCGTACTTTCTTCCAGCCGGCTCGGGCAAAATGGATTTGGATTTTTCCCATGTGCCGCATGGCCAATATCCCTTGGGTGATACGCTGGTCAAAGCTTACGCCACCATACGGATAACAAATGTGGCCCCGATGACCGATCTTGTCGGGCCTCGCTGGCAACACCGCTCGGTGGCTTCCACCAATTTCACCGTCCGGGTGATCAACTCCTTCGTTCCGCCCACCCCGCCGGCGACCACGCCTCCCGCGGAAGGATTCACGAACCTCACCAGTTTCGGAGGCACCAACCCCATCGCGCACGCGCCGTGGAATTTGATCGAGGGCGTGGACGGCTTGCTCCATGGCGTTTCCCTGCCGTTGAATCCGTCGTCCCCGGATTCCTCCGCGGTTGTGAAATTCGACCGACAAGGCCTGAACGCCCGAACGTTGCTGACCAACACCGCCGCCTTTTCCAATTCGTACGGCGGGCCGTTCGTCGCGCAACTGGTCAGCACCTGGGATTTCATCCACCAGACGAATCTGCTCGTGGGCGCGACCTTCGAGGGAGGCACGCATCCGACCAATGGCATCGTCTTCGGCCTGCACGAGGACGGCACCCATTTCCGGCCCCTGACATCTTTCCGTTTCCAAACGATACCGCCCCTGACCGGGCAGGATGGTTTCCGAACGCGCACCCTGACCAAAGATCGCGGCGGCCGGATCATCGGTTCGACCAGTGGCGGCGGGCGACTCGAGATCGTCTTTTACGGAGGCGGGGTGCTGTTCGATATCTGGTCCACGGAAACCAGTCACACGGTTCTCCAGCGGTTTGGCCCGGAGACGGCGAAGAATTTTGGCGCGATCTTCGGCTCCGACGGCCGGCTTTACGGCGTGGCCGCCTCGCAGTACGAAACCTGGCAATCCGGTTACACGGGCGGCGCGCTATTCAGTACGGATTGGGACGGCGGTTTCCTGGTGACGACGGCGCAATTCCCGCAACCGCCAACCAACACAAGCTTCGGCGGCGGCTTTTTGGACACGGCACCGCGCGGCGGTCTCGTCGAGCACACCAACGGATTCCTCTACGGCGCCCACGGCTACGCCAAAGGCTGGCTGGATTCACCCCATCTCCGGCACACCAACATGAACTACTTCTATCGCGTCGCCAAAGGCAGCGGCTCGATCCAGGTGCTCCGCCGGTTCTCCGAGGCGCCGGGGTTCCAATGGCAAACGCCCGCTCCGGAAGCCCTGGTGCAAGGCCCGGACGGCAAGCTCTACGGCTTCCTGGTTGAAACCAACAACCTGCTCGTGGCTTTGCACCCCGACACCGGCGAATTGGAAGTCGTCCAAGACCTCGGCCCGGCGGGGTCGTCCGGCAACGCCCTGCACACCCACACCACCGGCGCCCTGCTGTTGGCGAGTGACGGCTCGCTGTACGGCACGGTGCTCGTCGGCGGTGAGAACAACCGTGGCTACCTCTTCCGGTACCGTCCGCCGGCGATTCCACCGCCCGTTGCACGAGAACTGGCTGATACCAAACCGGAGGAACCCAAGCCTGATTCGCAAGCAGGCGGCACCGCCCAACGCAATGGCAGTTCGAACGCCAGCGAAAACCCCGGGTTCGCTCCCATGGCGACACTGACCCTGCCGACCAATTACCCCGGCCTGCACGTGGGACGCGCGCTCGCCCTTACCACCAACCGACTCGTAGTTGGCGTGCCCTATAGCAGCGACCCGGACTATAAAGGTGCGGCCCATGTTTTCCTCCGCAACGGCAACGAGTGGAATTTGGAAAGCACCCTCCAGCCAGCAGGTGGAGACAACGTGAGGTGGTTCGGTCTTTCCGCAGCGTTCGACGGCACAAACCTGGTGGTGGGCGCCCCCGGCTATCTCGATACGAATTTGTTTGCGGGAGCAGCCTATGTCTTCTCATTGACCAACAACACCTGGCTGCAGACCGCCAAACTGGCAGGCCAAAACTTACCCGGCGATGAATTTGGAAACAGCGTCGCCCTCAATGGCAACTACCTCATCGTTGGCGCCCCCGGCCAAACCAACCTCGGCCCGCATACCGGCGCCGCCTGGATCTACCAGCGCGTCAGCGGCACGTGGACTTTTCAGGGACAGTTCTTTGGTAACAACGCACGATCGAATCGCTACTTCGGCGCGTCGGTGGCCATCAACGGCGCCTTTGCTGCCGTCGGCGCACCCATGGGCCGCGAAACCGACAGCCCGGTCGTGCGAGGTGAAGTCCACGTCTTCCGGCGTGCACCACTCTGGGAATTGCTCATACAACTGGATTCCCAATACGGCTACGGCGGCGATTACTTCGGCGCGAGCCTGGCCATGGCCCCCGACCGCATCGTGGCGGGCATGCCGGGTTCCCTTCCGGTCAACGCCGACGACTTGAAAGCCGATCGTCGTGGTGTCTGTGTTTTCGCGCGCCAGGGCACGCTCTGGATCGAAAAGCCGCGCATCGTCCCGGACCAAGTCCGCGCGTTGGAGATGTTCGGCGCGAGCGTCGCCTTTGACGGTAGTCTCGTCACCGTGGGCGCGCCGCACGATCCGGAATTCTACACGGAAGATACCGGCGCGACTTACGTGTTCACCTTGGCGGCGGACGCGGGCTCGTCGTCCCAACTGGCGCGCTTGCGCGCGCCGGAGAGCGATCCGTCCGACGCCTTCGGGTTGAGCGTGGCGCAAGCGGGCAAGCTCGTGGCGGTGGCCGCCCCCCTCCAGCCAAACACCAATGCGCTTTCCGGCGCGGTGCATCTTTTCGATCTCACGGCCCCGATCCTCGACATCCACCCGGCCCAGAATGGCGTCCTGCTCAAGTGGCATTCCTTCTACTCGGATTTCACCCTGCAAGCCTCGCCTGCGCTGGGACCGGATGCCAACTGGCAGTCCGTTCAACCGCCGCCCGTGGGCACCAGCTACTTCCAAACTCCCACCAACGCCGCTCGCTTCTATCGCCTGGCCAAACCGTGATGCCGCTGCGAATGACGTTTCGCGCCCCTGCTTGAATTTCCAAACCGATGCCGCGCGGCCACGGACATCCGCGCAAAATTCCCGCGCCGCGGGGAAATCCGATCAGCCGGTGAAGGCAATTCCTATTTGGCTTTCAACTGCTTGATCCACTCGCCCGTGCGGTCGAGATAGTAATCCGCCGCGCGCGGGGCGTAGTCGAGGTACGTGAAACCGGGAATTGCTTTCGGCGTAGGGCGCTCGATCTGCGTGCCTTCGTGCCATTCGTTGAAGGAAGTGATGCCGAACAGGTCGGGCTTCGCGTTGAGGGCCGCCTGCCAGCTCCGGTCGTAGTAAGCGCCGTTCTCCCGGTCGCGCGTGTTCACGCCGTTCCATGGACGGATGCGCGTGTCAATGTAGCCGGGCGCAACGCATGGGATAAACAGCTTGCCGTTCGCATGCGCCCACGTCGCGAGCTTCGGCCAGTTCTTGAACGTCGAGCCGTAGGTGAATCCGTCCGTGGCGAAGTAGGTGTAAAAACCGTCGAAGCCGCCGTCCAACATGAACCGCTCCTCGTGTTCCTTCACCCAAAGACCGATTGCCACCGCGTCATTCGTCGTACCGCGCAAGGTCTGTTTCCCCTCCTTGGTCAAAATCGTTGCCCATTCGCTGGCGGGCGTGTGATAGGAATCGTAAACAAAAAACACCGGCCGGTTGCCGTGGCTCGCGAGGCGATGTAACGCCGGCGACGCGCCGAACTTGCCGAGCAAATACGCGATAGCTTCACGGGTTGTCGTCGCGTTTCGTCCGCCGAACGGCTCGATGTGGAAATTAATTTTGATCCCGGCTTCCTCGGCCGCCTTGAACAGCCCCGGTAGCGCGCGGTCGGTAAACGTATCCTTGCCCCACCAACTCGCACAGATGACGCCCACGCCTGCCTGCCGCAACTGTCGCATGTGCTCCCGTACCGTTTCCGGATTGTTCACACTGTAGCAACCGAGCGCCGGGTAGAAGTTCGCGCCGATGTCATCGCCGCCGGGAAAACTGTGTGGCGGTTCGTTGCGCACGGCGACGGGATGATTCCAGTTGGCGTAACGGCTATCGTTCGTGGGATTGCCGTACCACGGATAGTAAAAAGCAATCGCGCGATCGGACACGCTGGTCTCCGCGGCCAATGGAAACGCCGCCGCGAATTTCTCGTAATACTCGCGCCGCCAGCGATTGCCGGCCGCCGGATCGGTGACGCAGGCATTCCAATCCAGTTCCATCCCGAGCTTCGGCTGGGTTGCGGCGATGACTGCTTTGGCGTCGCGCTTCGCCAGTTTCTCGAACTCGCGGCCCCACGCTTTCATCTCGCCGTTCGCGGTGAGCAGGCCGGAGAATTCACTTGGGTCGGTGGCTTCGGGTTGGTCATACAAGCCCCAGTTCAGCCAGCCGCAGGCAAGACCAGTGGTGGTTTCCACGAGTCGTCGGCACCACTTCGCCTGGTTCGCTTCCGTGGCGAAGGGGTTCTTACCGCCGTCG
>CAYWCK010000177.1:0-10132 GCA_964456685.1 uncultured Bifidobacteriaceae bacterium | reverse complement strand
CTGACCGTTACTCGCGTCCTGCATTCAAAAGAGCCGCGTGTTTTTCAGCAAACTGTTAGCTAATTCGGTCTGGATTTATTACAGCAGACGGCTCTCTTCCCTAGAGCCTGTACTTAACTTTTTGTGAGAATTGTCTGTACTTTGTAAATACATCCCGGCATTAGGCTGGGGATGAACAAGCCACGAAAGAATTATCCGAGTGATGTCAGCGATGACGAATGAGCCTTTTGCGTCCGGTATCTGCCCCTGATGCGCGAGGCGGTGCCGCAACGGGTTTATCCGTTGCGCGAGATTTTTTATGCGCTGCGTTACATCGTGAAGATGGGCGGCGTGTGGCAGATGATGCCGCACGGTTTGCCGCTCTGGCCGGTGGTTTATCAACAGACCCAGCGCTGGATCAAAGCCGGTTGCTTGGAAGCCATGGCCCATGATTTGCGAGCGATTATCCGCATGGCTTTGGAACGTAAGGCCGATCCGAGCGCAGTGATTATCGACAGCCGAACCTTGCAATCGACGCCCGAGAGCGGCGCCGGTGCGGGCTTTGACGGGCATAAGAAGCGCAAGGGTTCCAAAGTGCATGCGGCGGTGGACACTTTGGGACATCTCCTGGCGCTGTCGGTCACCCCGGCCAACCAACAGGATCGCGCGCAAGTCGGCCACCTGGCGCAAGCAATCCAAGCGGCAGTGGACGAACCGGTGCAGCTCGCTTTTGTCGTTCAAGGCTACACCGGCGAAGAACCCGCGGCGGCGGCAGCGCAAGCAGGGATTCGACTGGAGGTAGTCAAACATCATGAAGCCAAACACGGATTTGTCCTCTTGCCGCGCCGCTGGGTGGTCGAACGATCGTTTGCCTGGGCAGCGCGCTTCCGGCGTTTGGCGCGGGACTATGAACGCCTGCCTGCAACGCTCGCGGGTTATCGTTGGCTCGCTTTCGTTACCCTTATGCTCGCAACTCTGTTCGGCAGAAGTTAAGTACAGGCTCTAACCTTGCTTTCTGACCAAGTGCGATGCTTGGCAACTCATGAAAATAGTTTTTCTTCGATGAACCTGAGTATGAATTTTGAAGGCAAGGCACGCCGCGTGATATTGCGTTTTCTGAAATTTGATCGGCTCCGTCTTGGTGCTGGCGAAAGTTTAATTCGCACTCTTTCGGCAATAGTTCCGACTTCTATTATCTTCCCTAAAAATAAGTTCCAGCGATCAAGCAATAGCCTTAGAAGTGGTGGTCCATTCCTTCCTGAAGTGCATCACAACACGCGACTGCATCTTGCCGTGCAAGGAACTTAACTTGCAGCCGCGGCAACCGTGAATGTTGCTGCCGGGTTTGAAGAGCCGAAGACTCGCATGTCCTTAAAAGCGGATTGCTTGTCTCTGTTCCCGAATCATCACGTGGAATTTAATGGATGATCGTCGTTTGGTCACTTGATGTAAACGCGTTGAATGCCTTGGGTGATGCAATTTTTGGCCCGAGAAGCGGGGTGATAATAATCATTAGGAAGTCGTCGTTGGCCTGCCAAAATTTCTGAAAAAATTTGTTGCACGGCCTAGAACCTCTGCTAACCTCTGCGCTCCTTTCCGACTGAAAAGTCGGTGGGACAGCATGAGTGCGGGCCGATAACCGATTCTCTCACCGAGACGGGAATGATGGTCCGACGTTCCAAGAGTTGCTGACTTGGATTTACTGATTTTATGCCAGTCAAAACATTTAGACCGCTAACGCCGTCTCTGCGCTACGTCTCGTTCGCAGATTACAGCGACGTTACGAAGTTCAAGCCTGAGAAGAGCTTGGTTGAGATCCGTAAGAAAACCGGCGGCCGCAATCATTATGGTCGCGTGACCGCGCGCGGTATCGGCGGCGGCAACAAGCAGAAGATTCGTGTTGTGGATTTCAAGCGCAACAAGTTTGGCATCGAGGCCACGGTTGCCGCAATCGAATACGATCCCCTGCGCTCGGCTCGCCTAGCTTTGCTTCAATACAAGGATGGCGAGAAGCGATACATTATCGCGCCGGTTGGCATTCAAGTTGGTGGCAAAATTATGAGCGGTCCGACGGCGCCTCCCGAAGTTGGCAACGCTCTTCCTCTTAAGACAATTCCGGTCGGTCTCGCAGTGCACAATATCGAGCTCACGCCTGGTCGTGGTGGCCAAATGGTTCGAACTGCAGGCGGTGCGGCGACCTTGATGTCTCGTGACGAGGGATATGCTCAGTTGCGTCTGCCTTCCGGTGAAATTCGCCGCGTTAACGAAGAATGTTACGCGACGATCGGGCAGGTGGGTAACCCCGAGCACGAGAACGTCATTCTCGGCAAGGCAGGGCGTTCCCGTCATCTCGGCATTCGTCCGGTGAACCGCGGTGTGACGCGTAATCCGGTTGACCATCCGAACGGTGGCGGCGCAGGCAAATCGAAGTCGGGTGGTGGTTGGCAGCAGCTGACTTCCCCGTGGGGTTTGATTGCGAAGGGCTATCGCACGCGCCACAAGAAAAAATCCTCGAACCGCTTTATCATTGTCCGCCGTGACGGTCGGCCGATGAAGAACAAATAATCAGTATGGGACGCTCGATTAAAAAAGGTCCGTTTGTTGACTTTCACCTTCTGGACAAGATCTCGAAGGCTAGGGCAACTCAATCGAAGACGCCGATCAAAACATGGTCGCGCCGCTCGATGATCACCCCAGACTTCGTGGGATTAACCTTCACTGTTCACAACGGCAAGGTGTTTAACCCCGTGTTCGTCACGGAAAACATGGTCGGTCATCGGCTCGGTGAGTTTTCGCCGACGCGCACGTTCAAGAAGCACGGCGCGCATACAGCCAAGGCGGAGGCGAAATAGCATGCAAGTTCAAGCGATGATGAAGAACGTGCCGATGTCCGCACAAAAAGTGCGGGAGGTGGTGCGTCAGATTCAGGGTTTGCCCGCGCTTCAGGCGCAGGCAATTTTGCAGGTCGTGCCTCGTAAGTCGGCTCGTTTTGTGGCGAAGACTTTGAAGTCTGCCATTGCCAACGCGGAAAACAACAACAAGGCCAAGCCGGAAACGCTCATTGTGAAGGAGGCCGTGGCCTGCACCGGGATGATCATCAAGCGGTTTCAGCCCAAGGCGCGCGGCTCGGCTGGTCCGATTCTCAAGCGCCGCAGCCACATTAAAATCACTTTGTCCGACGAATAATCAGTATGGGCCAAAAAACCAATCCAATCGGTTTGCGCGTCGCCGTCAATAAGGACTGGCGCTCGAAGTGGTATGCCGGCAAGAAAGAATTCGGCAAGTTGCTCAGCGAAGACCGCGAGATTCGCGAGTTGCTGAAGAAAAAGCTCGAGTCGGCGTCCGTGCCAAAGATTTTGATCGAGCGCGCCACGAACCGTTGCCGCATCACGATTTTGACCGCACGTCCCGGCGTCGTCATCGGTCGCAAGGGCGCAGAAATTGACAAGCTCAAGGAAGAGTTAAGCAAGATGACCGGCAAGGAAATTTACGTCGACATCGTCGAGGTGAAGACGCCGGAGCTTGACGCGCAGCTTGTGGCGGAAAACGTAGCTTTGCAGCTTGAGCGCCGGGTTTCGTTCCGTCGCGCGATGAAAAAGGCGCTGCAGACAGCGAAGGATTTTGGTGCGGAAGGCATCAAGATTCGCGCGGCTGGCCGCCTCGGCGGCGCTGAACTGGCGCGCGTGGAAATGTATCACTGGGGTCGCGTTCCGTTGCATACTTTGCGCGCGAACATTGATTATGGCTTTGCTGAGGCAAAGACCGTTTATGGCAAGCTCGGCATCAAGTGCTGGATTTGCAAAGGCGACGTGAAGCCGCAGCAGAAGGCCGCGGCCACGACGGAAACCGCCGCAAACTGATTTGAGGAATTTGTTATGCCGTTAATGCCCGAAAGAGTGAAGTACCGCAAAATGCACCGCGGCAATCGCGCGGGGCTGGCCTACCGTGGCAGCACGGTGGCGTTTGGCGAGTATGGATTGATGGCGCTGGAGCGCTGCTGGATGGATACGAAGCAAATCGAGGCGGCGCGCGTTGCAATAGCGCGTAATATGAAACGCCACGGCAAGCTGTGGATTCGGATTTTTCCGCAAAAATCTTACACCAAAAAGCCGCTCGAAACGCGAATGGGCAAGGGTAAGGGGCCGCTGGAATCCTGGGTGGCGGTGATCCGGCCGGCGAATATTTTGTTCGAGGTGGACGGGGTGACGGAAGCGGTTGCGCGTGAATCGTTACGCTTGGCGGCCACGAAATTGCCGATCAAGACGAAGTTTATTTCCCGTCACCACGTGGCGAGCTAATCGAGACAGAACCTGGTTATGAAGTTTTCGGAGATCAAAGACATGACGACGGTGGAGTTGGCGGCCAAGAGCCGCGACTTGCGCCAGGAGATGTTCAATTTGCGCCTGCAGCAAGCCAGCGCGCAGTTGGAGAAGCCCGCGCGTTTGCGCACGCTGCGCCGTGACATTGCGCGCCTCGAAACCCGTGCGTCGCAACTCCGCAAGAAAAGTGCTTAAGATTTAAGAATTGGCTATGGCTGATACTACCACTCAAACCGCGCCGGCGGCCGCGACTCGCGGCAATCGCAAGGAACGCGTCGGCGAAGTCATCTCCAACAAGATGACCAAAACCATCGTCGTCCGTGTGGAACGCCGCTTCCCGCACCCCACTTTCAAAAAGGTCGTCACCGCGTATACCAAATTTTACGCGCACGACGAAAAGAGCGAGGCGAAGCCGGGCGACACTGTTCGCATCGAGGAAACGCGCCCGCTGTCAAAGCTCAAACGCTGGCGGCTCGTGGAAGTCGTGGATAAGGCCAGTGGAGTGGAACGTGTCGTCGCCTGATAAAAGTCTATGTTGCAAATTCGTTCTCATCTCGACGTGGCCGATAATACCGGCGCGAAGGTCGCGTGGGCCATTGGTGTCTTGGGTCGCAACCAGACCTACGCTCATGTGGGCGATGTGATCAAGGTTCACATCAAGGACGCCGCGCCCGACGGACAGGTCAAGAAGGGCGAAGTGCACAACGCTGTGATTGTGCGCACGCGCAACGCCATTCGCCGCAGCGACGGTTCATATTTGCGCTTTGACAGCAACGCCTGTGTGATCATTGATGCGGAGCAAAATCCCAAGGGGACGCGTATCTTTGGGCCGGTGGCGCGCGAGCTGCGGGACAAGAAGTTTATGAAGATCATCTCGCTGGCGCCCGAAGTGATTTGAAGTTATGAAGATTTTGCACGTTAAGAAGAACGACGAAGTGGTGGTGCTGTCCGGTGCCAACAAAGGCAAGCGGGGCAAGGTCATCGCGGTGAACCCCAAGAAGCAACGCGTCATTGTGGAAGGCGTGGCGATGATCAAGCGGCATACGCGTAAGAGCCAGCAGCATCCGAATGGTGCGATTGTTGAGCGCGAAGGAACAATTCACATTTCCAATGTGATGAGTGCAGCCGTGTTCGATGCGCGCGCGGCCAAGCGCGGCGGTACATCTGCGGCGGCCAAGGCCTGACGAGTTTTTGTCACGGCAAAATCCGTGACCAGAGAAAATGAAAGCCAGACTTTACGACAAATACACAAACGAAGTAGTGCCCGCCCTCAAGGCGAAGCACAACTATGCCAACGGTCACCAGATCCCTCGGATGGAAAAGATTGTGGTGAACATGGGCGTTAGCGCGTCCCTCGAAAAGGGAGCCGTGGAAGATGCCGCCAAGGATCTCTCGCAAATCACCGGCCGCAAGCCGGCGATCAGCAAGTCCCGCCACAGCATCGCAAATTTCAAATTGCGCGAAGGTCAGGCGATTGGCTGCCGAGTCACTTTGCGCAAGGACGCAATGTATGAGTTTTTCGACCGGCTCGTCGCCGCGGCGCTGCCGCGTATTCGTGACTTCCGGGGTTTGTCGCCCCGCAAGTTCGACGGCCGCGGCAATTACACCTTCGGCGTCGCCGACCAGACGATTTTCCCGGAAATCGAAATGGACAAGATCAAGCGAACTCAGGGTATGGATATCACGATTGTGACCAACGCCCGCACGAACGAAGCTGCGCTCGAATTTTTGAAGTTGATGGGTTTTCCGTTTGCCGAACAAAAGTAGAAGATTATGGCCAAAGTTGCATGGACTGAGCGCAACAAGCGCAAGTTGGAAACGGTGAAGAAATACGCCGCGAAACGGGCGGAATTGAAGGCCAAGCGCGATTATGCCGGGCTTTCCAAGCTGCCGAAGGACGCCAGCCCGGTCCGCGTGGTGAATCGCTGTTCAATGAGCGGCCGTCGTCACGGCTACATCCGCAAGTTTGCGGCGTCGCGTCTGACTTTCCGGGAAGCCGCGCTGAATGGGTTGATTCCAGGAGTGGTAAAAGCCAGTTGGTAATTTTATGACTGATCCGATTTCAGACATGTTGACGCGCATTCGGAATGCCGGGCGGGCGTTGCTGCCCACGGTGGTGGTGCCGCATTCGCGCATCAAGGAGAACATTGCTGCCGTCCTCAAGCAGGAGGGCTACATCGCCGGAGTTGAAGTGGAAGGCAAGACCATCAAGGCGATCAAGCTCAAGCTCAAGTACGAAGGCAAGAAGACCGTCATCGAAGGTTTGCGTCGCATCAGCAAGCCGGGGCTGCGCCACTACGTTGGCTCCACAGAAATTCCCCGCGTGCGGGGCGGTCTCGGTGTGGCTGTGATTTCAACGCCTGAAGGAGTGATGAGCGGCGTGCAGGCGCGCAAGAAGAAACTCGGCGGCGAAGTGCTTTGTTACGTTTGGTAAGGACAATTTTATGTCGCGTATTGGAAAACAACCGATTGCCATACCACCGAAAGTGAAGGTGGAGGTAAAGGGACAAAAAGTTTTGATCGAAGGCCCGAAAGGCAAGCTTGATTGGGAGTTGCCCAAGCGCACCAGCCTCAAGGTGCAGGACGGCAAAGTGGTCGTGAGCCGGGAAGGCGACGACGCCCAGGCGAAAGCATTGCATGGATTGAGCCGTGCCTTGGTGAACAACATGGTCAAGGGGGTGACCGATGGCTTCATGAAGAAGCTCGAAATTCAGGGTGTCGGTTTCAAGGCAGCGGTCACCGGCAAGGTGGTGAACCTCACGCTCGGTTACTCACATCCGATCAATTACAATATTCCCGAGCAGATCAAGGTGACGGTGGAAGAGAATACCAAGCTGACTATCGAAGGGCCGGACAAGATGCTTGTTGGCAAAGTGGCTTCCGAGTTGCGCAGTTTCTATCCTCCCGAACCCTACAAGGGCAAGGGCGTGCGCTATGTGGGCGAACACGTCCAGCGCAAGGAAGGCAAGACGGTTCAATAACGATTGATGGCGTCACGGCAAAATCCGTGACCGAACACGATGAGAACGGAAAAAAAACAGAAATTGAGTCAGCTGCGTCGCTGGCGCATCCGCAAGAAGGTTTCCGGCACCAAAGATTGCCCGCGGATGAGCGTCAAGTTTACCGGCGAGCATATCTACGTGCAGTTCATTGACGATGTCGCAGGCGTCACGCTTGCCTCGGCTTCGACCCGCAACAAAGCTACGCCCGATCGTGATAAGCTTTCGGCGAACGTCGCCAGCGCGACGACCATTGGCAAACTCGCCGCGGAAGCAGCGATTGCCAAGGGCATCAAGGCGGTCGTGTTTGATCGTGGCGGTGCGCGCTATCACTGGTCACCCCCGAAAAAGGATCAGAAGGATGGCAAACCAGTTTACGGCAAGGTGGCGGCGTTGGCGGAAGCCGCGCGTGCTGCGGGACTCAAGTTTTAATCGCAAACGGAGACTTTATTGTGGCTGAAGAAAATAATATTGCACCCGAAGCCGTCGAAGCTTCCCCAGCTCCCGAGCAACAACCGCAACCGCAGCAGCCGCGCGGTCCGCGTGGTGGCGGTCGTCCGCGGCGCGGTCGTCCGCCTGGTGATCAGGACCAAGGCCGCGAAGGCGGCGACGACATGGTGGAGAAGGTGGTATTCATCAACCGCTCCTCCAAGGTCGTTAAAGGCGGTCGGCGTTTCAAATTCAGTGCGCTCGTCGTTGTCGGGGACAAAAAGGGACGGGTGGGACTGGCTTTGGGCAAGGCGGCGGAAGTTGCCGATGCCATTCGTCGCGGCGGTGAACTTGCCCGGACGAAGATGATGACTGTTTCTCTGAAGGATGCGACGATTCCGCATGAGGTTTTCTGCCAGTTCGGCGGTGCGAGGATACTTCTGCGCCCTGCTTCACCGGGCACGGGGATTATCGCGGGCAAGACGGTTCGCGCCGTGCTCGAGTCCGTGGGAGTAAAGGATATTCTTAGCAAGTCCTTGGGTTCATCGAACGCAGCCAATGTGGTGCGGGCGACTTTGAACGGACTGCTCAGCCTGCGTCTCCGTGAGGACATCTACAAGAGTCGCGGGATCGAAATCAAAAAGGTGTCAGCGGCTGCTCCGGCGACCAACTAAGATTTTATGCGTTTACACGATCTCAAACCTCGTCCCGGCGCCAAACACCGGCGCAAGCGCCTCGGCCAGGGTGAATCCAGCGGTCGCGGCAAAACCGCCGGCCGGGGTGGAAAGGGCCAGACCGCTCGTTCCGGTAGTTCTATCCGGATTGGTTTTGAAGGCGGCCAGATGCCGCTCATTCGACGCATTCCTAAACGCGGGTTCAACAACACACGTTTTGGGACACGTTACCTTCCGGTTAACGTCGGTGAGCTTAATGTTTTTGATGACGGCGCAATCGTGAACGAAGCCGTGATCAAGGCCGCCGGTCTTGCCAATGGGCTTGGTGATGGCGTGAAGATTTTGGGTGAGGGCGAGTTGACTAAAAAGCTCACGGTGACCGTGAGTGCATTCAGTGCTTCGGCCAAGACCAAGATCGAAGCCAAGGGCGGCAAGTGCGAAGTCCTCAGCCGCAAAACCTCCGCGCCAGTCAAGGGCTGATCTGCTCCGGGGATAAAACATGCTGGCCTCACTCGCGAACACTTTCGGAAACTGCTTCAAGATTCCGGAACTGAAGTCCCGGATCTTCTTCACGATGGCGTTGTTGGCCATCTGTCGCGTGATCGCGTACGTGCGCGTACCGGGACTGGATGGCGCCGTGCTGCAGAAGTTCTTTGAAGAGCAGGCAGCCAAAGGCGGCGGTGGTGCGCTGGGCATGTACAACCTGTTCACGGGTGGTGCCCTTGAACATTGTGCGGTTGGTGCGCTGGGCATCATGCCTTACATCAGCGCGACCATCATCGTCCAACTGCTAACGGCGGTGATTCCGCAGCTCAGCAAGCTCGCCCGGGAAGAGGGCGGTCGCACGAAGCTCATTCAGTATGGTCGGTACCTCACTGTGGGTTTGTGTTTGCTGCAGGGGGCGGCCATCACGTTTGGCTGGGAAAAACCGGGCACGCTGGGATTAAACCAGCCGCTCGTGCTGTACCCTGTAGAGTGGATTTGGCTTTATCGCATTCAAACACTTTTGGTCCTTACCACCGGTACTATGCTGCTGATGTGGCTGGGTGAGCAAATAACCGAACGTGGCATCGGCAACGGGGTTTCTTTGGTGATCACGGTAGGCATCGTAGCGCGGCTTCCCAAGGCGGGAGCGGCGTTGTGGAACATGTTCGTATCGGCAGGTGACATTGCGGCTAAGTACAATTGGGGTCACGCGGTTGCCTTGTTGTTGTTGTTGTTGGGAGTGGTAGCCGGGGTGATTGCGGTCACGCAAGCACAGCGAAAGATCCCGGTCCAGTACGCGCAACGCGCGGTCGGCCGGAAGGTATATTCCGGTGGGACTTCTTTCATGCCCTTGCGGGTCAATTATGCCGGGGTCATGCCGATTATTTTTGCGGGCGCGATCTTGAGTTTTCCGCAGCAGCTGGCTTCGAAGGCTGCGGCGTTCTTCAAAGAGCCGTTCATCGTTAATTTCCTGAACAGCATTGCGCGTCATCTCGCTGAAGGCGCCGCATTGTATCTGACGCTTTACTCCTTGATGATTCTGTTCTTCTCGTATTTCTGGGTGGCCACTCAGTTTAATGAATTGACCATCGCTGACGACCTGAAGAAGAACGGTGGATATATACCGGGTGTGCGGCCCGGGCAGGCTACCGCGGACTTTCTGCATCACGCTATGACGCGGATCACGCTCGCAGGCGCCGTGTTCCTGACGATTATTGCCGTCATCCCGATCATCCTGACCCGGGAG